>DAITPY010000001.1:0-37448 GCA_036833315.1 Candidatus Dormiibacterota bacterium
ACGACACCTGCAGTCACGCCGAGGCGTCGCTGAGCGAGGGCGACCTCGACATCGAGCGCTGTGTCATCGAGTGCCCGCTGCACGGGTCGAGCTTCGACCTCCGCACCGGAGACCCGCTCTCGCTGCCGGCCGTGGAGCCGGTGCGGGTGCACCGCATCGAGACCAGCGACGAGGGCCTGCTCCGCGTCGCCCTGGCCGATGAGGTGGCAGCGCAGTGACCACGCACGTGATCCCGCAGAGCGGGCTCGACGTGGCCCGCATCCGCGCCGACTTTCCCATCCTCGAACGCCGGATCGGCGCCCATCCGCTCGTCTACCTCGACTCGGCGGCGACGTCGCAGAAGCCGCGCGCGGTGATGGACGCGGTCGACGCCTACTACGCGACCAGCAACGCCAACGTGCACCGGGGCGTGCACACCCTCGGCAACGATGCGACCGACGCCTTCGAACGCGCCAGGGCGCGGGTCGCCACCTTCATCGATGCTCCGAGCGATGGCGTCGTCTTCGTTCGCAACACCACCGAGGCCATCAACCTGGTGGCGTCCTCCTATGCGACCCAGCTGCTGGAGCCCGGGGACCGGATCGTGGTCACGGTCATGGAGCACCACAGCAACCTGGTGCCGTGGCAACTGGCCGCAGAGCGGCGCGGACTCCAGCTCGCGGCGATCGACATCGACGCCGACAGCCGCCTCGACCTCGGCAACCTCGACGCGCTGCTCGCGCCCCCGACCCGGCTGGTCGCGCTCGGCCATCAGTCCAACGTGCTCGGCACCGTCAACGACATCCGCACGATCACCGAGCGCGCCCACGCGGCAGGGGCGCTGGTCTGCGTCGACGCCGCGCAGTCGGTGCCGCACATGCAGGTCTCGGTGCGTGACCTCGGCTGCGACTTCATCGCCTTCAGCGGCCACAAGATGTGCGGGCCGATGGGGATCGGGGTGCTCTGGGCGCGCCCGGAGCTGCTCGAGCGGATGCCACCGTTCCTCGGCGGCGGCAGCATGATCAGCCGCGTGACGCTCGAGCGCAGCACGTGGAACACCGTGCCTCACAAGTTCGAGGCGGGCACGCCCGACGTCGCCGGCGCGGTCGGACTCGCGGCAGCCTGCGACTACATCGACGGGATCGGCCGCGATCGCATCCACGAGCACGAGATGTCGTTGACCCGTCACCTCCTCGACGTTCTGGACGAAGTTGGCGATATCACGATCTTCGGTCCGCGTGACCTCGAGTCGCGAGGTGGGGTGGTGAGCTTCAACCTCTCCGACGTGCACGCCCACGACGTCGGCACCATCCTCGACCGCCTGGGCATCGCCGTTCGTGCCGGACATCACTGCGCGCAGCCGCTGATGGCGCGCTACGACGTCTCATCGATGGCGCGCGCCTCCGTGTACCTGTACACGACCCACGAGGAGATCGACGCCCTTGGCGAGGGGCTGGGCGAGGTACGCAGGGTCTTCCGCGTCTAGCGCGACGGCGTCTGGTTACCCGACCTCACGCAGGAATGCGGAGATCCGCGCCGCGGCACCGTCCCGCACCCCGAGCAACCCGTGACCCTGGCCTGGGTACGTGACCAGCTCGGCGTTGCGCAAGACGCGCACGGCGTCGCGGAGCAGGTCGATCTTCGCGAACGGGTCGCGCTCGCCGGAAAGCAACAGGACGGGACATTCGATTCGCGACCAGTGCCCGGTGCGCAGCTCATCGGGATGGCCCGGCCGGTGGAGCGGATAGCTGAGCAGCACCAGCGCGGCGACCGGCTGCTCGGACGCGAGCATGCTCGCCATCCGGCCGCCGTACGAGTGGCCGCCGAGCGCCGCGTCCGGGCTCGCTCGCAACGCGTCGCGGAACACACCCACCGCGCGCTCGGGGCTCGACCTGGGCAGCTCCAGCGCCTCGGCGACCACGCCCAGAGCGGCGAGCGCCGCGACCCAGGGGCGCATCGACGCGGCGGTGCCCGACGCACCGTGGCCGAGCAGCAGCGGCGCCGGCCGCGACGCCTTATCCCTGCTCACGTTCGAGCACCGGAAATGCCGCCGGCTGGATGACATGGGACGCGACCGCGGGGCGTCCGGGGAGCCAGAGCGCGCAGACGAGCGCCCCGCCCAGCAGGATGGCGCTGCCTCCCCAGAACGGCAGTCCAGCGTTCAGGCCGTACAGGGAGCCGAGCACCGCGGCGCCGAACGCCATGCCCGAGAACTGGTACAGGCCCCCAAGCCCCATGGCGCGGCCGCGGAGCGCCGCCGGCGTGCTGTCGCTGATCACCGCGAACAGGCTCGGTTCGAGGATCACCGTCGCCACCGCCTCGATCGCCCCGACCACGAGGATCACCGCCAGGAAACGCAGAAACGGGTAGGTCGCAGCGCACACAGCGACCGCCAGCATTCCCGCGCTCACCAGCTTGCGCCGGTCGGCTCGATCCGCCAGTCGTCCGCCGGCACGGGCGAGCACCAGGATCGGCAGCGCGAAGATGCTCACCGAGAGGCCGATGATCAGCGGGCCGTTGCCACGCGCAGCGAGATATTGCGGCCAGACCACGTCGTACATCGACCAGATGGTGCCGACAGCGAAGAGGGCGACGATGGGGACCACGATGCCGCGCATGCGCCACCAGCGAAAGGGCTCCTTCCCGGTGACCTGCACCTCGGGCGTCGCCCGGGTCTCCGGGACCCGGAGCATCGGGCCGATGCCGATGAACATGGACAGCCCGGTGACGCCGAACACCGCCGAGTCACGCCACAGCGCCGCGGCTCCCCCGATCAGCGGGCCGACCAGCAGCCCGACCATCTCGTACGCCTGCAGCTGAGAGAAGCGTTGGGCGCGCTGCTCAGGTGCGCTGAGGTCGGTGAGCGCCGCGCGAAGCGCCGGGACGTAAGCGCCCGCGCACGCGCCCATCACGATGCGCAGGGCGGTGAGCACGGGCAACGAGCCGATGTCGAGGAACAGGAAGATCGAGAGCACCGCATACACGAGGCGGGGTCCCACCAGGAACGGCTTGCGACCCCACCGATCGCAGAGCCGCCCGGCCGGCACCTGCACCAGCGTGTTGGCCACCAGCGGCCCGGCGATGAAAATCGCCACCGCCACCGAGTTCCCACCGCGGTGCGCGACGTAGAGCGGGGCGATGGGAAACACGGCGGCCACGCCGACGAACATGATCAGCTGGCCGGTGAGCAGCCAGAACGCCGGATCTGGCCGCCGGCCGGCGGGACGCGCACGGAAGCCGGGGCGAGCCATGCGCCCATTCTCGGGGCGCGCTCCCAGGTTTTGCTCCCGAACCGTTGGACTACGATGGATGTATGGCAGTCGGATACACGCCGGTCGACGACGACCTCTATCGCGAGATCATCCTCGACCACTACCGCAATCCCCGCCACCATCAGACCGTGGACCCCGCGGACCGGGTCATCGAGGCCAACAACCCCCTCTGCGGCGACGAGATCGATCTGAGCTATCGACTCGACGGCGGCACGGTGGCGGCGATCGGCTTCACCGGTCGCGGCTGCTCGATCAGCCAGGCATCGGCGAGCATGCTCTGCGAGGCGGTGACGGGTATGAGTGTCACCGGCGCCGCCCGGCTGGCCGAGCAGTTTCGCGCCATGCTCACCGGGGACGGGACGTCCGCCACAGAGGGCGACGACATCGGCGATCTCGAAGCCCTGCGCGGCGTCCGGGCATACCCGGTGCGAGTCAAGTGCGCCACCCTGGTCTGGAACGCGCTGCTCGAAGGTCTGAGCGAAACCGAAACGAGGAAACCCATATGACCACACAGCCCGAGGCGAAGGCGTCCGACGAGCTCATCCGCGGCGCCTTGAGCGAGGTGTACGACCCGGAGATCGGCATCGACATCGTCTCGCTCGGTCTGATCTACGGGACCAGCATCGACGACGAGGGCCTGCTCACCATCGACATGACCCTCACCACGCCGTACTGCCCTATGGGGCCGATCATCGAGACCCAGGCGCACGCGGTGTGCGCACCGCTCCCCGGCGTGCGCGATGTGCACATCAACCTGGTGTGGACGCCGCCGTGGGACCCGCGGACGATGGCCTCCGACGAAGCCCAGCTCGAGCTCGGCATCTACTGACCTCGACGCCGGTGGGCTCCGTCTGGCATGGTTGCCGGCATGGAGCGCGTCTTCACGCATGCCGAGGCCACCGCGCTGCTCCCCCGGCTCACCGATCTGCTCACGGCGCTGCGAATCGCACAGCGGGCAGCCGCTGAGCAGGGCGGCGAGCCCGGCCGGCACACGATGTCCACCAACGGGTCCGCGGCGGCGGCGGTGACCGCCTCCGGGCCGTTGCTCGACGTGCAGCGCCTCGCCGGTGACCTCGAGAGCCTCGGCGTCATCCTGCGCGACCCGGAGACCGGCCTGGTCGACTTCGCGTCGGTCCGTGACGGCGAGCAGATCTATCTGTGCTGGCGGCTCGGCGAGGAGCGGATCGAGTTCTGGCACCCTCGCGACACGGGATTCATGGGTCGCCAGCCGCTCTGAGCGATCAGCTCCCGGAATCGAACTCCGCGAGTTTCGCCACATCCTCTGGGGTCATGCGCACAAACAGCGCCAGGTCGTCGCTGCGATCGAGAAAACGTACCTGGACGACCACGTCGTGCGTGAAGAGACCCGTGGGCCGCACCACGATCCCCACCAGCTCGCCGTCGTCGAAGAGCACGTCCTGCACCGTGCCGAGCTTGTCGCCGCCGTGCCCGATCATCACGTTCTCACCGTGGCGGATCTCGATGTCCCCGTCGGGCTTGTCGGCGGTCTCGTCGAGGCGGGGAAACATCGGGCCGGCACCGAGCTGGCCGCCGACCAGCGCCGCCGCATAGCCCAGACCATCGCCGGCCTGCAGCGGTCGGTATTGGTAGCTCAAGTACGGCGGCAGCCGTCGGGTCGCGCGTTTGTCCAGGTTCAGCCGGATCTCCTCAGGACCGACCTCGGCGACGGCCCGCAAGGGCACGATCACCTCGGCGACCATCATGCCCGCGCCCGGGGCCAGGACCCGGCCGGAGAACCACTCTGTCTCGCGCACGATCAGGGCGTGCGGATGCCAGGATTCGCCGTCGACAACGATGCGCTGCAGGGTGCCCGCATGGTGCCCGTCGGCGGTACGCACCGACGCGCCCAGGTGGAAGTCGTCGAGGCGAAGGCCGGGCGAATCCGGCGTGATGCTCACGCCGCGGCTCCGAACCGGGATACACTTTGAGGGCGTCTCTCGGCCCGGACCCGCCCCGCCTCGAACACGACGCATGCGGAAGCGGTGCCGTGGCACTCAGGCAAAAGGAGGACCATCGCCAATGAACGATTGTTCGAGTACCACGTCCTTCCCGACCAGCGCTGTGGTGGAGCACTGACCGCAGGGAGCAGGGTCACCACTCGGAGAGAGGCGCAAACCGTCGCACTCGGCGGACTCTCCACTCACGTGCGCTAACCGCGGCACTGCTGCGGCTCGAGCCATTCACCGGCTTTATCAGGTGAACCGCGCCGTCTCGATCTGCGCTTCGCGGGTCGAGACGGCCGGCGCCGGGACGATCTGGTCGCTTTCGACCCATCCCTCGTCGACGCCGGCGACGCGCACCTTGACGAACTGACCGGCTCGCTCGGCGAGCGCCTCCACCTCGGTCGCGGTGATGATCTCCCGGCCCCGAGGCGCGTCATGCCGCGGTTCGGTGAACAGGCGATAGGGCATTCCCGCCCATGAGGCAACCAGGGTCACCGGCCCGGGCGGGATGCGCCGGTCTCGATAAAGGGTCCGGGAATCCTCGGCGCCGGAGGTGAGCAACCGGATCACCTGCAGGGCCCGGCTCACCGGGCCCCCGTCCGCCTTGCCCATCGCCTTGAAGATGAGGCCGCCTCCGGAGCTCGATTCGATCTCAACCGAGGTTCCCTCGGTGACCTCGAGTGCCCTGCACCGTACCCACCGGATGCGCACCTTGGGCTTGCCCCACTGGCCGAAAAGACCGCGGCGCCGGTGCTCGATGATGCGCGCCTCGGTGTCGCCGACGACCTCGTAGCGGTATGGCGGGGTACCGATCATCTGCTCCATCACAGCGAACACCTCACGCGGTGGGGCGGCGACGATCAGCCGCCAGGTGTGGGCGGAGGGGGCCAGCATCGCACCGGATTGTAGCCGGGCGCGCTCAGCCGCCCGAATCCCGGCCCGGACCCGGCAGCTGGCCGGCGTCCGGCGAGTCCCGCCTCGGGTCGGGGTCGATCCGGTACCGCTCGCACATGGTGTCGAAACGCGCCGAGGTGTAGGCGTCGAGCAGCGCTCGATGACGCTGCACCAGCGGAACGATCTGGTCGCGGAGATATCTTCCTCGGGCGGACCACTGGAAATACGAACGCCCGCCGTGATGGTAGGGGCCGTACAGCGCGCTGCCGGGATAGGTGCGTCGGAGCCACTCGAAGGTTTCCTCGTGGCGCACGTGCATCCGGAGCGTCACCTGGGGCTGGCGACCGTCCCCCCCGAAATGGCCCTCGCCGACAAGCAAGCCCAGCAGGAATCCGGTTTCGAGCGCAACGTCCCCATCCTGGGCTGGCGACGTCGGGCGCGGGCCGGCCGGGACTTCCTCGGGCACGTCGGCAACGGTATTCGAGAGGGTGTTTCACCGTCAAGTTGGGTGCAGAACGCCACCTGCGCGGCTATGTACGCCGGATTTAAGTTATCCACAGGTTGGGGCTGGGCTGTGGGTTGCTCAGTTCAGGCAGGCGCCACGAGGCCTTGCAGAGCCTGGGGAAACTCGGGATAACTCACCGTCCGGGTGGCCCGCGGCGCGATCCGCCCATAATCAGCCGCTAACCGTGCCACCAACCATCCTCGCTGTCGCCAATCAGAAGGGCGGGGTCGGCAAGACCACCACGGCCGTCAGCGTGGGCGCGTCCCTGGCTGAGATGGGTCGGAAGGTGCTCCTGATCGACATCGACCCACAGGCGAACGCGACCTCCGGCCTCGGGATCGACCGCACTCACGTCGAGACCAGCATCTACGATGTCGTCGTGCTGGGGCGGGCGCTGGCGGAAGCGCGAATTCCCACCATGGTTCCGGGACTTGACATCGTGCCCTCCGACATCGCCCTGGCAGGCTCCGAGATCGAGCTGGTCGACCTGGCCCGGCGTGAGCGGCGTTTGCAATATGCCGTCGAGGCGCTGGCGTCGGACGACGATTACATCCTGATCGACTCACCGCCCAGCCTCGGGCTGCTCACCATCAATGCCGTGGTCGCGGCGCAGGCGCTGCTGATCCCGATCCAGTGCGAGTTCTTCGCTCTCGAGGGCCTCGGGCTGCTCATGCACACCCTCGCGCTGCTCCGTCGCGAGCTCAATCCAACGCTTGGGGTCGCCGGCATCGTCATGACCCTCTTCGATGCCCGGCTTGCACTCGCCCACCAGGTGGTGGACGAGGTCCGCGCCCGTTTCGGCGATCAACTCCTGACCCCGCTGATCCCCCGCAACGTGCGCCTGAGTGAGGCGCCCAGCCATGGGCTGCCGATCAACCGCTACGACCCGAACTGCAGGGGCGCGATCGCCTACCGTGAATTGAGCGCCAATCTCGACGCGCGCATCCGTGGCGCCGCGATCCTCGCGGCAGCCGACGTGCCGGGTCCTGCGTGAGCGACGAGACGGCGCCGCCGCGCTCGTTCCGGCGCCGCGGGCTCGGGCGTGGCCTCGAGGCTCTGCTCACCAGCGAGCCCGATCCGAGCGAGGGTCCGCCCCTGGTCAATCTCGACCCGCGCACCGTCGCGCCCAACCCCGAGCAGCCGCGCCGGTCCTTCGACCCCGAATCGCTCAGAGCACTCGGCGACTCGATTCGCCTCCACGGCCTGCTCCACCCCATCGTGGTCCAGCGCGATGGCGACGACGCCTACCGTCTCGTCGCCGGTGAGCGGCGGCTGCGCGCGGCCCAGCTGGCGGGGGTCTCGGCCATCCCCGCCATAGTCCGGCCGGCCGCCGAGTCGAGCCGTCACTCGCTCGAGATGGCGCTGACCGAGAACCTGGTCCGCACCGACCTCAACCCCATGGAGGAGGCCGCCGCCTACGCACGCCTCGCCGACGCCTTCGGTCTCACCCACGAGGCAATCGCGCTCCGCCTCGGGCGCACCCGCTCGGGTATCTCGAATGCGATCAGGCTGCTCAACCTCCCGGCGCCGGTCCAGGAGGCGGTCGCCGGCTCGCAGCTGACAGCAGGCCACGCGCGCGCACTCCTGGTGCTGCCGGACGCCCCCGATCAGGAGGCGCTCGCCGCGGCGGCCATCGCCGACGGTTGGAGCGTGCGCGAGACCGAGCAGGCGGTCCAGGCTCGGCTCGATCGCGGCGCGCCGGCTGCGGCCCGTGCACGAAGCGCCGCGCGGGCTTCGGCGCCCCCGGCGCCCGACGACGTCGCCTTGCGGCGCGGGCTCGAACGGGCGCTTGGCGCCCCAGTCCGCCTGCACCGCCGCAAAGCTGGCGGGGGCAGGATCGTCATCGACTGGGCCGAGGAGGCCGACCTCGACGCCCTCTACCGGCGCCTCGGCGGTCCGCCGCTCTGAGGTCCTGGCGACGAGGGCTGACGCTCAGCCGATGGGGCGGTCCGCTGCTCCGGTGAGGCGCCCCTCGGCCGCGTCGGCGTCGAGGTTGGCGAGGAAGGCTTCGATGTACTTGGGACGTTCCGCGGGCTTGTAGTCGAGCAGGAACGCGTGCTCCCACACGTCCATCACGACGATGGGCCTGAAGCCGGCGATGTTGCCGTCCTCATGGAGCGTGATCCAGTGGTTGCTCAGGCGCCCGGTCGCGGTGTCGAGATACGTCACCGCCCAGCCGACACCGCGCATCGCGCCGATTGCGCTGAAGTCCTTGCGCCAGGTCTCGATGTCGCCGAACGACTCACCCAGCGCGCGACCCAGCGCTGACGACGACGAGATGCCGCCGCCACTCGCCTTTGTGAGGTTCCCGAAATACCACTCGTGGAGCACCATTCCGTTGTACTCAAAGCCGAGTCTGCGGGTGAGCTCCGCATACGCGGGGCTTGACGACTGGCCACCCTGCATCATGGTCACGAGCTGTTCGTTGAGGAGGTTCGTGTTTTTGACATAACCGCCATAAAGTCCGAAGTGCACCTCGAGCGTGTTGTCCGAGATACCGGTCAGACCGGACAGGTCGAAGGCTCGTGCCTTGTACGGGGTCTGGGTCAGCAGGGCCATCTCTCGCCTCGTGTATACAGCCGAATCCCCTGGGGGAGTTCTCGTCCGGCTCCATTCTGCCAGCGAAGTACCGCCGCTCGCATCACCCCGTGGCAGGCGCCTCGATCGGCACCCGGTGGTTGTAGCTCGTATAGGTGTCGATCATGAAATGACCTGGCGCGTCCATCTCGGCCTGGCGTACTCCCCCGGAGCCGTCGACCCAGAACGTGAACCAGATCGGGGATGCGTCCTTGTTCCCGAACGCGGCGACGACTGTGGTCGGGACGCCACCGAGGACGGCGTGGCCGATGACGTGCGCGTTGCCAAGCGGCTCGAAGAAGTCCCATACGAAGGAGGGCACGGTGTTCCGCGAAAGCCCCGGCTCGGTGTGCCAGGGATCGCCGGGTGCGTCGCGCGTGTATTCGGTGGTGCCGATCAGGATCGTCTGGCTTGTGTGGGCGACCGTCCACGTCGTCCTGTCCGGCGCGACCGACGCGTACTCGGCGCTCACGGTGGTCGCGCCCGAGCTCAACACCTCGCTGTACTGATATCCGGTCAGCTTGTGCATCACAGTCTCGAACCGCGCAAGCATGGTCTCGCCTGACGGCGCCGGGAGATCGGGGATGGTGAACCTGGCCTCGCCGCCTCCCTGGTTGAGCACGTCGACCGCGACCGTGTCGCCGGCTTTGATATCGATCGTCGCGTGGCGGCAGGTGGCGCCGCACGGCACGAGAGCGTGGTAGACGCCATTGACCGCGATGTTCGCCACCACCGCCTTCGCGGCCGCGCTGCCGGTGATCGGCAGCACGTAGACGGTGGCGCGATTGGGCCCTGGCATCCCCGGCGAGAGGCTCAGACCCACGAGCACGCTTCCTGCCGGGCCGGCCATGGTGAGCTCCCCGGCCGCAGGCAACCCGGCCGTGGGCGAGAGCGCGGCCGCGTCCGCCGCCTGCTGCGCCGCGGCGGTCGGCGGCGCGGGGAAGGAGGCGAGCAGAGCGGCCGCCGCGACCACGCAGACGGCTATGGAGGCCTCGACCCGCACCCGGGGCCTGCCGAGGCGCCAGGCCAGCAGAGAGAGCGGCAGCATGCACGCGACCAGCGCCATCTTGGCGAGGAGGACTCGACCGTAGTCGGTGCCGAACAGCGATTGCAGCGATCCCAGTTGCTCGATGGCCTCGAGGCCGCCCGCGACGACCGTGGTGGCGAACGCGGCGAGCGCCACCGGCGTGAATCGTCCGAGCAGGCGGCGAGCCTCGATGGACCGCCAGCCGCCGGGTGGGCGGAGCAGGGCGAGCGCGCCGATGCCGCCCGCCCAGACCCCCGCCGCGAGCAGGTGCACCGCGTCGAGCCCGACCCCCAGCCAGGCGGGTTGCACGCCGGCGGCGTGACCTGCGGCCGCAAGCATCACCAGCGACCCGCCGAGGAATAGCGGGAGCGACCGCCAGCCCCGGATGACGGCGACGAGCGTCAGCGCCTCGAGGGCGAGCCGGGCCAGCAGGGCGGCTCCCGAGAGCCCCGCCCCGAAATACGCCAGGTACGCCGAGACACTGTGGCCTCCGGACCCGACCGTCGCCTGCGCCCAGACCGCCACCAGGCCGGCCGAGAGCGCCACGCTGGCGGCGCGAAAGCCCGGTTTGACCCACTCGATCCGGGGCTCCCGGCGGGCAAGCCGGCTCACCAGCACCTGCCCCACGAGGACAAGCAGCGCGAGCGCCTCGATCCACTTGACCGCGCCGATCGCGACGTCCGAGAGCTGTGGGCCCGGGGCCTGATTCGCGGCGATCTGGGGCGACGGCCGCCCGACCACGCCGACGTCGAAGCTGAAGTTGCCGTTGATGCGGTGGCCGTCGACCTGGCTCACCGACACCCAGACCACCGTGTAGACGCCGGGAACGTTGGTGGCGAGCGGAACCCGGATCTCCTCACCGCTGTCCGCCTGGCCCTTCCAGCTGTGGCCCCCCGGGTCCGTGACGGATCCCGAGGACAGCTGGGCGTTGATGGTCTGGCTGAACTCGAGCACCACGACCCCCGGAGCCGTGCCCAGATGTGCGCCGGCAGCCGGGGACGACAACACCAGCTCCGCATGGGCGGAGGCCACGATCGGGAAACCCAGGGCCGCCAGCGCGGCGATCAGCGCCGCGGCGGCGCGTCGTGCCCCCAATGTCACGTTCCCATGATGGAGCAGCGCATCGCCGCCACCGATGTGGCGCCCGGGACGGTTCGCCTCATAATCGGGCCGAGTGGCCCAGGTAGTCTCGCCCCCAAAAGGACCGGTCGCGCCCAGCCCCTGGTGGCAAGGTGCCTGGCTCCGGGACACCGTCGAAGTGCTCCTGATCGCGGTCGTCCTCTACGTGGCGATCGCGTTCGCGCTCCAGACGGTGCGCGTCGATGGCGAGAGCATGGACAACACGCTTCAGAACCAGGACCTCCTGCTCGCCAGCAAGATCTCGTACGACTTCGGTCAGAACCCCCAGCGCGGCGACATCGTCATCCTCATCCCGCCGACCGATCCCTCGCAGGATTTCATCAAGCGGGTGATCGGGCTTCCGGGCGACGTCATCGAGATCAACGGCGATCACACCCCGACCCAGGTGTTGATCAAGCCGGGCGGCACGGGTCCGTTTCAGCTGCTGCGGGAGCCGTACCTCCCGGGGTCGTGGACCACCCTCAAGGACTGCTGCATCGCCGGCGGCGAGGCGTCGGCCACTCCCAAAGCCCTCACCATCCCGGCGGGCGACTACTTCGTGATGGGCGACAACCGCAACTTCTCGAGCGACTCGCGCGTGTTCGGACTGGTCCCGCGCAAGAACATCCTTGCCAAGGCGATCCTGCGTATCTGGCCCGTCGACCACTTCGGTGGACTGGGTGCGAGCCCGACATTCGAGCCGGCCTCCACCACCGAGCTGGCGGTCCCGGCGCTTGGTATCGCCGCCTTCGAGGCCTGGCGCTGGCGCCGCCGGCGCATGCGCAGACTCGCCGCGGCGCGAGCTCCGACCGGTGGAGCGGAACAGCCCTCTAGCCGTTGACCCAGGGGGTGTCGGCGGCGCTCCACTCGACGAGCTCGTCCGGCGCGAAGAACAGGGCCACCTCCTCGGCGGCACGTCCCGGCGAGTCGCTCCCGTGCACCACGTTATTGCCGATGTTGACTGCAAGATCGCCGCGGATGCTCCCCGGCGCCGCGGACGACGGGTTGGTCGCTCCCATCACGGCGCGCACCTGCGCGACGGCGTCATCGCCCTCCCACACCATGGCGACGACCGGGGAGGACGTGATGAAGTCGATCAGGCCGTCGAAGAACGGCTTGCCTCGGTGCTCCGCGTAGTGACGCTGAGCGAGGTCCTGGTCGATGCGCATCAGCTTGAGCGCGACCAGGTGCAGGCCGCGACGCTCGAGCCGAGCGATCACCTCACCGACGAGATGGCGCTGCACGCCGTCGGGTTTGACGAGCACGAGGGTTCGTTCCAGGCTCACGGCGCGAAAGTCTGACACGCGCGCATCACGCGATCGCCTTCTCGAAGCGGGTCTCACTGCGAAAGGGGCCGACCACGGCAGCGCGAAGCCCCGAGGAGAGCAGACGTCCCGCAAGCGCGCTCACCTGCGCGGCGTCCACCGCCTCGAGCCGGGCCACCAGCTCGTCGGGAGTCAGGATGTGGCCCTGGAGCAGCAGCTGCTGTCCCGCGTACTCGCACAGCGCCGAGGTGCTCTCCAAGCCGAGCAGCAGACGTCCCTTGGTGTACTCGCGCGCCTTGGTCAGCTCCGCGTCGCCGACCGGCTCCTCGGCGAGCTTGCGGAGCTCGGCGATCGCGGCCTCGAGCGCGGTGGCGGCCCGCCGCGGCTCGCAGGCGAGACCGATCCCGAGCACGCCGGTGTCGGACAGCCGGCTCATGAACGAGTGGACGTCGTAGACGAGGGCGCGATGCTCGCGCAGCTCGAGAAACAGCCGGCTCGACATCCCCTCTCCGAGAATCACGTTGAGGATGTCGGCGACGTGCCGGTCGGGGTCGTTGTACGAGGGCGCGCGGGCGCCGACGAGAATGTTCGCCTGCTCGGCGCTTCGCCGGATCAGACGCAGCGGCGGCCCTGACGGTGGGGTTGCGGCGACCGCCGCTGCAGGCGTCGCTCGCGGAGCCGCCGCCCACGCCCCGATAGCCCCGTCGATCAACTCCGCCGCGTCCGCGGTCTCGAATCCCCCCGCGACGCTGATCACCAGCGTCGAGGGCAGCAGATGGGTCGTGAGGTGGGTCCTGCAGTCGGCGGCGGTGAAGGATTGGACTGTCTCCTCGCGGCCGGCGACGTCCCAGCCGAGCGGGTGGTCCGGCCACATGACCTCGTCGAAGAGGATGTGCACGTAGTCCTGCGGGTTGTCCTGGTACATGCGCAGCTCTTCGATGACCACCTGACGCTCCTTGACGACCTCGGTGTCGTCGAGGGCGGGGCTCAGGAGCATGTCGGTGAGCACCGAGACGGCGACTCCCAGCTTCTCCGCCGGCACGCGGGTCCAGAACACCGTCGTCTCACGATCGGTGGCCGCGTTGAGGACGCCGCCGACACCCTCGATCGCCTCGCTGACGTCTCTCGCGGTGGGGTAGCGCGCCCCGCCTTTGAACACCATGTGCTCGACGAAATGACTGATGCCGCTGTTCGAGAGCGCTTCATGGCGCGATCCGACCCCGACCATGAAGGCCACGGCGACCGAGGTGCGGCCAGGCAGCGGGACGGCTGTCAGCCTTGTCCCTCCGGAGAGGGGCTCGACGGCGAACCCAGTCAGTACGGCCGCCCGCCCGACCTGCCCTGACGCGGTCGCTCGAAGCGCTCCGGAGGGCCGCCCTGCGCCGGACCCGTCGGGTTGATCACCACGCGGCGCGCGGGCTCGGTCCCGCTGCTCTCGGTGGTGACGCCTGGGTCGTCGGCGAGGGTCATGTGGATCACCCGACGCTCGTAGGCGTGCATCGGGTCGAGGGTGTACGCCTCACCGGTCCGCTTGACGCGGAGCGCGAGGCGCTCGGCCAGCTCGCGCACCTGGTCCTCACGCCGGGCGCGGTAGCGCTCGACGTCAAGGATCACCCGGCGGCTCTCCACGCCCTCCTCTCCGAGCATGAGGTTGAGCGCGGTCTGCAGTGAGCGCAGCGTCTCCCCGCGCCAGCCGATGAGCAGGCCGAGGTCATCACCCGCGATGTCGAGGATCACCGGACCGCCTGACGATGCGCCGGCCGTCCCGGTGCCACGACGGACGCTGACGCGGCATGGCACCTCCATGCGGGTGAGCAACTCCTCGAGGAGTGCCCTCGCCTTGGCGGCGTGCTCGTCGATCCGATAGACGCGCACCCGCCGCTCACCGGTCGAGAGGCGCTCGCCCGGCATCGCCCGGCTCTCGGCGGAGATCACCTGGACCTCCACCTGCTCGCGGTTCGCCCCGAGCTGCGCGAGCGCATTGCTCACCGCCTCCTCGATGGTCGCCCCGCGCGCCTCGACGCCGTCCTCGGCCTCCATCTCGACTTCTGGAAACCGTCTCTCACTCACCACTTCTCTCCCCAGCGTCGTGTTCAGCGACGCCGCCTCCGTCTATTCGGCCTGTTTTGGCGCGTTCCCGTGCGCGCCAGCGAGCGCGCCGTGGCGCTCTGGGACCGCACCTGCTCGTCGTCTGCGACCGGCTTGGTGCCGTTGCGCGTTCCGTTCTTGCCACCACTGGCGGCAACTACCGGGGTGCCTCTGCCCGCCCCGGTCTTCACCGCAACCGGCGTGCGCGGGATCGTCAGTGCGGTGACACGGTTGGCTCCCGGGAACCACGCGGGCACCTTGAGGCCGTTCCAGCCGAGCAGGTGATACTGCTGCGCCACCATGAACATCGTGCCGGTCACCCAGTAGATCGCCAGTCCTTGCGGGAAGAGGAAGCTGAACACGAAGATCATCACCGGGAAGATGAACGACATCTGCTTGGTGATGCCCTGCATGGAGCGCTCCTGGTCGGTCATGTCGGGACGCGACGGGGGCATCATCATCCGCGACTGCGCGAACGTGAACAATCCGGCCAGCAGCGGCAGGATCAGCAGAGCCGGATGCGCGAGCGCGTTGAGGTAGTCGCCCTTCGCACAGCAGGCTTGCTGCGCTGATTGGGTCACGTCGCTGATCCAGAGAAATCCCTTGTCAGATCCAGGCAGGACGCCCGCCGTTGTGAAGTGGCGGATCGACTGGTACAGACCGATGAGCACCGGCATCTGCACGAGCGCTGGAATGCATCCCGTCAAGCTCGAGAACGGGCTGATGCCGTGTTCCTTGTAGAGGGCGTTCATCTCCTGACTCAGCCGCTGCGGTTCCTTCTTGTACTTCTTGCGCAGCTCCTGAAGCTGAGGAGCGACCAGCCGCTGTTCGGCCTGGATTCGGCGTGACGTCTTCAGTTGCCATCCGAAAATCGGAAAGAGCACCGCCCGAATCGCGATCGTGAGCACCATGACGCTCAAGCCAAACGCCCCGATGGCCTTCAGCGGCCCGACAGCGGTAAAGACCTTGACCAGCTCGTCCAGGACCCATATGAACGGGTACTGCAGAATCGAGAAGATCGAGAGCGGGTTGAACCCGGACGAAGTGGTTGTAGCGGCGCCGATCATGCAGCGCTCCCCGGCTGGGTCGCATCGCGGTGCATGCGACGCGCCGCGCGCCAGCTGATGTATGTCTCGGGCACCGGGTCGAAGCCGCCCTCATGGAACGGGTGGCAGCGGGCGATCCGCCGCACGGCGAGCCACCAGCCCCGGCGAGCGCCGAAGCGCTGTACCGCCTCGTAGCCGTAGTGCGAGCAGGTGGGCTCGTAGCGGCAGCTGCTCATCATCCCGAAGAGCGGACCCAAGGTCACCTGGTAGATCCGGATCACCACCAGGCTGACGCGCCTCATCCCGGCGCCCGTGCCTGGACCGATTGACCGGCGGCCCTCAGCGCCGACGCGAGGGCGGCTTGCAACTCGGGGAAGGGCATCTCCGCAGCGCTCCCGGGCAGACTCACGACGAGGTCGAGTCTGGCGCACTCCGGGAGCAAAGGGGCGATCGCGGCTCGAAGCCGGCGCCGGGCCCGATTCCGGCGAACCGCTCCGCCGGCGCCCGGCACCGCGAACGCGACCCGCGACACCGCGTCCTCGCCGGGGATGGCTCGAAGACGGAGCGCCCCGGAGCGAACCTCCCTGCCGGTCTCCCGCACCGCGGCGATCCGGCGTCGCCCGGAAAGGCGATGCCGACGGTTCATCGCGTCGGTGCCGGCGTGAGGCGCTTGCGACCCTTGCGACGCCGCGCCTTCAGCACCTGGCGACCTCCGGGAGTCGACATGCGTATGCGAAACCCATGGGTTTTGCGCCGGTAGCGCTTCTTGGGTTGGTAGGTCCGCTTGATAGCCGTCTCTCCGAGACATGGATCAACGTCGGGGGCGCTCTGGGCACCGCATAGCCCGACGGGGTTGCGTCGCGAGTATATCAAGGGGTGGGCTGCCCACCCCTTGATCTGATGCGCTCGCGCCGCTTGTGGCCGGGGCCGCGCATTGCTAGACTCCCGAAGCTGCGCGGGAGCGGGAGTTCTTCCATTCGTCTCACCAAGCCCCCCGGCCACCAGCGGCCATGCATTTATCCACCGCTGTGCACAAGTTGTGGACAAGTGGTTGTGATCGGACGGCCAACCCGAGGAACGAGTGGATCGAACAGTCGCCGGCATCGTTGGTGATCAGCCCGCGCGCTTGGAGCCCGTCATCGAGGGCACGAGCTCGACCGCGAGCATGGACCCGCAGCAGCTCTGGCAAGTCGCCCAGGAGGAGTTGCGCTTCCAGGTGGTCCGGCCCGGATATGAGGCCTGGCTCGCGAACGCCGTCCTGGTCGAATCCGACGGACACACGTTCACCGTCGGCGTGCCCACCATCTTCGCGAGGGACTGGGTGAGCGAGCGCTACGTCCCCCTGATTCGCGAGACGCTCTCGGGCGTTCTCGGGCGCGACTGCGAGGTCGTCATCACCGTCGATCCGGAGGCGTCACCGCCGCCCGATGCACCACCGCATCTGCCGGATCCGACCTATGAGGTGAGCGAACCCGAGGACGGCGCCACCGACTCCCGGCTCAACCCCAACTTCACGTTCAGCACCTTCGTCGTCGGCAACTCGAGTCGCTTCGCGCATGCCGCGTGCCGCGCGGTCGCCGAGGCGCCGGGCAAGGCCTACAACCCGCTGTTCCTCTACGGAGGTGTGGGTCTCGGGAAGACGCATCTCATGCACGCGATCGGTCACGCGGTGCGCGAGACGCATCCGCACGCCAAGGTCGCGTACGTCACGTCGGAAAAGTTCATGAACGAGATGGTCGCGTCGATCGTCGAGAACCGCCCGGCGGAGTTCCGGATGCGCTACCGCGGCGTCGACGTCCTGCTCATCGACGATATCCAGTTCCTCGCCGGCAAGGACCACACCCGTGAGGAGTTCTTCCACACCTTCAACGCGCTGCAGGAATTTCAGAAGCAGATCGTGGTGAGCAGCGACCGTCCTCCGAAAGACATTCCCACCCTCGAGGATCGCTTGCGCAGCCGTTTCGAGGGCGGCCTCATGGCCGACATCCAGCCTCCGGATTTCGAGACGCGGCTTGCGATTCTCACCACCAAGCTCGGTCCCTACAGCAAGCTGGTACCTGACGAGGTGTGCTCATTCATCGCGCACCGGATCCAGAAGAACATCCGCGAGCTCGAGGGGGCGCTGATCCGCGTGCTCGCGCACGCGTCGATCAACGGTCAGCAGATCACGCTCGAGGCGGCGCAGCAAATTCTCAAGGACGTGATCCCCGTCCACGACTCGACACCGCTGAGCATCGAGACCATCCAGATGTCGGTTGCGGGTCACTACGGGATCTCCGTCGAGGAGATGAAGGGCAAGCGGCGCGACAAGAACATCGTGTTCCCTCGCCAGGTGGCGATGTACCTGATCCGCGAGGAGACCGAGTCGTCGCTCCCGGTCATCGGCAGTGCCTTTGGTGGACGCGACCACACCACAGCTTTGCATGCGATCGAGAAGATCACCGAGCTCATGCGCGAGGACGTGCGACTCCAGGGTGAGGTGCGCGCCATCCGCGAGCACCTGCACAGCCGTTGACAACCCTGTGCGCGCGCGGGTGGCGAGGGTGTGGACTCTGTGCGCCCACGCGTTGTCGGTGGACAACGGGTGGACAACCGCACCCGTTTCCGCACAGGCCATACACGGCCGGCGGCCCGCGATGAGATCGCCCCGCGGGTTGTCCCCCATATCCCCACCACTACATCGTCTACTGGTTAAAAGACTCTGCAGGTCATACTTATTAAGTCTGGTGACAACGCAGCATCCGCTGAGGAGCCGTCCATGAAAGCAACCGTCTCGTCGTCCACGCTCAGTGGTGCTCTCGGGCTGGTGTCGCGAGCAGTGTCGCCGCGGTCGACACTCCCCGTGCTCAGCAACGTGCTCCTCGAGACCGCAGCGGAAGGACTCCGGGTGACCGCCACCAATCTCGATCTCACCATCACCGTGGTCGTCCCCGCTACCGTCCTGGAGGAAGGCCGCACCACGGTTCCGGCCCGGCTCCTGGGTGAGTTCGTCTCCTCGCTCGGCGACGCTCCGTGCTCGATGGAGCTGGAGCCGACCTCACAGGTGTTGAAGCTCACCGGCGGGGTGCACCGGGCAAATCTGCACGGCATCGATGCGGTCGAGTTTCCGCCGCTTCCCGCCCGTGACACCGACACGGTCATCGAGGTCGACGCTCCGACCCTGCAGAGTGCGATCACCCAGACGGTCATGGCGGCGAGCTCAGACGAAGCATCGCCGGTGCTGACCGGGGTGCTCCTCCAGATCGAGGGCAGCCGCCTGACCATGGCGGCCACCGATCGCCACCGCCTTGCGGTCAAGACCATCGATGTGACCGTGCACGGCACGCCGCCGGTCACGTCCGTGATCGTCCCATCGCGACATCTCGCTGAGGTTGCTCGCGCGGTGAACCCGAGCCGCCCCACGGTCGGCATCGCGTTTGCGCATGCGCGCAACCAGGTGTTCTTCACGTTGAAGGACGTGGAGATCTCCTCGCGGTTGATCGAGGGGACGTACCCCAACTACACGCAGGTGATTCCCGGCGAGTCGACGACGACGGTGAGCCTCTCGACGGCATCGCTGCTGCGCGAGGCGAAGACCGCAGCGGTCCTCGCTCGTGACGCCGCCAACCCGGTGCGCTTGCGCATCGGGGAAGGGACGCTGACCCTGCTCGCACAGACCGCCGAGGTGGGCGACGACGAGGCGCCATTGAGCGCGACGGTCAAGGGCGATGATGTGCAAATCGCGTTCAATGCCCGCTACATGCTCGACGCCCTCTCCGCGCTCGACTCGGACGAGGTGATCCTCTCCTTCAACGGGTCGCTGCAGCCCGGTGTCATCCGACCGGTGGGAAGCGACGACTACCTCTGCATCATCATGCCGGTGCGCGTCGCCTAGCCTGCGTTGGCGGATCACATCCCCGTGAAACGGATCCTGCGCACCAGATCCTGACCGACTCGCCGGTTGAGGGCGTCGATGACTCGAGGTGCGTCCATCTGCAGCTGGTGCGCAAGCGCGCTGTTCGCGGTGGCGATGAGGAGCACGCCGCGGTCGAGTCGCTCGGCGCGGCAGAGTGACGCAAGACCGGCGCCGACGACGTCGGAGAGCGCGAGTCGCAGGCGCTCCTCGCGCACCTGGCCGCGCACGCCGAGACCGCGCAACGCGGGGTCGATGAGGTCCGAAAGGCGCTCCTCGCTCACCTGCGCGGATCCTCGGTGATCACGCCGGCACGCACCGAGTGGTAGAGCACGTCGTCGAAACCGTCGACGCCGGAGAATGGCTCCGTGGTCGTGACCAGAACCTGGTTGCTCGCCGGCGCCGCGAGCAGCGCGAGCAGTTGGGCGCGGCGCTGCGGGTCGAGTTCGCTGAGCACGTCGTCGAGAAGGATGACCGGAGCCACACCCGCGGCGTCCTGCAGATAGCGAACCTCGGCGAGCTTGCAGGCCAGAACGATGCTGCGTTGCTGTCCCTGTGATGCCGACCCACGCGCTGCCCGACCGTCGAGGTCGATGGCGACGTCGTCGCGGTGCGGGCCGGCCAGCGTGATCCCGCGAGCGATCTCCTCGGCCGCGCGTGTGCGCAGCGCCTCGATGAGGCCCCGCTCAGCTTCGGCAAGATCGTCGGGGATGGTGGCGGCATGGGCGGGCGCGTAGCGAAGCGTGATGCGTTCACGCTGACCGCTGAGGTCGTGCAGCGAAGCCGCGGCCAGTGGCGCCAGCGCCGCGACCAGTCGTGCACGAGCCCGCGCCAGCCAGGCACCGTGGCCGGCGAGCTCGTTCGTGAACCCGTCGAGCGTGTCGCGGCCGCTTGCGCCCGTGCGCAGGTGGTGCAGCAGCGCGTTGCGTTGCTCGAGGACGCGCCGGTACCTGGACATGTGCGCCGCTGAGTGCGGGTCGGTCTGGGCAAGGATCACGTCGAGGAAGCGCCGGCGGCCCTCGGGACCGCCGCGTACCAGGGCAAGATCCTCCGGCCAGAAGAGCACCACCGGACAGATGCCGAGCACGGCGCGAGCCGGGCGCGGTTTGCCGTCGATCACCGCGGTGCGCGACACCCTCCCGGACACCGGGTCGCGCTCAAATCGAGCCGCGAGCGTCACGTTCGCGGGCGGCCTGACGACGTCGGCCTCGGCGAGCGCCGCGTCGCTCCCCCAGAGCAACAGGTCGCCGATCGTCGCGGTGCGCGGCGAGCGGGTCAGGGCGAGCGTGGCGACGGCCTCGAGCAGATTGGTCTTTCCCTGCGCGTTCTGCCCGTGGATGATGTTGAGACCCGGCCCGAATCGAACCGTGGCCTCGGCGTAGTTGCGAAAGCTGTGCACCCGCAGCCGCGTGATGGTGCAGCGTGGCACCGGAACACCGGCCGCCGCGGTCCGAGGGTCGAGCTCGTGCGCCTCCGCGCTCACCCGCGTGCACCGGCGGCCATCGACGCGATCAAGCCGGCGATGCGGCGTGTGGCGTCCGGACGCGCAGCCGCCCGCACCGCCGCGCGCATCGCGGCCAGTGTCTCCGAGCCGGGCACCGCTAGCTCGGCCACCGCGTCGACCAGTTGTGTGACATGCGGGACGTAGCGACCCGCCCCGATGTCAACCACCCACTCGACGTTGCCTCGCTCCTGGCCGGGCAGGTACCAGACCAGGAGCAGGGGCAGACCGCAGCAGAGTGACTCTGCGATGGTGCCCGGACCGGCCTTGGTGACCACGACGTCGCTGGCGCGCATCCAGTCAGGCATGTCGGTCACGTAGCCGAGCACGCGCGCTTCGCGACCGCCGCCGGTACGCAGTCCCGAGAGCGCCTTGCGCGCACGTTGGTTGCGGCCACAGATCACCACCAGGTCGAGGTCGATGCCGCTGGCGGCTATCGCACGCGCGTTGCGCACGATCCCACCGGATCCGTCAGCACCGCTGCAGACCAGCACGACGAAGCTCTCCGGACGCAATCCGAGCCGGCGGCGCAGCGCCGATCGCTCGGCGGGATCGCTGGGCAGGTTGGTGAACCGGCGATCCACCGCGAGCCCGAGGTCATGGCAGCGCGACGCCGCAATCCCGGCGCGCCGGCATCGCTCGAAACCGCCCGGGGACGGCACGACCACCGCATCGACGTCGGGACATACCCAGGCTGCGTGGATGTCGACCAGGTCGGTGATCACCGTGATCACCGGAACGCTGCGGGTATGGCCGCGCACGGCGCGCACGCTGACGTGGTTGAGCAGCGGGTGGAACGACACCACGCAGTCGGGGTCGAGACGCTGGATCGCGTCCGCAACGGCGCCGGTGACCGTGCGCAGCACGGTTGCCTCGAGCAGGCGCACCGCAGGCCGGTTGTTGGTCGCGTGGTACAGACCACCCCAGAGCCACCGGGCGTATCGCGTGATCGGGCCGTAGAGATCGGCGGTGCCGGCGATGAGGCGCTGCCTGGCTGCGCTGAACGGATCGAGGATGGTGATCTCGAACTGGCCCGGTGCGGTGTCGGCCATCTGCCGGTCGACAGCCGTTGCCGCCGCGCGGTGGCCGCCGCCGGTGTCGGCGATCAGGAAGAGGAGCCTCCTCATCCACTCACCGTGATCGCCGCCGCGACCAGGGTCTGCGCAGTGAAATCGGTGATCACGAGCGCATGGGTCCCGTCCGCGTTCTCGACGTATGCCTGCTCGACTCCGGCGGCATCCGTCGAGAGATACACGAGCTGCCGCCCCGATAGCGCCACCACAACCGTGTCCAACGCCCCTGACGGCGGCCCCGCGGTGATCGGAATGCGCTCATCCACCGCCACGCTGACGAGCACGAGGGTCGGGGGGTCGCCGGCGGGCTGGCTGATCCCGACCAGCGTCCCGTTGGCGCTGAAGCCCAGCGGCTGGAGCGACGGGTCGAGCAGCCGCGGGGGAGTGGGCGCCTTCCCGATGCCGGCGAGCCAGGTCCCGCCAGCCGCGGTCGTCGAGCGCAGGAAGGCGAGCTGGGCGCCGTCCGGTGAGATCACGGGAGTGCTCGACCGCCCGCTCACCCCGGGAATCGAGTAGCGGGCGAGGACGACCGAATCGGCCAGCTCGAGGTGCTCGGGGTCCGAAGGGCCGGCGACGTCGATGACCAGCTGCTCGCCGAGGGGACTCCACACCGCCGGAGCCACGAGCGAGTCACCCGGCGGCAGGCTGGTGACGGCGCCGCCGCCCGTGGCGAAAAATGAGACGGCTCCTGCCCTGGAGAAGGCGAGGGTCGATCCGTCCGGCGACCACGAGGGCATCGAGGATCGCGCGAAACTCTCGAGCACCGAGCCCGTGGCGGGATCGAGCACGACGAGCACCGGTTGCGGCGCGGCGACCGTGGCATCGAGCTCGACCGCGGCGAGCCAATGCCCCCCGTGCGAGAGTGTGGCAGCGGCGTAGGTGTAGAGCGGACCACCCATCACCGCATTGCCGCAGCCGGTGCGGGACAGGCACCTCGGAGCCACCAGCACCGCCTCGGTCGATATCGGTTCCCCGGCCTGGGCAGGGGCGAGCGGCGACAACAGCACTGTGGTCGCCCCCTCTCCGGGCGCGCGAGCGAGCACCACCGCATGCGGACCCGGAGCGAGGCCCCGGGTCGTGAAGCTTGCCGACCCCCCCGCAACCAGCGGCTGCTGATGGGCGTCCGCGGCGGTCGCCGCGATGGTCAGCCGGTAGGTCACCCCCGACTCGAGCGTGCGTCCCGGCAGCACCACGAAGCGGCTGCTGTCGAGGCGGTTGCGTACCACGCGCGTCCCGGACACCGCGGGAGTCAGCTGGATGGCCGCCTGGGTCGGGGCGGCGGCCATGCTCGTCGAGAAGGTGACCGAGATCGGAGTGTCCACGGGCACGCCGGTCGAGCCGTCAGCGGGACCGATGCCCCGGATCACCGGAGCCTGCTCGGTGGTGATCGTCCAGTGATGATCGACGGAGTTCACCACGCCACTCGGATCGCTGATGCCCCCTGCGAGCGTGAAGGTGTACGACGTGCTCGGCGCGAAGATCGCTCCCGGGTGGAGCAGGGTGAACCCGGTATTGCCGCTTGACCATGCAATCCGGCACGGGGCGCCGGAGCCTGCGCTGAACGCCGCCTCGAGGTCGCACGAACGAATTGCCCGGTTCACCGAGAAGCGACCGACCACGGAGCGGGTCGCAACCGGTCGATCGAACTCCACGGTGATCGGCGCGTCGGCGGCGATGCCGACCGATCCCCGGTTGGGCAGCAGCTGGATGATCTGGGGCGGGCTGGCGAAGCATCCCGACAGCGACGCGACCATAATCGCCGCCCCCGCCCACAGCGCCGCCCGCAGCAAGGCGGACGCAGGACGACCGCGCGGGGCGGCCCTAGTAGGCGCGGTTGAGCGCGGCGTCGACGTCGATGGCGGCGATGGTGCCCTCGCCGCCCTTGACCTCGATGCTCGACTGCCGATCCGTGGCCAGCGCCGCGACCGCGGTCGTCGCCTTGTCCAGGGATCGCTGGGATTCCGTGTAGCTCCCGAGGATCTCGCCATCGCGAAGCAGGATGATCCCCGCCTCAGTCGGGGCTTGCACCACCACCGATCCGTTGACCTTCTCCTCGGCGAGATATTCGAGCAACGCGTCGAGATTCACGAAGCGACCGAGCAGGCCGCTGAAGAGGTACGGCGAGGTGAACAGCTGGGCGAGCGCGGTGACCATCTCGGCGTCCAGCTCGATGACGTCGATGACGCCGTCGCCGGCATCCATATGGCGCCGGATCTGCAGGAAAGCGGACTCCCCCTGCACGGCGGTGGCATTGCTGCAGAGCGCCTGGAGCGCCTGCCCGTCGTTCAAGAGGATCACGCCGCTGTAGCCGGTGCCGCTCAGGTTCACGTACCCGGTGTGGCGGTCGGATCGAAGCGTCCGGAGCAGACGTGGGAAGTCGACGAACGCACTCTTCAACCCTTCGTAGTGGGCGCGGCCCGAGGGCAGCGGATAGACGCGCACCGGCTGAACACTAGACGATGACGCGCCTGCCGATGTCCCGGCGGGACGCTCGGATGCGGCCGGGGCCGACGGCGGCGACGACGGCTCGGCGGTCGCATACGACAGCGGCTCGGGAGCGGTCGCGATGTGCGACGGCTGGAACTCGGGCATCGGGGCATGGTCCGCCTCCGGCTCGGCCGGAGCAGTCGAGTAGGTGTCGGCGCCCCGCTCGGAGGAGGCCGACGGCGCGACCGCATAGGCCGGCTCCTCGATGGGCGCGGGGAGGCTCGCCGCCGGAGCTGAGTACGTGTCGGATGGCGAGTAGGTGGGTGCGGCGTCCGGCCACGACGATGCAGTGGTCGCTGCCGCTGCGGCGGGCGCATGCCGGCTCTCGGACGCGGCGATCAGCTCGGCCGGCGAGGCTTTGATGGTTTCCTCGGCGGGCAGCTTGGCTCGCGGGTCGAACTGGAAGGAGCCGTCGTCCCAGCCCAGGGCGTCGATGACGACCTCCTCGCCCTGTCCGCCCGGTCCGCTGGCGTGGAAGAGGTGGCCGAAGAGGAAATACAGCGAGCAGTTGTCGCCGCCGTTGTCGATGGTCAAGGTGCCGGTCGCTCGCTCTGCCTGCATCGATTGGAGCAGTGTCGCGAGCCCGCCGTCACGGAGAGAGCCCTGGGTCTGCACGGGTGCGGGTCTCCAGTTTTGTGAATGGAGACCGTCCCTGAGGGGGCGGTCCCGTATTGGAGTCGGCCCGTATAGTACCAACCCTTCGCTGTTCCGACCGACGTTGGGATGCTCCAGAATGGCGCGGGGCCACTTCGAGGGAACAGCCGTGGATGGACAACAGGTGCGGGTGCTCGTGGTCGACGACGACGCACTGGTTCGCCGGGCGGTGCGTCTCACGTGCGAGAGCGAGGGCTACACCGTCCAGGAAGCGGAGCGCGCGAGCGAAGCGCTTGCGCGTCTCGAGACCTTCCATCCGGACGTCGTGGTCCTCGATCTGGTGCTTCCCGACCTCTCCGGATTCGACGTCTGCCGGGAGATCCGTCGCGCCGGCCATCGCATGCCGGTGATCATCCTGAGCGCCAAGCACGACGAGATCGATGTCGTGCTCGGTCTCGAGATCGGCGCCGACGACTACATCGCCAAACCGTTCCGTCCCCGCGAGCTGCTCGCCCGGATCGGTGCGCACCTGCGCAAGTCGAGAGAGCTGCGTGGGGAGGACAAGCCCCCCGACGGGCGGCTCGTCTTCAGGGACCTGGTCATCGACACCGCCGAGCGGCGCGTGACCCGAGCGGAGCGGGACATCATCCTCACCCACACGGAGTTCGACCTCCTCTCCTACCTGGCGTCGAACGCCGGCAAGGTGCTCTCCCGGGAGCGGATCCTCAGCGCGGTCTGGGGGTACGAGCATCCCATCGAGACGCGAGTGATCGACGTCCACGTCCGCAACCTGCGCCGCAAAATCGAGCCGGACCCGGGCCAACCTCGGCACATCCTGGCGGTGCCGGGGATCGGGTATCGATTCGCCGGGCTCAGACGCTGATCCAGGTCGCTGATGTTGGGGGGCCGCAAAGTACACTCGGCATGGTGCGTACTCCCCCCATGCTCGACCCACGAGAGCCAACGGCGGTCAGCGGCCGGACCGACCCGGTGCTCTCGATCACCGTCGGCGCGCTGGCCGTGATCGCCCTTGCCCTGCTCGTCGCCGCCGTCCTCGCCACCTACACGTACTCGACGCCGAACGTCGAATTGCCGCTGATCATCGCCATCGCCCTGTGCTTCGTGGTGGTGCTCGGCGCCAACCTCTTCCGGCTGGCGGTCCGCCACCTGCGAACCGGGTCAGCGGGCTGATGGCCGAGCATCCCGGCGCCGGTCAGGCCGGGTCGGAGCAGGCAGGGGCCGACCGGCCGACGTTCCCGTCGTACGAGGAGTTCGCCTCGGACCTGCTCGAAGCCGTGGACGCCGCCGGGCTGAGCATCGAGGACGTCCGTCACCACCTGGAACCCGGGCTCGGGGAGCGCCGCTTCGAGTGCACCGTGCGACTCACCGGGGATCCGCCGCCGCGATATCACGTCCACGTGAGCTACACGTGGGACGCGCTGCTGACGTTCATCTCCGCATATGGACCGGGCGCGGATTGCGAGCTGTACCACGACGACGACGAGGCGCAGGACTGTCCCCACCAGCAGATCACGCCGCAGGCCTTCGTTGACGTCGAGGCGGAGTTCGTGCTCGGAGACGGAGGCTATGAGCTCCACGACCTCGACGAGGTCGGGGGCTGGGTCGAGACCGTGCAGACGTTGCTGGGCAAGGCGTTCTCGGACGACGACAAACCGAGCGTGCACGTTGGCATCGCAGTGCTCGGCACCACCACGCTCGTCGAGAAGTTCACCGCCGAGCACTCCTGGTTCCTGGATTTCGAGAAGCAGCCGGATCTGGCAGACGTCGCCAAGCAGATCGACGCGGCGCTCAAGCTCGTACCGCAGCTCGCCGACCGCCTGCCGATCTAGCCGGTCTCCCTCGGTCAGACGGGCACGTAGCCCGCGGCCGCAAGCAGCTGTTGCTCAAACGCTCGGTTGCCGAGCTCGGGATGCGGGACGATCAGATCCTCTTCGTGCACATGGATCTCCCCATGCTCGCCGAGCAGGAGGATGTCGGCGTCGGCGACTCGCGGACCCCATCGATAGGTGGGCCGCCGCCCCGCGGCGCGCTCGGCCCGCGCGCAGTGCGCGAGCCACTGCCGCGGCGTCCACGGGACGGGGCTGCGCAGCCGCACCACCTGATTGTGAAAGTCGCCCTGCGCGGTGACGCCCACCGGGCGGGTGAGGATCTCCGGCGACGCCCCAATGATCAACACGCCGTCCTCGGTGAGCGCGGCGCGCAGCCGAGCAAGGTTCCGGCCGCGATGACCGAGGTTCGATCCGAGGGAGACCCAGGCGACGTCGGTGGAGATCTCGCCGCCGGAGCTCATCCGGTCGGGCCGGGAATCGGCAGGTGGCGCAACGCCTCGGGCGTGCCACGCACCACCGCGTCGGCGACGCGCATCGCTCGCACGGTGGCGGCGACATCGTGCACCCGGACCAGGTGCGCTCCGGCGTGCACCGCGAGCGTCGCGAGGACGAGGCTGCCCTCGACGCGGTGAGCGGGATCGGCGTCGCCGGTGAGCAGGGCGATCGTCGACTTGCGGGATGGACCGACCAGCACTGCGTGCCCGATGCCGAGCAGCTCGCCGAGACGGCGCGTCAGCTCGAGGTTGTGGGCCGGTGTCTTCGCGAACCCGAATCCCGGGTCGACGATCACCTGCGACGCCGGGATGCCCGCGGACTCTGCGACGGCGAGACTCTGGCGCAGTCCGAGGCATACGTCCTCGAGGAGATCCCCGTACTCGGTGCCGTGCTGATTGTGCATGACAACCAGCCCTGTGCCCGGACGCTCGGCGACCACTCGGGCCATGTCCGGGTCGCCGCGCAGTCCCCAGATGTCATTGACGATGACCGCCCCGGCGTCGAGTGCTGCGGCCGCCACCGCGGCCTTGCGGGTGTCGATGCTGATCGGCACCGGCAGACGGCCGGCGAGTGCCCGGATCACCGGCAGCACTCGAGCGAGCTCGACGTCGGCGGGGACCGGCTGCCGCTGTGTGGACGGGCGCGTGCTCTCGCCGCCGATGTCGATGATGTCGGCGCCGTCGTGCGCGAGGGAATGCGCACGCGCCGCCGCGGCGTCGAGGTCGTCACCGACGCCGTCGCCGGAGAACGAGTCGGGGGTGACGTTGAGGATCCCCATGACCAGGGTCCGATCGCCGAACCCGAGACGATGGCCGGGTACGTCGAGTGGCGGTGGCGGCGCGCCGCGCGCGCTGAGCACCGCGCCGATGGCCACCCCGACCTCGCCGGTCCGGTCACTCCACGCGGCAAGCTGCTCCGGCAGCGATCCGGCCGTGGAGAGCGGCATGAGCAGCACCGCACGGTCTCCGTCAGTGTTGGTCAGCACCTCGCCGCCACCCTGCGCAACCAGTCGCCCGATCACCCGCGTCTGATCGGGGCTCAGACCACGAAGCGCGAGCGCCTCCACCGCACCGTGGCGCGCGATCACGGTGATCTTCTCGGGCGGGACACCGAGGCGAAGCACCTCGTCGCGCAGCGCATCCGGTGGGCCCGGGAGGAGCGGGCGCACGCTGTAGCGAGCGGCGGCCGCGGCGCTCGCCGCGCCCATATCAGTCCCCGCCGGCCGGGATGTCCGCCGGCTGGAGTTCGCCGGCCCCACGTTTGGGCACCATCACCCGCCGCTTGAAGATGCAGACCCGCTCGCCGCGCTGATTGAAGGCGCGGGTCTCGACGCTGACGATGCCACGGTCCGGCTTGCTTGACGACTCGCGCTTGTCGAGCACCGTCGTCTCCGCGTAGATCGTGTCGCCGTGGAAGGTTGGATGCTCGTGTTTGAGGGATTCGACCTCGAGATTCGCGATCGCCTTGCCACTGATGTCAGCGACGCTCATACCGAGGGCGAGGCTGTACACGAGGTTGCCGACCACGACGTTGCGCTTGAACTCGGTCTTGGTCTCCGCGTAGTTGGCATCGATGTGCAGCGGATGGTGGTTCATGGTGAGCAGGCAGAAGAGGTGGTCGTCGGCCTCGGTGATGGTCTTCCCCGGCCAGTGCCGGTAGGTCACACCGACGTCGAACTCCTCGAAATAACGGCCGAACTGCATGTCTGGGTCAAGCCCCGGCGGGCCCCGGCGGTGCAACGCGCGCGCCCATGTCCATGATTCGCCCTACTGTACGTGGCTGCGATGCGATCCGGTCCCGACGCGTCGGCCGCCACCGCCACCATCGTGCACGGCGAGGCTCTTGACGTGCTCGGCGCGCTGCCCGATGCCTGTGCCGGCCTGGTGTACGTCGATCCTCCGTTCAACACCGGCGGCGCACGCAAGGGATTGCGAACCAGCACCACGCTGGACGCCGGATCGACGCGGCGCGGGTTCGCCGGACGCCACTACAGAGTGGAGCGGGAGGCCGGCGCGCGCTACGAGGACCGGTTCGACGACTACCTGGGATGGCTCCGGCCCCGCCTGGTTGCAACGCGGCGCATCCTGGCGCCGCACGGCAGCCTGTACTTCCACATCGACCCTCGCGAATCGCACTACTGCAAGCTGCTGCTCGACGAGATCTTCGGGCGCGAGTGCTTTCTCAACGAGGTGGTGTGGGCGTACGACTACGGCGCCAGGACCACACGCCGGTGGCCGGCGAAACACGACGTGATCCTCGTCTACGTCCGCGACCCGCGCCTCTATCACTTCGACTCGTCAGAGGTCGAGCGCGAGCCGTACATGGCGCCGCGGCTGCAGACGCCGGAACGGGCGGCGCGCGGCAAGCTGCCGACCGACGTGTGGTGGCACACGATCGTGCCGACCACGTCCCGCGAGCGCACCGGGTATCCCACCCAGAAGCCGCTCGGCATCCTGCGCAGGATCGTCGCCGCGTCGTCGCGTCCCGGCGACCTCGTCGTCGACTGGTGCGCGGGCAGCGGCACCACCGGCGCGGCCGCGGCGGAGCTGGGGCGGCGCTTCCTGCTCGTCGACGATCAGGAAGCGGCGATCGAGGTGATGCGCAAGCGACTCGCCGGCGTTGCGGGCGTGAACGTGATCACGCGATGAGCACCGACGCCGATCAGTCCGCGATGCGGTGGCGCTCGAGCAGTCCTTTGGCGATGATCACCCGCTGAATCTCGTTGGTGCCCTCACCGATGATCAGCAACGGCGCGTCACGGTAGAGGCGCTCCACCTCGTACTCCTTCGAGAAACCGTACCCGCCGTGGACGCGCATCGCCTCGCCGACCACCTCGAAGCAGGTCTCGGTGGCGAAGAGCTTGGCCATGCCGCACTCGATGTCCGCGCGCTCGCCGGCGTCCTTCTGGCGCGCCGCATAGTTGGTCAGCAGCCTTGCCGCCTGGATCTTGGTGGCCATGTCGGCGAGCTTGAACTGGATGGCCTGGTGCTGCGCGATCGGCACGCCGAACGCGTGGCGCTGTTGCGCGTACTCGATCGAGAGCTCGAACGCACGTTGCGCGACACCGACGCCGCGCGCGGCGACATTGACCCGGCCGACCTCGATCGCGGCCATCATCTGCTTGAAGCCCTGGCCTTCGACACCGCCGAGGAGGTTGACGGCGGGCTGGCGGTTGTTCTCGAAGATCAGCTCGGTGGTCTCCACGCCCCTGTAGCCGAGCTTCTCGATGTGTCGTGACGCCGTGAATCCCGGATATTGCTTCTCGGCGAGGATGCACGACATCCCGCGGTGCGGCGGGCTCGCATCCGGGTCGGTCTTGACCAGCGTGGCGACGACCGTCGAATGCTCGCCGTTGGTCGCCCACATCTTGGTGCCGTTGATCACGTATTCGCCGTTGTCGCGGATCGCGCGAGTCTGGATCGCCTGCACGTCGGAGCCACAGTTCGGCTCGCTCATCGAGAATCCGCCGTGGAACTCGCCCGTCGCCATCCGCGGAAGGAAACGCTGGCGCTGCTCGTCGGTGCCGAACTTCTCAATGAGAAAACTGACGATGAAGTGGGTGTTGATGATGCCGGTGATCGACATCCATCCGCGCGCGATCTCCTCGCACACCATCGCGTAGGTCGCGTAGTCGAGACCCGCGCCTCCATATTCCTCGGGGACGGCGAAGCCGAAGAAGCCCAACTCCTTCATGTGGGCCACGATCTTGTCCGGGTACGTGTCGTCGTGTTCGAGGTCGTGGGCGACCGGGATGATCTCGCGCTCCACGAAGTCGCGGACCATGCCGACGATCTCGCGCTGCTCGGTGGTCATGTCGATGGACATCGCCCGAGTCTAGTCGTCAGGCCTTCGCGTCACCGAGGATGTGGACGCGCGCTCGCTGCAGCGACGGGGCCGCCAGCACCCGCTCGACGCCGAACGCCGCCTCGAGGAGCGGCCGGTTGAAGGCGACGTACGAGGGATCGCCGTTGTAGGTGAGCCGCGCCCGCTCGAACCCGGCCGCGCTGAGCAGCCGGCGCAGGGTGGGGCCGCTGTTGGCGCGGTATCTGACCGGGTACGCGTCGCCCTCGCCTCGCCCGTAGAGACGGTGGGTGAGGGTGGCGTGCCAGCGATGCGGGACCGACCGGATCATCCACGCGTTGTAGTTCCAGGCATTGGGGGTCAGAAACACGAACCGGCCGCCGTCCGTCAGCACCCGTCGCACCTCCGCGAAGACGAGGCCCGGATGGTCGAGGTGCTCGAGCACCCATGCTGAGGCGACGACGTCGAACGCTCCCGCCGCGAAGGGAAGATCCTCACCGGAGCCGACCACGCGATGGGTCACCACCCGATTGGCCGCGAGCGCCGTTGGATCGGGGTCGATGCCGACGACGGTGGTCCGCGGCGCGCACCCCAGATCGTCGCCGTGGAGTCCGTTGCGCCCGCAACCCAGATCGAGGATCCGCGCTCCGTCAGCTGCGACGCTGCCGATCAAGGCTCTGTAGCGGCTGACGCTGTCCGTCCACGAGGGATTGCGGCGGCGGTACTCCTCGCGGGCGCGAACCTGCCGCTCGAAGCCTGCCGCCATCCCGGGGCAGTGTAATCGGCGGTTGCGCTGCTAGAGTTGCGCGAATGAGCGAACGGCCGTTCGCGCGATGATCGCCCGCTCGCTCGACGGCGGCGCGGCGACCACCGATCCTGCGCCTGCGGACTTCGAGATTCGCACCCAGGACTGCATCGAGTTCCTTCGCGACCTGCCCGGCGAATCGGTCGACGTCATCGTCACCGACCCCGCGTACTCGGGCATGAACCAGCACATGCGCTTCGGCCACGGCCGGATCGTCGGCCACTACGGCAAGTCCGACAACGAGCGCTGGTTCCACGAGTTCTCGGACGATCCGGCCACGTATCGCGTCTTCCTCGGCGAGTGCAGCCGGGTCCTGCGCCGCGACCGGCACGTGTACATCATGTTCGACAGCTTCTCGATGCTCTCGCTCGGCGCACTGGTGCGGGACTTCTTCGATGTCAAAGGCGTCGTGGTGTGGGACAAGGTGCACCTCGGCATGGGTCACTACTTCCGCCGCCGCCACGAGCAGATCGTGTTCGCGAGCAAGGGTCGGCGCAAGCTGGTGCGGCGCGATCTTCCGGACATATGGGCCGTCCCGCGGATCCATCGAGCCGCGTATCCGACTCAGAAACCGGTGCGACTGTTCGAACTCATGCTCGAGGCAAGCGCTGAGCCGGGATTCACCGTGTGCGATCCCTTCTGCGGCAGCGGTTCCTCAGGGGTCGCGTCGCTGCGACTCGGTTGCGACTTCATCGGAGCCGACATCGACCCGCGCGCAGTGGACATCTCGCGGAAACGCTTGTCGACGATGATAGCTACGGGCCTGGACCCGCTCGAGCCCGCACGCTAGCGGTCCTTGAGGAGTTCCGCCTAAAGACGGCCTTACGCGAACTGGGTCAGCGAGAGCAGGTTTCCATCGGGATCCTGAAACCACGCCACCCGGCTCCCGCCCGGCGCCGTCCAGATACCCAGCCCGTCGAGCTCCATGCTGCGATAGCGTACGAACACGACGCCCGCATCGGTGAGGCCTCGCACCGTCGCCTCGATGTCGTCGACTGACCATCCGAGCACCGTGTATCTCGCGCGCGCCAGCTTGCGCACCGGCGTCACGCGGAGCATCGTGCCGTTGGCGTCGAACACGCACGCGAACGCACTCTCGTCGGCCACACGCAATCCAAGCGTCTCCGCGTAGAACGTCCGGGCCCGCGGGAGGTCGACAGTCGGCACGAATCCGACGAGGCGGGCAGAGTCGAGCGCGCCCACGTCAGCCGGCCGCCGACTCCTCGCCGGCGGCCGCGGACGGCTTGAGCCCCGCCGCCACGCCGCGCGCGTAGAACTGCATCGCGATCTTCCGCGACGCCTCGTCGATCATCTCGTCGCCGAGCATCACCGCTCCCTTGCGGTCGATCTCGGTGGCCTGCCGGTACGCCTCGAGGATGCGCGCCGCCTTGTCGAAGTCCGCCTGTGCCGGGGTGAATGCCTCATTGGCCGGCTCGATCTGCGCCGGATGCAGCGCCCATTTCCCGTCATACCCCAGCGCGGCGGCACGCGAGGCGGACGCGCGATACCCCTCGACATCGTGAATGGCCAGGTACGGCCCGTCGATCACCTGGATGCCCGCGGCCCGGGCCGCGACGGCGAGCTTGAAGAGCACGTAGTGAAAGATGTCGCCGGGGTAGGTGTCGTTGTTGCCCACCGATAAGGTGGGCAGCTGCATCGATGCCGAGAAGTCGGCCGGCCCGTAGGTCAAGGTCTCCAGACGGTCGCTGGAGAAGGCGATCTCGTCGGCGCGCATCAAGCCTTCCGCGTCCTCGATCTGCGCCTCGATGCCGATGCGTCCGACAGGCAAGCCGAGTGCCTGCTCCAGCTGCAGCAGAGCGCGGTCGACGAACGCGATGTCGCCGGCATTGCGGACTTTCGGGACCATGATGCAGTCGAGCACGTCGCCGGCGCCGGTCACGACCTCGCGCAGGTCGTCGAACGCGAACTGGCTGGTCACCTGGTTGATGCGCACCACCCGCGTCTTGCCATGCCAGTCATGGGTGCGCAGCGCCTCGACGATCTTGCTCCGCGCCGCGGGTTTCTCCAGCGGCGCGCAGGCATCCTCGAGATCGAGGAAAACCTCGTCGGCGGCACTCGACGCCGCCTTCTCCATCATCCGCGGGTTGCTGCCAGGAACGGCTAGAACTGAACGGCGAAGTCGAGCCCTGGACACGACGGACTATTCCTTGGCAGGCATGGGCCGGTCGTCCGGGGGGACGTCGCGGTCGTCGAGCGGCTTGCGGTCACCCGGAGGTGCGGGACGATCATCGGGCGGGACATCGTTCCCCTCCGGCGTCAGCCCGCCCATCCCGCCAAAGAGCCCACCGAGCATCTGCTGGAGCTGCTCCGGACCGCCGAGATCGTCCTGGACGCGCTCGAACATCCGGGCCATCAACTCCTGGAGCTGCGGATCCTCGGAGAGCTTCTCCTGCAGGCCACCCAGCTGGGACATGAGCTGTTCCATCTGAACTTCCTGAGCCACCTGCATGAGCACCGGCTGGGAGGCCGCAGCGGCGACCACCTGCACCTGCTGGCGGATCACCTCGAATCCCTTGCAGGCCATGCACGTGCCCTGATGCTGGCAGCGGCAGAGCTGCGACTTGAGCTTGTCGAGCTCCGAATGGATGCCGCTGAGGTCAATCCCGGGTGCGAAGTTGTCGCCCATGCGGTGATCGTAGTGGAGACTCGGTTTCGCACCGCTGAGTTGCACCGCCGGCCCGATCGGGTATAGTCATTTGCAGACGGGAGGCTTCGCGCGTCCCCGCGGTTGACGTCGATTGATCGTCGCCCCGCGTCAAAGAGCACCGCCCGAAGCCGTCTCGAAGTCCATTCATTGCGCGCCGGTGGACAGGGCCACCGCCGCGTCCGAGGTTGACAGTCCGCTGATAGCCCCAGACCTCGCGCTCGATCGTCTGCACCTGATCGTGCCCGACGGCAGCGATGCCATGGCCGTCCTGGAAGCATGGGCGAACGGCTCGCACCCCGGGGCCGACCCGCGCACAGTCTTTGCCGAGCGCATCGGTGAAGTCGGGCATGTGTCCGTCTCATTCGGTGACGAAGATCCGCCGCAGTTGCGGCTCGACCTTCCCGACCTCGTCCTCCAGTGCGTCGCGCAGCCCGGGCCCGACGGGGCTCGCGAGCACCTCGGCCTTCGGGTGATCTCGATCCGTCCGACCGGGGGTCAGCCCGAGGGCGCGAAGCTCCTGACCATCACCACCCGCGAACCGGTCGTGACCGAGGCGAACGGCGTGGTCAGCGATACCTTCCGGTTGCTCGACTGGCGGATCTCGACCCAGCACGCAGCCAGGTCCGAGCAGCTCTACGCGACCTTGAAGCTCGTCGACAGTCTCGAGCGTGCGGAGAAGCAGCGGGCACAGTCGCAGCGCACGCGATTCAATGGAGCGCGCGAGTACTGGCGCTGCAAGACGTGCCGGGCCCTCTGGCGGCCGGAAAGCCATGAGCGCTGCCCGTCCTGCGGGCGCGAGTTCACCGAGGCGGACCGCAAATCCCCCGAGGTCGGCAAGGTCGAGTTCCAGATTCCCGCCGGCGAGCCGATCAATCTCACCCCGGACGCCGCGGTGCTCATCGAGCCTGACGACGAGACCAACTTCGTCGGGCGCGTCTCGCGCATCGACCATCACCGTCACGTCGTCGAAGTCGTGACCCGAACATTCGAGCACTCAGGCAGCGAGGGATACATCGCGCCGTCGTTCAACAAGGCGCTGTACCAGGCGAAGCGTTCGGTGCTCGCCGCGATCGCGACCAAGGATTTCGGCGTCGGTCTGCTCGCTCAGTTGCTGGTCAGCCCGGAAACCATCGTCGCGCCCAAGGATGAGTCGGACGCGCAGGCCTCCTGGTTGACCCCGGGGATGATCGCGAACCAGCCGCAGAACCGCGCCGTCGGGCTGCTGAGCAGGTTGACCGCGGGCCAGGCGTTGTTCATCCAGGGCCCTCCCGGAACCGGCAAGACCACGGTCATCGTCGAGGCAGTGAAACGGCGGCTTGCGGAGAATCCGGACGAGCGAATCCTGGTGACGTCGCACAGCAACCTCGCGGTCGACAACGCGCTCGAGCGCCTCGCCGGAACACCGGGGATGCGCGCCGTCCGGGTCGCTCGCGCCGAGCGGGTGCATCCCGCGGTCGAACGCTTCCGCCTCGATGATGAGGACGACCCGCGCGTGCTCGAGGCCAACTGCTACTTCGCCACCTGCGCGACCGCCGCAACGTCGGCGATCACCGACATGAACTTCGACATCGTCATCCTCGACGAGGCCAACAAGGCCCGCGCCGACGAGGCGCTGCCGGCGCTCCGGCTCGGTCGCAGCCTCGCGCTCGTCGGTGACCACAAGCAACTCCCACCGGTCGAGGACGACGCGCTCTACGGCATCGTGGAGAGCGACCCTGCGCTCGAGGACCTCGTCAACCGGAGCCTCTTCGAACAGTGCTGGGACGGCGGACTGCCTGCCGATGCGCAGTGCCTGCTCACCATTCAGCACCGCATGCATCCCGACATTGCCGCGTACGTGTCGGCGGCGTCGTACGACAACCAGCTCGAGAACGCGCCCGAGGTGGAGGCATACGACTACATCACCCGCAAGCCCTTCCCGGTCGCACTGCACTTCGTCGACACCGAGGGCATGCGCGGTGGCCGCGAGCGGCGCGGCCCCGGAGGTGCGCTGCGCAATGAGGCGGAGGTACGGGTCGCGGCGCAGGTGGTGCGCCTGCTCGATGAACGCGCCCCGCGCGAGCTGAGCATGGCGGTGATCGCCATGTATGCGGAGCAGGTGGAACGCCTGCGACAGGCGCTCGGCCGGCGGAAGTTCAAGCGCACCGTGAAGATCGACACCGTCGACTCATTCGAGGGCCGCGAGGAGGACATCGTGGTCATCTCGCTGGTGCGCTCCAACGAGCGCGGGCGCATCGGCTTCCTGCGCGTTCCCAACCGACTCAACGTCGCGATCTCGCGTGCGAAGCGGCTGGTGGCCTGCATCGGCGACAGCGCGACCCTGCGCAGTGGTGACGAGTCGATGTACGGGAAGCTCGTCGAAGCGTCGCGGTCCACCGGCGGATGGCTGAGCGCGCTCGAGCTCGTGTCGCAACCCAAGCAGGGCCGGGGCGCTCCCCGGCCGCAGGGCGAAGGCGCGACCGTCGAGTCGGGAGACCCGGCCGACCCCGAACGCGCCGCGAAACGCCGCCGCCGTCGCCGCCGCGGACGCAGGGGCGCGCCCCAGC
>DAITPY010000001.1:37458-79828 GCA_036833315.1 Candidatus Dormiibacterota bacterium
CCGGTCGCGGCTTCGACCGAGGGCGGTGTCGATGCTGCGCCGTCGCCGCCACCGTCCGGCGGCGAGGGCCAGCCTCCCGACGGCACCCAGCGCCGCCGTCGCCGCCGCCGTCGCCGTGGACGCGGCCGCGGTCCGGGCCTTGGCCTTCCCACCGGGCAGACCGAGGAAGGGCAGGTGGCCCCCGCGGGCGAGCAGGAGCCCTACGTGGCACCCGCGGCCGCCGGTGAAACAACGGAGGGCTGACCGGCGGTGAGCGAAGCGGTCACGGTCTTCGTCCGTCCGGGGGATCCCGCCTCGGAGGCGACGCTTCGATACCTCGATCAACGGGGCGTCGCGTACACCAAGCGGGACGTGCTCAGCGACCCTTCGGCGACCGCGATCCTCTTCGGGCGCCTCGGCAGGGTCGTCGTGCCGGTCGTCCAGGTTGGCGAGCGGTTGCTGGTCGGCCACGACCCGGTGCAGCTGGCTCGCTTCCTGCCCCGCAGCGACAGCGAGGAGCAGCACGTAGCCTTTGGAGCCTCGGTGCGCACCGTGACCAGCGTGATCGCGACCGCCAAGGGACTGCCGGCGGTCTTCGGCGTCGAGGTCGGCCAGGTGAAGCCGGGATCGCCGGCGGAGGCAGCGGGCATCCAGCCGGGCGACGTCATCACCGGGATCGGTCCGTACACCGTCGACGGCGGAGCAGATCAGTTTCGCCGCGCCGTGGCGCTGCGCCAGCCCGGCGACACCATGATGCTGACCATCTGGCGCGAGGGCGGCACCTCCGAGGCGGCGGTCGCGTTCCCCGCGGAGACGCCCGCGGAGATCGCCGCCGAGAACGCGCCGCCGGGCTGATCCGGCTGCCGGCTCACACCCCGGGGGGCGGTCGCGTTTGGTATGCAGTGAGCACGGTGAGCACGACCCCACTCCCGCCGTTCCAGCGCGTCTTCGACGAGCACGCGGGCGCTGTGCTGTCCTTCCTCTTCGGCGTCGTCGGCGCGTCGGAAGCCGAGGACTGTTTTCAGGAGACGATGCTCAGCGCGCTCCGGGCATATCCCCGCCTCGTCGATGCGTCGAACCTCCGCGGCTGGCTGTTCACCATCGCGCGGCGCAAGGCGATCGACGCGCGCCGCGCCATGGCCCGCCGTCCCGTGCCCCTGGCCGACCCTGATCCAGGTGCTGCCATCGACGACCACACCGGGATCGACGAGTCGCTCTGGGACGAGGTGCGCCGCCTCCCGGTGAAGCAGCGGCGCGCGGTGGTGCTTCGCTTCGCCGGCGACCGGAGCTATCCGGAGATCGCGGCGGCGATGTCGACCACCCAGGACTCGGCCCGCCAGAGCGTGCACGAGGGCCTGAAGAAGCTCAGGAGGGACCGTCGATGACCGTCGATCAGGCAGTGGCGACCCGTTTTCTCGACCGCGCCGAGGCGAGCGGGCTCGTCGACGTGGCGGTCACCACGATGGACAGCCCACTGGGCGAACTGCTGCTGCTGGCCACCCGCCGCGGCCTCGTGCGCATCGCCTTCGAAAGCGAGAATCGCGATCAGGTCCTCGGCGACGTCGCCGCGCAGCTGTCCCCACGCATCCTCGAGGCGCCGCGCCGCCTCGACAGCGTGCGCCGCGAGCTCGACAAATACTTCAACGGCGGCCTGCGCGATTTCGATCTCGATCTCGACTGGTCGCTGGTCGGCCCCTTCGCCAGGCGCGTGCTGCGCCGGACGGCCCGGATTCCATACGGGTCGGTGGCGAGCTACGGCGAGGTCGCTCAAGGTATCGGCGTCCCCCGGGGGGCGCGGGCCGTGGGCAACGCGCTCGGCTCGAATCCGATCCCCGTCGTGGTGCCGTGCCATCGGGTCGTCCGGACCGGCGGAGCCATGGGCGGCTACGGCGGCGGAGTCCCGCGCAAGCGCTGGCTGCTGGACCTCGAGGCCGACTGAGCCGCGGCTACCAGCCGGGAGGGGGCTCGCTGCGATTCAGCAGGCGGACGAAGTCCTCGGCGCGGGCGACCGCCTCCCACCGCCGGGAGAAGAAATCCTGGGTGATCATCCGGTTGTCGGCGAGCGAGGTCACGGTCACCGCCCACTGATTGAGGGCTCGCGAGACCTCGACCTCGTGGGTGCCGCTTTCGTTGCGCATGACCACCCCACTGGCCGCAGGCCGGCGTCCACGGTCGTTGCGTCGAGAGGACGCCATAGCCATCGTGAACACCTCCATACATCCGCCCGGCAACAGCCGGTTCGCCCCGACCATTGTCCCCCAAATGGGTACCTCAAAGCGAGAGGCTGAGCTGGTCTCCATTTTCCTGGCCGGCGCGGTCGCCGGCCGGCTCGGAAGCCGGCGCCGCGATCGGCGCCGAGGTCTCGACCCATGCAGGGATCGCCCCGTCGCGCTGCCGCAATGTCTCGATGACCGGCTCGGGTGGTCGCGGCAGCCGGAGCCCGAGCAACGCCCCGAAATCGAATGCGTTGACGACCGCGTAGTTGCTGTTGTTGTTGTTCAGGAGGACGTGCACCGGCACCCCGTCATCGCTCGCCGCGCGGATCGCGGGGACCCACTCCGCGAGCTCCGCAGGCGTGTACAGATAGTTGAAGCGATCCCCACTGGTGGGGCCGCCCGAGTACCAGGTCTTCCGGTTTCGCCCGTGGAACCTGGTGATGCACAGGCGCCGAGAGGTGATCGCGAGCAGCGGAGGTGCGGTGGCGCTGCCGATCTGCGGCGCGTCGACCCCGACATACACGCAGTCCAGCTCGCGAAGCAGGTCCTCGGTCGCCGGCCAGGCGTCCCCCTCGTACCACGAACGATGCCGGAACTCGACGGCGAGGAGGTCGTCGGGGTGGCGGTCGCGAGCGGCGAGCAGCCATTCCCGCGCGTCCGGACGGTTGGTGAACCAGGGCGGGAACTGGTAGTGGACCGCAACCAGCTTGCCGCTCTCGCGCAGCGGCGCCAGGGCGGCCATGAAGTCACGCTCCTCCTCAGGGGTCGGTCTGCGCGGGCGACCGTCCTCGCGCTCGTGACCGGTGAGGCTGCGGTACGCCTTGATGTTGAAGCGGAACGCCTCGGGGGTGCGGTCGGTCCAGGACTCGACCACCTGCGGCCGCGGGATCCCGTAGAACGTCGTGTCGATCTCGACGATCGGGAAGTACTCCGCGTAGAAGGTCAGCTTGTCCTTCTGACGTCGCCCGCGCTCCAGCTCGGGTGGATAGAAGTCGGTGTGGTCGGCCCAATTGCAGGTGCCGACGGCAATGGGCGCAGCCAATCTGAGCAAACAGTAACGAAGCTGTCACCGAAGCTGGTGAAAGCATTGGCGCCCCCGGCCATACGATCCCGGCGGTGGTGTTTAAGGCGGAGTTGTCCGAGCAGCGATGACGCCCATCCTGCGTCGTCTTGGCGTCGGTTTCGGCCGGCGCTCGCGCGTCGAACCGCGACTGTGGATCTTTGCTGCCGTGATGCTCCTGATCGGCATCGCGCTCTGGGTCGGATACGTCGCGAGGCTTCCCGCCTTCACGTCACCGAGCCTGCCCTGGTGGGCATATGCGATCGGCTTCTTCGCCGCCGCCCGCCTCGCAACCATCGACAGCCCACGGCGCGGCAGCCAGTCGATCACCATGGCCGCCGCGCCGTTCGTGATCGGGCTGTTCTATGCGACCCCCCTCGCTCTGCTTATGGGGTACGCCGTGGGGACCGTCCTCGCCGCCGCGACCAGACGTTCGCGGTCGCTCTGGCCCACCGCGTTCGACCTCGTCCGCTTCGGGGTGTTCGCGGCCATCGGTGTCTGGGCCTTCCGAGCGATCGCGGGGAGCCCCACGCTCCCGGTCTGGCACAGCGGGGTCGCCGCGGTGGCGGCGACCGCGATCACCGTCATGCGACGCGGGCTCTCTGACGGCATCCTGCTCCGACCTCGTGAGCGCGACTCCTGGGTCGACGTCGCCAGCCACCTCCGCGCCGCCTTCATGACAGCCGCCACCTCGATGTGCATCGGGGTGATCGCAGTGCGCCTGATTCCCGTCAACCGTCTCGCGCTGGTGCCCCTGGGCGTGGTCACCTTCGCGGCGCTCATGACCCACCGCGCGTGGGTGCGCGAGCGCTACGACCACGAGGCCGCAGAGTTCCTCATCGGCGCCGTCGACGCCCTGGCCGGACGTCAGCTGGAGCCGTCGATCGTGCTCCTGCTCAACCGCGCACGCGCGATCTTTCACGCCGAGATCGCCCAGCTCACCGTCTTCCCCTCGACGCCGAATGAGAAGGCGTTCCGCACCACCGTGCGCCACGGCCGGCCCGACGAGGTGATGGTGCCGCTCGCGCTCGCCGACCTCGACGACGTGCTCGAGGCGGAGACCGCCGGCGTCATCGTCCGTGATGGATCGCCCGACGACCCGAGCGCGCAGATGCTCGCGCGGCGCGGCGTCAACGAGGCGATGGTGGCACTGCTCCGCGGCGAGTCGCGGATGATCGGGAGCCTCATGGTCGGCGGACATCTCGACGCCCGCACATTCGACCAGCGCGATCTGCGCCTGTTTCGCACGCTTGCGACCCGGACCACGGTCATCCTCGAGAACAGCCGCATGGAACGCTCGATCGCGCGCCTCACCGAGCTGCAGGAGCAACTGACCCACCAGGCGTACCACGACTCGCTCACCGACCTCGCCAACCGCACCCTCTTCGGGCAGCAGATCGACATTGCGTTGCAGCGCAGCGCCGAGGGCAGCTCGAGCGTCGCGGTGATCTTCCTCGACATCGATGATTTCAAGGGCATCAACGACACCCTCGGTCATGCCGCAGGCGACGCCCTGCTCGTCGAGGTCGCGGCGCGGATCCGCGGGTGCCTGCGAAAGCCGGACACCGCGGCTCGCCTCGGGGGCGACGAGTTCGCGCTCCTCATCGAGGGCGTGGACAGCGCCGTCGAGGCGGAGCACGTCGCCCGGCGCGTGCTCGATGTGCTGCGCCGCCCGTTTCTCGTCTCCGGCAGCCCGGTGACCGTGCGCGCGTCGCTCGGCATCGCTGTTGCAGACAGCGTTGACGATAACGCCGCGAGCCTGATGCGTCATGCCGACGTTGCGATGTACGCCGCCAAGGGCTCGGGACGAGACAGGTATGTGCTCTTTGCGCCGGGCATGGAGAGCGACGTCGTACGCCGGCGGCAGCTGCGCGGTGAGCTCGAGCGGGCGATGGAGGAGCGGCAATTCATCCTCCACTACCAGCCCGTCGTCAACCTGATCACCGGCGAGATCTCGGCGGTGGAGGCGCTGGTCCGCTGGCGTCACCCCACTCGCGGGCTCGTCTTACCGGGAGAGTTCATCCACGTCGCCGAGGAGAGCCGGTTGATCCTGCCGCTCGGGGCGTTCGTGCTCCGCAGCGCATGCGAGACCGCGCTGCGCCTGCAGCAGGAGCAGTCACCGCAGGAACCGCCGCTGGCGGTGTGCGTCAACGTCTCGGCGGTGCAGTTGAACGCGACGACGTTCGTCCAGGACGTGCTCGCGATCGTCCACGAGGTGGGACTCGACCCTGCAACGCTCATCCTCGAGCTCACCGAATCGATGCTCCTCGAGGACGCCGCCCTGGTATCCGCGAAGCTCGAGGCGCTGCGCCGCAAGGGCATCCGCATCGCCATCGACGACTTCGGCACCGGGTACTCGTCGCTGAGCTACCTGCGCAGGCTCCCAGTCGACATCCTGAAGATTGCCAAGCCTTTCATCGACGACCTCGCGGGCGGTGCCGCCGGTGCCGACGAGGACTTCACCCGGGCGATCGTCAGCCTCGCAGAGGCGCTCCAGGTGCAGGTCATCGCCGAGGGGATCGAGTCGGCGATGCAGGTCATGCGCCTGCTCGAGCTCGGCTGCCTCGCCGGCCAAGGTTTCCATCTCTGCCATCCGCTTCAGGAGGCCGAGGTTCAGCTCCTCATCCACCACGGTGGCATCGACCGCGGGCGTCTGAAGGCGCCAACCCAGCAACCCGCGAACGTCCTGACGCTGAGGTCGGTGCGTTGACCGGGGCGGCCCTCTGGGTGGCCGCCGCCCTGGCGCCGATCCTGGTGGTGGTCATCGCCGGCGCGAGCTGGATGGCGGTTCGCCGCGAGCGGCAGCGGCTGGGCTTTCTGCAGGGCACCGCGCTGGCGCTCCTCGAAGCCCGCGACCCCGAGGCGGCGTCGGTGGAGCTGCTCCGACGCGCCTCCCGGCGCTTCAACGCCGGGTGTGCCGAGCTCACGCTCATCGCCGACACCGGAACCCAGGCTGCGTTCCGGACCACCTTGCGCGACATGGATCCAGTCGACGTCATGCGTTCGGTCGGCGCCGAGGACGACGACGGGAGCGCGCTTGCTCCGCCGATCTTCGGCGTCGTCCACATCGCCGCAGCCGCGTCCGACCCCTGGGTGGCACAGCTCGCCGCCCGGCTCAACATCTCCGGGGGGCTGGCGGTGACGCTCCGCCATTGCGGGCGCACGGTCGGATACCTCGCGCTCGGCGTGCGCAGGCTCGAACGCCGGTCCGCGCGGGCGGACGACCAGATGCTGCAGGAGCTGGCGAACCTCGCCGCCCTCACCATCGACCGAAGCCGGCTCCACGACGCGCTCCTCCGGCTGACGACCCTCCAGAGCGAGCTGGCCGATCGCGCATTTCACGACCCGCTCACCCATCTCGCCAATCGGGTGCTCTTCGTCGACCGCATCGAGCGGGCGCTCCTGCAGCACGACCCCGAACGTCACGCCGTGAGCGTCGTCCACGTCGCTCTGGACGGCATCCGCCGTATCAACTCGGAGTATGGACACGCAAATGGCGACGCGGTCCTGATCGAGGTTGCCCGGCGTCTGCACGAGTGCCTGCGCCGCACCGATACGGCAGCCCGGCTGGGTGGCGACGAGTTCGCGCTGCTGCTCCCTGAGGTGCTCCATCCCCGTGAGGCGGAGCTGATCGCCCAGCGCGTTGTGGAGGCGCTGGCCGACCCGATCGAGATCGAGGGCCACGAGCTTATGGTCAGCGCATCGGTCGGGCTCGCGTGCGCGAGCGTCGAGGGAGTGACGGCGGCGCTCCTGCTCCGCAATGCCACCGACGCCGCCAGGGAGGCGCGCGAAGCGGGCCTGCGAGGCTATCGGGTCCACGGTGGCGCCGCGCCGGGACCGGGGGACCCGGATCTTCCCCTCGAGCTGGAGGCGGCGCTCGACAACGCCGAGTTCGTCGTCCACTACCAGCCGATCGTGGAGCTGAAGACCGGCCGGATCCTCGGCGCGGAGGCGCTCGTCCGGTGGCAGCATCCGGCTCGCGGGCTCATCCCTCCGCTGCACTTCCTCCCGGTCGCCGTGGAGTGCGGACTCGTGGATCGGATCGAGGCGTTCGTGCTGCGCCGCGCCTGCCAGCAACTTCGCCGCTGGCAGCATGCCTACCCGGCGACACCCGAGCTCGCCATCTCCGTGAACCTGTCGGCGGGGGCGCTGGGCAGAGCCGACCTTGTCGAGCAGGTGACCAGGTGCCTCGAGGAGGTGCAGGTCGATCCCGCCTGCCTGATCCTCGAAGTGACTGAGAACGCGGTGCTCCAGGATCTGCACGGCACCATCACCGCCTTCGACGCCCTGCAGCGAGCCGGCGTGCATGTGGCCATCGACGACGTCGGGACCGGCTACACGTCCTTGGCGTACCTCCGCCGCCTCCCGATCGACATCCTCAAGATCGCACGACCGCTGGTCGCGGACCTCGGTGATCCCAATTCGAGCGGGGAGCTCGCGCGCACGGTGGTCCGCCACGGCGAGGCGCTGCGGCTCGCGCTGGTCGCCGAGGGAGTCGAGACGCCCCTGCAGGTTCGACGTCTCAACGAGCTCGGCTGCGCGATGGCGCAGGGGTTCCACCTGGCCCGCCCCTGCGACGCCGAGGCGATGGAAGAGCTGCTCCGCAGGGGCTGGCTCGATCCCGCCCAATTCCTGCGCGCCGCGCCGCTCGCGGCGGCTGCTCCGCGCAGGAAGGCCTCGCCGCGGCGACGCGTACCCTCATCGAGTGCAGCAGCGCGAAACCCTGCGTGAGCTCGCGGTAGCCGCGGCGGCTGCAGCGGGGGCGCTGGTCGTCACGGCCCACGAGCGGGGCGAGGCGCCGGCCGCCGAGGTCAAGAGCCCCGGCGACTACGTGACCGAGGTCGATCGTTCCGCCGAGCGAACCGCGATCCGGCTGCTTCGCGCCGGCGCTCCCGACATCCCGATCCTCGCCGAGGAGGCCGGCGGATCGATCTCGGAGCGGATGTGGGTGGTCGATCCGATCGACGGCACCACCAATTTCCTGCGCGGGTTCCCGGTCGTCGGGGTGAGCGTGGCGCTTGTCGAGGAGGGCAGGCCGGTGGTCGGCGCGGTCAACGCGCCATTGCTGGGTGCCTCGTGGAGCGCGGCTGAAGGCCTGGGCGCCACCGACGAGACGGGACGCCCGCTGTCGGTCTCGACCCACCCCGGCGCGGGGGTCGTCGCCACCGGCTTCCCCTTTCGACGCAAGGAGCGCCTGCCGCGATATCTCGAGGTCTTCGGACGCGCGCTCACCCGGTTCGAGGACCTGAGGCGAGCGGGCGCGGCGAGCCTCGACCTCGCCTATGTCGGGGCCGGGGTCTTCGACGGATTCTTCGAGCTCGGCCTGGGGATCTGGGACATCGCGGCGGGAGCCCTGCTGGTGCGCGAGGCCGGCGGCGTGGTCACCGACTGGAGTGGCGATCCCGACGATGTGTTCGTCAGCGGCGACGTCCTGGCGGGCACCCGTGCGTGGCATGAGGCGATGCTCGAGATCGTCGCCGCGTAACTGCGCAGCCCCATCCGAGCCTTATAAGGTACGTCGCCTGTGAGCACGCCTGGAATCAACCCGACCACCGACCTGCTCCGCGGGAAACGCATCCTCGTCACCGGGGTGCTCACCCCGAAGAGCATTGCGTTCACCATCGCCGCCGCGTGTCAGCGCGCCGGGGCCGAGGTCGTGCTCACCTCGTTCGGCCGCGCCATGAGCCTCACCCGGCGCAGCGCGCAACGTCTCGAGCCCGTTCCCGAGGTGCTCGAGCTGGACGTCACCGACACCGACCAGGCGCAGGCCATCGCCGACCGCCTCCGCACTCTGGGAGGGGTGGACGGGGTCGTCCACGCGATCGGCTTTGCACCCGAGGACTGCCTTGGCGGTGGATTCCTCGACGCTCCGTGGAGCTCGGTGGCGACCGCGTTCCACGTGAGCAGTTACTCGCTGCGCACCCTGGCCGCGGCGTTTGTGCCAATCATGCCCGCAACAGGCGGGGCGATGGTCGCGCTCACGTTCGATGCGCGGATTGCCTGGCCGCTGTATGACTGGATGGGTCCGGCCAAGGCAGCCCTGGAGTCGATCGCGCGCTACCTTGCCCGCGAGCTCGGCCCTCGCAAGGTACGCGTGAATACCATCGCTGCGGGTCCGCTCGAGACCATCGCCGCGCGCTCCATTCCCGGCTTCGAAATCCTCAAGTCGTCGTGGGGAAAGCAGGCGCCGCTCGGATGGGACAGCGCCGACAGCGGGCCGGTCGCCGACGTCGCGGTGTTCCTGCTCAGCGACCTCGCGCGCGCCGTCACCGGCGAGATGATCCACGTCGACGGCGGCTATCACTCCCAGGGGGCGCCGCTCATCCAGCCCGCGGAGGTCACCGGGTGAGCGCGAGCAACGGCGGCCCGCGGGTGGCGATCACCGGCATCGGCGCGGTCACGCCGCTCGGACTCGATGCCGAGTCGACATGGCAGTCGTGCCGTCACGGCCGCGGGGGCATCGGCCCGATAACAGCATTCGACGCGTCCCACCTCACCACCCAGATCGCGGGACAGGTCAAGGGATTCGACCCGGAGGCCGTCCTCGGCAGGAAGGAAGCGCGACGCACCAGCCGCTGCACGCAACTCGCGCTCTTCGCGGCGCGTCAGGCGATCGAGGACTCGGGGCTCGACATCAGGCCGATCGCGGAAGACGTCGGCGTGCTCGTCGCCTCCGGCGTCGGGGGGATCGAGGTGATCGAGCGCAACGTCCTCGCGCTCTACAACCAGGGTCCGCGGCGTGTCTCCCCGTTCACGGTGCCCTCGATGATCATCGACATGCCCGCGGGCGCCATCGCCATCGACTGCGGCGCCAAGGGTGTCAACTACGCGGTGGTCAGCGCCTGCTCGTCGTCCGGACATGCGATCGGTGAGGCGGCGGAGTGGATCAGGCGCGGCGAGGCGACCGCGATCGTCACCGGTGGGACCGAGGCGTCGATCACCAACATCAGCGTCGCCGCGTTCGACGCCATGCAGGCGCTGTCGACCCGCAACGACGAGCCGGAGCGCGCCTCGCGTCCCTTCGACAAGGATCGCGACGGCTTCGTCATGGGCGAAGGCGCCGGTATGTTCGTGATCGAGGACTGGGGCCATGCGGTCGCGCGCGGCGCGCACATCTACGCTGAGGTGGCCGGCTATGGGGCCACCGCCGATGCGTACCACATCACCCAGCCGGACGAGAACGGCGACGGCGCGCGGCGCTGCATCCTGCGCTCACTGCGACGCGCCGGACGCCAACCCGACGAGGTCGATTACATCAATGCCCACGGCACCTCGACGCAGATGAACGACGCCGCCGAGACCAAGGCGGTGAAGGCGGCGCTCGGCGACAACGCGAGCACGGTCCCGATGTCGTCGACGAAATCGATGCACGGGCATCTGCTCGGCGCCGCGGGCGCCGTGGAGGCGGTGATCACCGTGCTCGCCATCCGCGACCAGTTCGTGCCGCCGACCATCAACCTCGACGAGCCCGACCCCGAGTGCGACCTCGACTACGTGCCCAACCGCGGCCGGGATGCCCGGATCGATTTCGCGCTCAGCACGTCGTACGGGTTCGGTGGCCACAACGTCTGCCTGGCGCTCTCCCGCGCGGATGGCGGCTGACCCAGCACACCAGCGTCGTGCGGGCGCGGGGACGATCCTGCTGCGCCACGCCGATATCACCATGCTCGACGTGGATGCGATCGTCAACGCGGCGAACATGCACCTGGCCGGAGGTGGGGGCGTGGACGGGGCGATCCACCGCGCCGCCGGACCTGAGCTGCTGCGCGAGCTCAGCACTCGGTACACGGGATGTCCGACCGGCTCCGCGGTGATCACCGGCGCCGGGAGACTCCGGGCTCGCCATGTCATCCACGCTGTGGGCCCTCGCTGGCGCGACGGGCAGCATGGGGAGCCCGACCTGCTCGCGTCCGCGTATCGCACGGCGTTCGCGCTGGCGTCCGAGCACGGCTGCACCTCCGTGGCGTCGCCGTCGATCAGCACCGGGATCTACGGGTTCCCGATCGACCTGGCGGCGCCGATCGCGGAGGCCGGCGCGGCGCTCGGCGCGACCGGGACCTCGCTGCGCGAGATCAGCTTCGCGCTCTTCTCCGACGCCGACCTCGAGGTGTTCGCGAGGGTCCTGTAACGCCGCCTTGACGGTCGCGTGGGATGTATGGCCATAGAGTGGGCAGCGCCGTGCCCGCGCGCTCGCGGTGGTTTGCCGCCGCCCTCGTCACCGTCGCATCGATCGTCCTCGCCCACTACGCGCAGGTCTGGACCGTCGTGCCCTCGTCGCTGGCCCCCACCAGCGACTTTGCCGGAACCTACGTGGCCGCAACCCTGCTCCGGACGGGTCATGCCGAGCAGATCTACGACCCCGGAGTGGAGCGCCGCACGCTGGTCGCGAGCGGCGCCCCGGTCGGGCACGACGACATCCCCTTCGAGAACCCACCCGCAGCCGCGGTGGTCGCGCTCCCCTTCAGCCTGCTGAGCGCCGGCACCGCCTGGCGCGCCTGGTCGATCCTGCAGCTCCTGCTCATGGTGCTGTCGCTCTGGATCGTCGCCCGCGCTGCGCCATGGCCGGCGGCGTTGCAGCGCCTGCCCCGCATCTCGATCGTCCTGTTCGCGCTTGCGGGGTTCGGCACCGGCCTGCTCATCGTCGAGGGCCAGTGGGACGGCGTGTCGGTGCTCGGAGTCGCGCTGGCCTATGCCGCGTGGCGTCGCGGCAGGCCGGGGCTCGCCGGCTTCGCGCTGGGATTCACCGCCGCGATCGCCAAACCGCAGCTGGTCATCGGTATCGCCGCATACATGGTCGGCCGTCGCGACTGGCGCGCGGTCGCCGGCGCTCTCGCCGGAGCCGCGCTCTCGCTGCTGATCGCGCTGCTCGCCGTCGGTCCCCAGGGCCTGGCCGGCTTCGTCTCGGCCGTCTCGACACCCCACAACTCACCCACGGCCGAGATGCAGGGAAGCAGCGGCCTGTTCGGCTCGTTGCTCGGGCAGGCCCCGGGCGTGTACTTCCTCTCGATCGGTGCCGGGCTGATGGCAGCCGCAGTCGCCGGGTGGCTCGGGACCATCGCGCACCGGCGCACAGACCTGTTCGAGCCCTCACTCTGCGGGGCGGTCACGCTCTCGCTCTTCGCATCGCCCCACCTGCTGGGGCACGACCTCACCCTCGTCGCGCCGGTGCTGGTCGTCGGTCTCGCCTGGTTGGCCGGCCGGCCAAGCGAGCGGGCGTGGCCTGGGCACGCGACGCTCCCGGTGATGGCCGGCTGGGTGCTGCTCTCCTTCGCCAGCCTCGCCGACCTCGCTCAGAACAGCGTGGGCTTGCCGGGACGGGCGACCCCGTGGGCGCTTCTGATCGTCGCTGCGAGCTGGTGTGTGCTGACCGTGCAAGCCGACCGTGATGGAAAGGTGCGGCTGCGGCCGCAGCAGCGCTCAGCGGTGGCATGAGCCATCGTCGGCCTTCGTTGATGTGAGCTCGTGATGGGTACGTTCATGCACATGAAAGGCGAGGCGCGCACCATGAGAACGGCATCATGAACAGCGGTGTGCGGATCGGCCGTATCGCCGGGATCAAGGTCACGGCTGACTGGAGCGTCCTGGTCATCGGCGCGCTGCTCGCGTGGGGCGTCGCCGGCGGGGCCGTGCCTGCTGCGGTCCCGGGCACGCCGTCGTGGCTCGCATGGGCTGTCGGCAGCCTGGCCGCGCTCCTGCTCCTCGCGTCACTGACCGCACATGAGCTCGGCCATGCGCTGCTCGCCCGCCGGCGCGGCATCGCCGTCGACGGCATCAGGCTCTGGCTGTTCGGCGGGGTCGCCCAGATGGGCGGCGACTGGATGACCGGCAGGACCGAGATGCTCGTCGCCGCCGTCGGTCCGGCGATCACCTTCGTGATCGCGGCGGTCTCGGTTGGCGCGACGTGGCTCCTGGCAAGCCTCGGGGCGCCGCCACTGGTGGTGCTGGTCCCACAGTGGATCGCCGCGGTCAATGTCCTGCTGCTCGTCTTCAACCTCATCCCCGCGTTCCCGCTCGACGGCGGACGGATCCTGCGCGGCTTCATCTGGGCACGAACCAACAACCGGATGTCGGCCACGGTTGCCGCAGCCCGCGCGGGCAGGGTGTTCGCGGTCGTGCTGGTGGGCGTCGGCGTGCTCGACATCTTCTTCTTCGATCCGATCGGTGGGTTCTGGTTGATGCTCATCGGCTGGTTCCTCGACGGCGCAGCGAGGGGCGAGGCGCACGGCGAGCAAGCTCGCCACGCGCTCGAGGGAGTCCTGGTCGGCGACGTCATGTCGAAGGACCCGGTGATCGTCCCCTCGTGGATCACCGTCGAGCTGCTTGTCGAGCAGTACGTGATGGGCCACGAGTTCACGTCCTTTCCGACCCACAGCATCGACGGGCGCATCGACGGCCTGGTGACGCTGCGCGGCATCAAGCGGCTCCCGGCGCAGCAGCGCCGGAACCGCCGCGCCATCGACATCGCGATCCCGTCGGCGCTCGTCCCGATCGCCCGCCGTGACGAGCAGCTGACCGACCTGCTCAAGCGCATGGGCAACGCCTCCGACGGCCGCGCCATGGTCTTCGACGCGGACCACCTGGTCGGGATCGTCTCGCCGAGCGACATCGCACGCCTGCTCCAGCCCGAGCTGCGACGCACGGCGTCGCGCGTCGCCGCCTGAGCAGCGCTACCCGGACCCCTCCTCGACGGCGAGCAGCAGCTTTCCCAAGTTCTCACCGCGGTAGAGCTTGAGCAGGGTGTCGGGGAAGTGCTCCAACCCAAAGACAACGTCCTCGACCGATCGGAGACGTCCCTGGGCGATCCAGCCGGCCATCTCCGCCGCCGCCTCCCGGTAGCGCGAGGCGAAATCGAAGACCAGAAACCCCTCCATGCGCGCCCGGTCGACGAGCAGCGCCATGTAGTTGGCCGGCCCCTGCGCCGGGCCTTGGTTGTTGTACTGCGAGATCGACCCGCAGATGACGATCCGGGCATGACGCGCCAGCCGGGTGAGCACGGCGTCGAGGACCTCGCCGCCGACGTTGTCGAAGTACACATCCACCCGGTCCGGACAGCGCTCCCGCAACGCCGTTCGAACGTCCTCGTGCTTGTAGTCGATCGCGACGTCGAAGCCGAGCTCGTCCACGATGAACCGGCATTTCTCGGGTCCGCCGGCGATACCGACGACCCTGCAGCCCTTGATCTTCGCGATCTGGCCGACGACCATGCCGACTGCGCCTGCAGCGGCGGAGACGACCACCGTCTCGCCCGGCTGCGGCCTGCCGATCTCGAGGAGCCCGAAGTACGCGGTCAAACCGGTCATGCCGAGCACGCTGAGGTACATCGTCAGCGGCGCCAGATCGAGAGAGACCCGAGTCACGCCTGACCCGTCGCTGACGGCGAAGTCCTGGACGCCGAAGTTCCCGGAGACGTGATCGCCGGCGCTGAAGTCCGGATGCCGCGAGGCGACCACCGCGCCGGCGCCGAGCGCCCGCATCACCTCCCCGATACCGACCGGCGGCACGTACGATCGACCGGCGTTCATCCAGCCGCGCATCGCCGGATCGAGCGAGACGAGCTCGACCCGGACCAGGAATTCGCCATCGCCAGGGCTCGGCACCGCTTCCTCTGCGAACGTCCAGTCCGACGGCTCCGGAAGCCCGCGGGGACGGGCGGCGAGCCGCCACTGGCGATTGGTTGCGCGGCGCTCGGCCATCGCCACGTATCAGAGCACGCCCGGGCGGCTGATAGGCTCTCCCGGTGCTCAGCGCAGGCGTCGTCTTCTTCCTTGCGGCCCTGCAGGGACTGACGGAGCTCTTTCCCGTTTCGTCCCTCGGCCACGCGGTCGTGGTTCCGCCGCTGGTCGGGCTCAACTTCCGCGAGACCGACCCCGCCTTCGTGCCGGTGCTCACGCTGCTGCACCTCGGCACCGCGGGCGCGCTGCTGGTCCTCTATCGACGGGACTGGGCCCGGATCATCGCCGGCTTCTTCCGAGCGGCCGTCCACGGCCGAATCGACGATCCGGACCAGCGCATGGCGATCATGCTCGTGGTCGGCACCGTCCCCACCGGAGTGATCGGCCTGCTGCTCCAGAACCCGCTGAAGTCGCTGTTCGGTGACCCGCGAGCTGCGTCTGCGTTCCTCATCGTCAACGGAGGGATCCTCTTCGCCGCCGAGATGTTCCGGCGCCGCGACGAGCGCCGTCGCGAGGCGGCCAGCGCCGCGGTGCTGGCGCACGAGGTCGGCGACCCCCAGTACGCACGGATCGAGGGCTTGAGCCTGCGCACCGCGCTCTTCGTCGGCGCCTTCCAGGCCGGCGCCCTCCTGCCGGGCATCTCCCGTTCCGGGATCACCATGGCCGCGGGGCTCGTCGCCGGGCTGCGGCACGAGGAGGCGGCCCGGTTCTCCTTCCTCCTCGCCACGCCGATCATCCTCGCCGCCGGGCTCCTCGAGGTCCCATCCCTGGGTACCGACGGGCCGACCGCGCTCGTGGCCGTCGGCGCGGCCGTCGTGTCCGGGCTGGTCGCGTATGCGAGCGCTCGATTCCTGCTTCGCTACCTTCGCCTGGGACGCCTCGACCCTTTCGCGTATTACTGTGCTGCTCTCGGGGTAGCGGGCCTCGTGCTCATCCACTGAGCCGTTGCACCGAACCGACATTCACCATTCACCGGGGGATCTGTTATGCGGGGAAGCCGCCCACTCGCCCTGGCGCTCATCCTTCTGGCCGTGATCTTCGCCGTCGTGGCGATCTTCTACTTCACCCAGAAGACGAGCTTCCTCGCCGGGGGACACCCGGCCAAACATTACAAGCACGCGATCCTGTTCACCGCGCTCGCGGTGCTCTCACTGGTCGCGGCGAACTTTGCGCGGCCCAAGTCAATCAGCGCCTGAGGTTGACGCCCGGTCACTGTTGTGACCTCCACTCCGGACCCATGAACGGCTCGTGTGCATGAGCAGGGGTAGGCGCGTGCCGGTGATCACGCCGCACCGTGCTGCCGCCGCCTACCGCAGGTCGTTTCAGGACACGCGACGGGAGCGACTGTTTCTGTCGTCAGTGTCATTTTTTACGACGTTCGCGGCGGCCCGGGTGATCACGCACGCGATCCGCGCCGGCCGTGGGCCCTTCCACAACCTCTCCGCCGGGGGGCGGCATCTCCATCACCTCGTCTTCGGGATCGCGGGCCTGCTGGGCAGCGGCTATCTGTGGATGATCCTCGACGAGCACCCGACCGGCGACACCGATGACCCCATCGCCAAGTTCAACTCGGTGCTGTACGGCGGCGCATCCGCGCTCACCCTCGATGAGTTCGCGCTCTGGCTCGATCTCCAGGACGTCTACTGGATGAGGCAGGGACGCCAGAGCATCGACGCCGTGCTGCTCTTCGGAGGGCTGCTGTCGATCGGGCTCTGGGGCGGACCGTTCTTCCGAGAGCTCTTCCGGGAACTTCGCAACATCTGAGGAAAGCACCATGACCACGGCAGACCTCGACCAACCCATCCGCGACGCACTCGCCGGTGGCGGCGTCATCGACATCACCACGACCGGTCGCCAGACGGGTCAGCCGCACCGCATCGAGATCGTCTTTCACAACCTCGACGGCCGGCTCTACATCAGCGGCATGCCGGGATTCAAGCGAAGCTACATCGCCAACCTCGCCGCTGACCCGCACTTCACCTTCCACCTCAAGGGATCCGTGAAGGCAGATCTGCCTGCCACGGCTCGGATTATCAGCGACGAGGCCGAGCGCCGCGACGTGCTGCCGCACATCGCCCGCATCTGGAAGCGCGACGACCTCGACGTGATGGTGGCGCAGAGCCCGCTCTTCGAGGTGACCATCGACAATCCCAGTGCGTGACGGCGGCCTACGCTGAGCGCTGCGACGGCCGTTCGGCTCTGGGGAGAAACGTGAACAGGCGCACGCTCGGATCGAAGGCGCGTGGTGGCGAGGTCAGCAGGTTGGCGCCGACGCCGACCGTCGTGTCTGGAATCGCGACAAACGCCAGTTCCGAGAAACCGCTGTCCTCGAACCACGCCCGGATCGCCGGCGTCAGATCCGGCGGGAACGTTCCGCGGGTCCAGATCACGGTCGCATCGGGCGCACACAGCGAGGGGAGCTGTTCGACGGTACGGTGGACGTCGTCGTCAGTGATGTTGCCGAAGACACCGCACACGAGCACGATGTCGGCGGGGACCGCGCCCGCGTAGGCACTCGTCACCGCTGCGTCGGCGTTGACGACATGGATGCTGGATGACACGTCGGTCGCCCGCGCCGCACCGCGCGCAGCGAGGCCGGGATCGAGCTCCACAAGGCGCGCGTGGACGTCACCGCGTCGTGCATGGCCGGGGAGCACACCGAGGAGGTCGCGGCCGTCTCCGGCGCACATGCTGATGATGCGGATCGGACCGGGAGGGCGGCTGTCGAGGGCGGAGCGGATCAGATCCTGCACGACTCCGAGGCGCAGCGCGAGCGGCTGCCCCGGCTCGTATCCCTCGTGCCACTGCACCCATTCGCTCATGGGAGCAGCCTACCTGGAGAGTGGTGCCCGCTCAGGGGCTCGAACCCTGGACCTTGGGATTAAGAGTCCCCTGCTCTACCAACTGAGCTAAACGGGCCCCGTCCGATTCTACCCGCGGGTCACCGGCCTGCCGGACCGTCCCCGGTGCCGACCCGCCCGGCGCGGCGCTCCCCGGCCAGCCAGACCATCGAACGGTATTGCTGGGCCAGGCGCATCTTCAGCGGCGGCGACTGCGGCGAGACCGACCCCGAGAGCGGCGACGTGGTGCGCTCCTCGATCGCCCGGCGCAGGTCGGCGGCGGTGCTGCCGGGAAACACGGTCAGCACGCGCCCCAGATCGTGCATGCCGAAGTGACTGTCCCCAGCCCCGAGCGCGGCGCCCAACTGCTCGCGGTGCTCCGCGTAGAACGCATCGAGCAGCTTCCACGTTCGGGGCAGCACCGGTGCGGTATGGCGCAACTCGACCGCGTCGACGCGGTGCGTCCGCAGCAGCGCCCGCGCTTTGCCGGGCGTCATCGACGCGAACCACGTGGGCATGAAGGGATGCGCGATGACCGCCAGACCGCCGGCGTCGTGCACGGCGTCGACGGTGTCCTCGACGGACATGTGCATGCGCACCTGGCGCTCGAGGAACAGCCCGACGATGTGAATCCCCGGCGGAAACGACGTGGTGACCTCCTCGCCGCGGACCACCTCGACACCCTGCGATTCGCCAAGCTCGGTCGCCCGCCCGAGGTCCGCCATGGTGTCGTGGTCGGTGACGCACACCACGCTGAGACCGATCGCCGCGGCGGCGCGCACCAACTGCTCGGCGCTCACCATCCCGTCGCTCGCCAGGGTGTGCGCGTGGACTTCGGCCCGTCCAAGCCCGTCGGTCGCGGACGCGCGCGCGGTCGCCGTCTGGCTCATCAGCGCCAGTGTAGTGGGCGGCTGAGAGTGCGCTGAGAAGGGTTCAACGGGATCATCTCGGCCCGGGCAGGCTGTCGGGCCGACCATATACTCGAGGCGATGAGTGAGCCGACCCGCATCCTCGTTGTGGATGACGAGCAGAGCATCACCGACTTCATCGCGCTCGGCCTGCGCCACGAGGGCTTCGACGTTCGCACCGCGGCCGACGGGCACGCCGGCCTGCGGGTGGTCGACGACTTCAAACCACACCTCGTGGTCCTCGACCTGATGATGCCGCGCATCAACGGCTGGGATCTCTGTCGCGCGCTGTCCGGCGATCGCTCGCGGGGGATCATCATCCTCAGCGCCCGCGACGAGACCAGCGATCGCATCCAGGGCCTTGAGCTCGGGGCTGACGACTACCTCGTCAAGCCCTTCGACTTCGACGAGCTGCTGGCGCGCATCCGGGCGGTGCTCCGTCGCCGCAACCCGGACCTCACACGGGTCGTGAGAGCCGGCGATCTCAGCATCGACACCGCAACCCGCGAGGTGCGCGCAGGGGAGCGCGCGGTGGATCTGTCGGTACGCGAGTATGACCTGCTCCTGTATCTCGCCAGCAACGCGGACCAGGTCCTTCCCCGCCAGCGCATTCTCGACGAGGTGTGGGGCTACAACTTCTTCGGCGACGAGAACAACATCGAGGTGTACGTCCGCTACCTCCGCCAGAAACTTGGTGACGGCACCCACGAGCGCATCCAGACGGTGCGCGGCGTCGGCTACCGGCTGCGCAGCACCGGCGACGGGAGCAGTGCCGCGCAGCGGTAGGAGGTGCGTCGCATCGCTCACGCCCTCGCGTCGCTGCGATGGCGGTTGACTCTGACGTTCGTCGGATTGCTCGCGCTGCTGCTCGTGCTCCTCGCCGGCTACCAGTACTTCACGCTGCGCGCAAGCCTGATCAGCAACCGCGTGACACAGATACAGGGCGACTTCACGTCGGCGAAGCGGCTGCTCCCTGCGGCCGAGCGGGCGCTGGGCGCAAGCGCGACGGGCAGGCGGCTGTGCGTGTCGCGGCCCGACCTCGTCGCACGCGGCCTGGTTCGCTCCGTGTCCGCGGTGACCGGCCAGACAGTCGGGGTGGTGGTCTACGACCGGGGTCTCGCCCAACTCGCGGCCGGGCCCGCGGGCACCGACCCACCGCGCCTCGATGCTGCGGTGCTCCAGCGGGTGCTGACCACAGGCGTGCGGTCCGGGGCGCAGCAGATCAGCACCACCAACGGCGATCAGCTCGCAATCGCCTTCCCGGTCAGCGCCGGCTCGCGTGCATGCGGTGTCGCCCAACTCTCGGTCGCGATGACGCCGGTCAACGGCGTGCTCCACGACGAGCTCGTCCTGATCACCATCGGGGGCGCGAGCATGCTGGTGCTGGCACTCATCATCGGGGTGCTGCTCACCGGGCGGATGCTGCGCCCGATGCGCCGGCTCACCGCGGCCGCTGAACAGCTCGCCGCCGGTGACCTCACCGCGCGCAGCCGTTTGACTCCAAGCTCGGACGAGGTTGGACAGCTCGCGAGCAGCTTCGACGACATGGCCGATCGCATCCAGGAAGCCTTTGCCGCCCAACAGGATTCCGAGGCGCAGGTGCGCCGGTTCATCGCCGACGCCTCGCACGAATTGCGCACCCCGGTCACCGCGCTGAAGGGCTACATCGATGTGCTCCGCCGGGGTGCTGGACGCGATCCGGAAGCGCTCGACGCCGCGCTGGCAGCGATGAGCAACGAGTCCGAGCGCATGCGCGAGCTGGTCCTCGACCTGCTCACCCTTGCGCGCATCGACGCGCGCCGGGAATCACACCCCGAGGACTTCGACCTCGTCGGTGCAGTCGCAACCCTGCTTGACGAGGGAGTCCCCGATATGCCGGCTAACGTGCAGCGCAATTTCGGCGCGTCCCCGGTGCTGGTGCACGCGGATCGCGGCGCCGTCAGCACCGTCGTCCGCAACCTGCTCGTCAACGCGTGCACGTACGGGCACGGCGCGGCCCAGCGCTGGACCATCTCGGTCGCCGCCGGGTGGGCGAAGCTCGAGGTGCACGATGACGGGCCCGGCATCGCCGCGAGCGATCTGCCTCACGTGTTCGAGCGGTTCTATCGGGGCGAGAAGACGCGAGCGCGCGAGGAGGGCGGGAGCGGTCTCGGGCTCAGCATCGTGCAGGCGCTGGCTCGAGCCCAGGGCGGCGACGTCGCGATCCAGAGCGCGGAGGGTATTGGCACCACCGTGACCGTCTGGCTCCCGCCGGCGGTGCCGGCTCCGCCGCCTACAGGTTGAACGGCGACTGGAACGATAGCGAGCTCAACACAGTCAGCTGACCGGTCGCCATCAGCAGGCCGAAAGCGAAGAGGATCGCCCCGGCCACGATGCTGATCACTCGAAGATGCCGGTTGATGCCGCGGAGCAGAACCTGGAGCCGGTCGGCGAGGAGTGCGACCAGCAGGAAGGGGACGGCGAGACCGAGGCAGTACAGGAGCATGAAGGGCAGGCCGCCGAATTCCTGGTTCTGCGCGAGCGTGAGGATGGCGCCGAGCTGCGGTCCGAGGCACGGCAGCCATCCCGCCGCGAAGGTGAGGCCGAGCAGCAGCCCGCCGGTCGATCCGTTCGCGACCGGGAGGTGGAAACGGCGCTCGCGCGCCAGCCAGCCGAATCGCAACACCCCCATGGTCTGCAGGGCGAGCACCATGATGATCGCGCCGGCGATCCGGTTGACCAGGTCGAGGTTGCGCTGGAAGACGGTGATCGCGAGCACTCCCTCGAGCAGGTAGTACTCGGCGATGAAGATCACGCTGAAACCGAGCACGAACGCGAACCCGGTGGTCATCACCGAGCCGCGGGAGGCGGTGCTGACCGTCCCGCCCGAGGCCGAGGCGACCGCCAGGGCAGGCTGCCCGGCGCGACCGCCTAGGTAGGCCGCGTATGCCGGCATCAGCGGAAAGACGCAGGGCGAGAGAAACGAGACCAGGCCGGCGAGAAACGCAAGCGGGATGGACGGGCCCGACACTGCGGCGATCACACCGCAAGGGTAGGGCGACGGGTATCAGGGAGGCCCGTCCACGTAATAGTGCTGCCGCCACCGGATGTAGACGTAGAGCGCGAGCAGCACGAAGAAGACCTCGTACACCAGGGGCGTCGGCCAGTGGAACGCCGCCTGGGCGAAGCGCTGGATGCCGCTCGCCGGAGGTGGCGGAGCCGAGGGCCGCGACGCGATGGGCTTCGGGGTCGGCGTCGCCACCGGGGTTGGAACGGCCGAGGGGACGGCTGCACCCGGCGACTCCGGGGTCAGCCGGGGGGGCGCCGGCGCGCCGGTGTCGCTCTCCATGTAGACGCTGCTGCCGCCGGTCGGCGGATTGATCGCGACCACCACCTCCGGCGGCGTGGTGTTCGCGACGGAGATGGAGTCGATGTTCTTGCTGCCGGGCGGCAGCCCGGTGTCCGCCTTGTGGAAGGTCAGGCCGCCGTCCGTCGACCGGTAGAAATCCCCGCCGGTGCTGCCGCCTGCATCGACGCCGGCGTAGGCGAGGGTGGGGTCGAGCGGTCCGAACGTCGCGACGGTGACAGTCGTTCCCGTGGCGGCACCGCTACCCGCTGTCCAGGTTGTCCCGCCGTCCCCACTGCGGAAGACGCCCTGCGACGTGGCGACGATGAGCGGGCGCTTGGGCACCGCCTGGTCGATCTGCCCAGCCGTGATCGAGGAGGCCACCGCGCCGGACGGCAGCCCGGACTGGAGCACTTCCCACGCGCTTGCCCCGCTGCTCCGGAAGAGATAGCCCTGGGCGAGATTCCCGCTGTCGGCCCCGGCAACCACCGTGAACTGCGGGTAGTTGGCAGCCACCGCGACGGTGGCGATCGAATAGTTGTCCAGGCCTCCGTCGTGCCAGACAGTCCCGTTCGGACTCAGCGCGACGCCGGCGTTGGTGCCCGCGGCGATGCCGTCGAGGCCGAAGGCGAGCGCCCGCACATCGAGGTTGACCAGCCCGGTCGAGGCGCGGGTCCAGGTGGTCCCGGCATCAACGCTTGCGTACACCCCCTTGCCATCGGTGCCCGCGAACGCGTTGCCCGTATGACGGATGTCGAAGCCGACCGTCCAGACGCGCACCCCGGGGAGTGTCTGCAGCCACGTCGCACCGCTGTCGTGCGAGGCGTAGATCCCGGTGTCGGTGCCGGCGATGATCGTGCTCGGCACCGACGGTTCGATGGCGACGCTCCAGATCCTTCCCGAACCAAGTCCGGGCAGAGCACCGGCCTGCGTGAACCCGATCGGCGCGGCCGCGCCGGGAGTGGCGAGGGCGCTCCAACCCAGGACAGCCGCAACCAGGAGCAGCAGAGCGCCGACCGCACGGCGGCCGCGGCGAAACGACCGGGCGGTGGGCGGACAGGCGCGGGCGGGGGGGTGAATGCTCATGGCAGGGGGCGCTTGGGTGGGTCGATGCGGAATCTGGCGCCGCGAGGTCTCAGGCCCCGATCAGGGGAGACGGCTCAAAGGGTACCAGCGCTTTCCGGGTTTAGCGGCCGCATGGTTCGCGGTATCTGGCATTCAGGATGGCTACGACGTTCAAGGACTATTACGCGATCCTTGGCGTCCCGCGCACTGCGACCGACAAGGAGATCCGGGCGGCCTTCCGCAAACTCGCCCGCAAACATCACCCCGACGTCAACCAGGGCGACAAGTCCGCCGAGGACCGCTTCAAGGAGATCAACGAGGCCAACGAGGTGCTCGGCGATCCGGAGAAGCGCAAGAAGTACGACGAATTGGGCCCGCGCTGGCAGGAGTACGAGCAGTGGGAGCGGGCGGGACGCCCCGGACCGAACCCGTTCAGCGGGGGCGACCAGTTCGGCTACCGCACCGTGTCGCCTGACGACCTCGAGGGGATGTTCGGGAGCCGGGCTCCGTTCAGCGACTTCTTCCAGCAGTTCTTCGGTGGCGAGCCTGATGTGCGCGGCGCGACTCGCGGACGGCGCCGGGTGGCGCGCCGCGGCCAGGACGTCGAGGGCGACGCGGAGATCAGCCTCGAGGAGGCATACACGGGCTCGACCTTGACGGTCGATATGAGCTCTGCCGAGGGCCCGCGCCGGGTGGAGGTCAAGATCCCCGCGGGGATCCACGAGGGTGCCAGGGTGCGCGCCACGGGCCAGGGAAGCCCCGGGCGCGGCGGCGGCCCACGAGGCGATCTGTTCATCCGCGTCCATATCCGGCCTCATCGCGCCTTCACTCGCACCGGCAGCGATCTGGCGGTCCGGGTGCCGACGCCGCTCGCCACCGCGATTGCCGGCGGGACCGTGCAGGTGCCGACCCTCCGGGGGACCACCGCCCAGCTCTCGATTCCCCCTGGCACGCAGAACGGCGCCCGGCTCCGGCTTCGGGGGCTCGGGATGCCGCATCTCCATGGCGAGGGTGCGGGCGACCTGCTTGCCACCGTCGACGTGAGACTGCCCCAGCCACCACCCGAGGAGCTGCTGGCGTGGGCGCGGGCGCAGCAGCCGCCGGCCGACTGATCCGACGCGCCGGGGCGCTGGTGCTCAGGCGACCGTCAGCTGGTGTTCGCGAGTCGCCCGGACGACGGTGCAGACATCCCCGCTGCAGGTCGATGCGATGACGTCGACCACGAGTACGCCGCTCCCCGGGTTGCCCAGGCGCAGCTCGAGATCGACCGGCAGCGTCGCCAGCGCCCACGACCGGGGTCCGTTGCCGAGCAGGTTCGGGGGATCTGCGCTCACGTTGACATGCACCGGAGGACCCTGAGCGAGGTCGAGATCGGCGCCGCCGAGATCGACGCTCGCCCGCACATGAACGGCTGCGCCCGGAGCTCCTGAGAGCGGTGGGGCCGGCAGCCCGGGGAGCGTGGGTGCGCCGACCGGAATCTCGACAACCGTCCCGGTGGAAATCTCCACGACGACCACCCGGTGGTGGTTGGTGTCGGCGACCAGCAGGCGCCCGTCGGGGAGCAGGGCGAGGCCGCCGGGTTCATCGAGCGGCTCGCTGAGAGTCAGGGTCCGGAGCGTGCCCCGGTCCCAGATGCGCAGGAGCGAGTTGAAGGTGTCCACCACGGCGAGGCTGCCGTCGGCGATCGCGGCGACGCCGAGTGGATGTTGCAGCCGAGCGCTCGTCCGATCGCCGTCTGCGCTGCCCCACTCGAAGAGGCCGTGGCCCACCAGGGTCTCCACGCTGCCGTCGCGGAGCACCCGCAGCGCCGACACCTCGGAGTCGGCGAAGGCGAGGGCGTCGCCTGGCAAGAGGGCCAGCCCGCTCGGTTGAGCCAGGTGGGCGGAGGCCGCGGGACCGTCGCGCAAACCCTCGGCGCCGGTTCCCGCGATCGGATGCGGCGGGCCGCCGTCGCCCGCCACCGCGACGATCCGGTGCAATCCGGCCTCAGCGATCGCGATCCGGCCGTCCTCGAGCCTGACGCAATCCCAGGGAGAGTGGAGTCCTGAGGCAATCGCCTGACGCCCGCCGCCCAGGATTGCCACCGCGACCACCTCGCCGGCCACGGTGTCGCAGACGAGCAGGCGAACGCCGTCGAAGCGGATTCCCTGGGGCTGGTGAAACCCGTCGAAGGTGTGCAGGACATGGCCGTCGAGGTCGCAGACCAGGACCCGGTCGTGGCCCGTATCGGCGATGGCGATCCGGTCAGCGCCGTCGGACGCAACCTTGCCTGGAAACGCGAGGGCAGACTCGCTGCGGCGTGCACTGGGAGCGAACGCCGCTCCGACGGCGAGGTCGTCACGCCCTTCGAGGAGCCGCTCGATCACTCCACCGAGCGCCTGCCCGTTGCCCTCGCCCGATGCCATCGCAACCACGTACCCGTCCGGATCGATGACCACCAGCGTGGGCCAGGCTCGGACGCCGTACTGCTGCCAGGTCTCCAGGTCCGGGTCGTCGAGCACCGGATGGTCGAGACGGTGGCGAGCGACCGCACGCACCACCGCGGCGTGGTCCGCCTCGTGCGGGAATTTCGGCGAATGCACCCCGATGACCACGAGACGGTCGCCGAATCGCTGCTCGAGGTTACGCAATTCCTCGACGACGCGCAGGCAGTTGATGCAGCAGAAGGTCCAGAAATCGAGCACCACCACGCGTCCGCGCAGGTCGCGCAGGGACAGCGCGATGTCCGTGTTGATCCAGCCGCCGGCGCCACGGAGCTCTGGTGCGCGCACGCGTCCGGTTGCTGTGGTCATGGCGCGATCATCATCTCGCGTGTCGTGCCGGCAGCGACGTCGCGGGGCGAAGCGCGCGGGCCCCTTGATATAATCTGGGAAGGGGTTGGAGCACCGACCGACTGTCGCCGTGCGGCAGTCAGCGTGACGTTTTTGAAACTCTCCCTATCCCTTCCTGACCGGCAGGGGGTGGCCCTCCGCCCCCTGCCACTCTCTCGAAGTCACTGTCGTGGCCCGCGACTCAATCGAGCAGCGATCGGCGCACCAGGGTGTGCTCACGATCCGGGCCGACCGAGACGACGTCCACGCTCGCGCCGCACAACTCGCCGACACGGTCGATATATGTGCGGCACGCCGCGGGCAGGTCCTCGTAGCGCCGGCATTCCCGAGTGGGGGACTGCCATCCCGGGAAGTCCTCATAGATGGGATCGACGTGCTTGAGGTGCGAGATGTTAGCCATCGGATGATCCCAGTACTCGCCTTTGCTCATGTAGCCGGTGCAGATGCGCAGCGTCTCAAACTCGTCGAGCACGTCGACCTTGGTGAGCACCATCGCGTCGATCCCGTTGGTGGCGACCGCGTAGCGCGACACCGCGGCGTCGAACCATCCCACCCGGCGCGCTCGTCCGGTCGTGGTGCCGTATTCCGCTCCGACCTCTCTGAGCCGGTCACCGAGCGCGTCGGTCAGCTCGGTGGGGAACGGACCGTAGCCGACCCTCGTGGTATACGCCTTGAAGACCCCCACCGTCTTGGTGACCCGCGACGGCGGAATGCCGCTGCCGGTACACGCGCCGCCAGCAGTTGGTGACGAAGATGTCACATACGGGTAGGTGCCGAGATCGATGTCGAGCATCACGCCCTGCGCGCCCTCGAGGAGGATGCGCTGGTCGCCGGTGAGCGCGGTCTGGATGAGCGGGTAGATGTCGCGGATGTAGGGATCGATGCGCTCCGCGTATCCCAGGTATTCGTCGAGGATCTCGCGCTCGTTGAAGGGTTCGGCGTCGTAGAGCCTGGTCAGCGTCTCGTTCTTGAGTCGGAGCACGAAGCGCAACTTCTTCTCGAGGAACGCGGGTTTCTGCAGGTCGCCGATACGAAACCCGATGCGTCGCACCTTGTCCTCGTAGGCCGGCCCGATTCCGCGCCAGGTCGTGCCCAGGCGATCGTCGCCACGCAGCTCTTCGCCGGCCTTGTCGAGCACCGGGTGGTACGGCATCACCATGTGGGCGCGCTCGCTGATGACCAGGTTGTCCGCGGGGACACCGCCCGACTGCAGCTCGTCGAGCTCCTGGAGGAACGCCTTGGGGTCGACGACGACACCGTGGCCGATGATGCAGGTGGTCGCCGGGTAGAGAATGCCGCTGGGGATCAGGTGGAAGCGGTGCTCCTTGCCACCGGTGACGACCGTGTGGCCCGCGTTGTTCCCGCCCTGCGAGCGGATGACCATGTCGACGGTGTCGGCGAGGAGGTCGATGACCTTGCCCTTGCCTTCATCGCCCCACTGCCCGCCCACCAGGACCGTGACGCTCATAGCGGCGGGAAGCGTATCGGACGGCGGCGGTATCAGTGATGTGTTTAGGCCTGCCCTGACGGGGAAAGGCTGTTGAGTGCCGCAATTGGACCGGCACAGGCCGAGAGAGAACATGGAAGACAAGAGCCCGCTGACCGAGTTGACCGCCCAGCTTCCCCCTGATTGGAAGTGGGTGGCGCTGTTTCACACCCCCGAGGGATACGAGCGCGAGTGGCGCGCGTGGCTCGGCGCCGCGGTGCATGAGGAGGATCTCTCGCTGCTGCGCTGGTGGGGACAGCGGGCCGACCAGGCCGCCTGACCAGGGCGCCAGCAGCTTTAGAGCGCGAGCAGCTGCACGTCGTAGGCTGCGAGCATCGCGTCCCGGGTGACAAGAGTCATGCGCCGGCTCTGTGCCTGAGCGACGAGCATGCGATCGAAGGGATCGTTGTGGTGACGGGGGAGTGCGCCCGCGGCGCGCGCATCGGACATGGTGATGTCGATCGAGCCGATTCCCTCCCGCAGGAGCTCGGCCTCGAGGTCATCCGGCGCTCGCAGCCGTCCGATCGATGCCTTGATGGCCATCTCCCACGCACTCGCGGAGCTGACCACCACGTCGTTCAAAGGATCCTCGAGCGCGCTGCGGACGGCGCGACCCACGCGCTGGGGGTCGGTCAAGAGGTCGATGAGGACGTGTGTATCGAGCAGGTAGTTCATTCCTCTCCGAGAAATGCGTTCCCGATCGACTCGGGAAGCGGCGCGTCGAAGTCGTCGGATATCCACGCGCGACCGCGCCAGCCGCCGAAGCGACGTCTTGCCCCCTCGGGCCGGAATGGAATGAGTCGCGCCACGGGACGCCCGGCGCGACCGATCACGACCTCCTCACCAGTCTCGACGCGTGCCAGAAGTTGGGACAGGTGGGTCTTGGCCGCATGCACGTTGACGATCTCCATGACTTAGTCTAGTTTAGTCCACATACGTGGCCGGTGAGTCCTACCGGGGGAAACCCGCGACCGCGGCTTCGGCATTCGCGGGCCGCGATGCACGGGTTCCCGTAATCTGAGCGTGGCCGTACCGCCGGTACGATGCGCGGGCAATGCCATCGTCGGTCCGGAACACGGCTGACTGCGTCTTCTGCGCAATCATCCCCGGCGACGCGCCGGGCCACATCCGCCGAGCGCATGGCACCTGAAGGTCTCGGCGCCCGCATCCAGCGCTACCGCCTCGCGCCCTGGTGGCCGACCGCGGCGACGCTCGTCATCGCCGAGCTTGGACTCGGGGCCGCGCTGCTTCTGCCGATCACCTTCAGCGACCCGAACGGCGTCGACCCATACCTGGCCAGGCTCAGCGTCGCGTCGGTGCTCATCGCCCTTCCGTCGCTGTTCGTGCGCCGGCTCGGGCCCGCGCGTCCGATCCTCCTGGCGCTGGCGGCGGTCGCGGCGACCTACACGCTGCTCTCGGCCGGGCCGCGGATCCTGTTCGACCTGCTCGGATCCCGCTCTGGCAGCTTCGATGCGCAGATCTTCTGGTCATCCCTCGCACAAGCGGTGGGCACCCTGCTCATCACGCTTGTGGCGTGGAGGACCGTCGCGCCGGAGTGGCGCGCGTCCCTGCGTATGCGCCGCCTCGGCCTGGGTGGCCTCGCTGTCGGTGTGATCGGGAGTGTCGTGCTCATCGGTTTCAGTCTCGCGTTGCCCGCGGGACTGCTGGGCCGTGTCGCCCTGCAGCCGGTCGCGGTCGGACGGGACTTTCCCTGGCTGGGGCCGGCGAACGCGCTCCAGGCCTTCGCCCAGGAGGTGCAGTTCCGAGGCCTGCTCCTCGGCGCCCTCGAGCGGACCATGAGCCCGCGCTGGGCCAACGTCAGCCAGGCCGCGGTGTTCGGTCTTGCCCACCTTGCGATCAGCTACGGAGGTCCTGAGGCGCCGTTCGTCCCGATCACCTTCCTCGTCGGCCTGGGGTTCGGCTGGCTGGTGCGCCGCACCAACTCGCTGTGGCCGGCGGTGATCATCCATGCGGCGGCGGACATCGCGCTGCAGTTCGGCATCGTCCAGGGGTTGTATGGCCTCTGACCGGCGGCGGCGTGCGTTCCTCATGGCGGTGCTGGTCGCCACAGCGCTGTCGGGGCTGATGATCGGCAGCACTCCGGTGCGCGCCGCCCCTGCATGGTGGAGCCCAGTCGGCCTGCGCGGCGTCGCCGTCACACGAGTTTCAGCCGTAGGTGACACGATCTCGGCGCGCACCGGCGCCGGTGCGACGCTGACCTCGCCGGACGCGGGGAGGACCTTCTCGCCGGCAAGCGGAAATCCCACGTTCCCACCCACCGGCACCGTGGTGGTCGGCAATGAGGTGTGGTCGATCGACCCCGAAGGAGTGGTCCGCCACGCCTCGGGCGGTGCCTCATCGGTCCCCGACCCTGGAGCGCCGCATCTCGGCACCGGCGCTAATCTCATCGCGTCGCCCGCCGCCATTCCCGGCGTCGTCGTCGCAGTGGGCACCGACGGCACGGTCTGGCGCCGTGGTCAGGACGGGGACTGGAAACAGGCGCTGCTGTTGCTGCCGCAAAGCCTGTTCCAGGGCGTTCCTCGGATCACGTCGCTGGCCGCGTTCACGCAGCCGCTCAGCGACGCGATCTATCTCGGCACCGACGGTTACGGCGTGCTGATCAGCACCGACGGTGGCGACGACTGGATACGCGCGGGCGCCGGACTTCCTGACGCCGTGTTGTCCCTCTCGGCCGACTCAGCCCGGCGTGCCCTCTACGCGGGGACCTCGGACGGGCTCTGGGTACACGTGCTCCAGCAGTTCCCCGCGCCTCCCGCGTACCGGGACGCCGCGCTGGTCTGGCGCTGGCTGGGCATCGGTGCGATCACGCTGGTCGCCGCGATGCTGACGCTCCTCGGTATGGTGCGTCTGATGCCGCGCATCGACTAGCGTGGTCCGGTGCCCAACCTGCTTGCCGCCGAGTCCAGCCCTTATCTCCTTCAGCATGCCGACAATCCGGTCGACTGGTATCCATGGGGTGAAGCCGCATTCGCGAAAGCGCGCGCGGACGACCTGCCGGTGCTGCTGTCGGTGGGATACAGCGCGTGCCATTGGTGTCATGTGATGGCTCACGAGTCCTTCGAGAGCCCGGACATCGCGGCGCTGATGAACACGCTCTTCGTGAGCATCAAGGTCGACCGCGAGGAGCGCCCCGATGTCGACACCATCTACATGAGCGCCGCTCAGGCGATGGGCGTGCAGGGTGGCTGGCCACTCACGGTGTTCCTCACGCCGGAGGGCCTCCCCTTCTTTGCAGGCACGTACTTTCCGCCGCAGGATCGCCCGGGGATGCGCGGGTTTCCGGCCGTATTGCAGGCGGCGTCGGCCGCCTACCGCTCGCAACGCGGCGAGATCGGCACAATGGGAGAGCGGGTGCGTGACGCGGTCACGCCGCGCTCGCTGCCCGCGACAGGTGAGCCGACTCTCGGGCTCCTCGATGCCGCCGCCCGAACGTTGAGCGGCCAGCTCGACCGGGTCCATGGCGGTTTCGGCGCCGCGCCGAAGTTCCCGCATCCGCAGGCGCTCGACCTGCTGCTGCGCCGCTCATGGGCAAATGGCGACGCCGGCATGCGCGAGGGTGCGGTGATGTCGCTCGATGCGATGGCCCGAGGCGGCATCCACGACCAGGTCGGCGGTGGCTTCCATCGCTACAGCGTCGACGCGCGCTGGGCGGTGCCTCACTTCGAGAAGATGCTGTACGACAACGCGCTGCTCGCGCCGGTGTACCTGCACGCGTACCAGCTGAGCCTCCGCGAGGATCTGCTCGAGGTCTGCACGCGAACGCTCGACTACATGGCACGCGAGCTGCGTCTGCCCGGCGGCGGGTTCGCGGCATCGCAGGACGCCGACAGCCCGGGTGGTGAGGGAGCGTTCTTCGTGTGGACCCCCTCGCAGCTGCGCGAAACCCTCGGAGCGGAGGACGCCGCGCTGGCGGCCCGCGTCTTCGGCGTTGTGGACGGCGGCAACTTCGAGCACGGCACCACCGTGCTCTCGATGCCGTATCCGCTGGCGCAGGTCGCACGCTCACTGCAGCTCGACGAGGCGGCACTGCATGCCCAGGTCGACGACTTCCGCCACCGCCTTTCTGCGGCTCGCGCGACCCGGCCGGCGCCGGCGCGCGACGACAAGGTGATCACCGCGTGGAACGCGATCGCCATCCGCGCATTCGCAGAAGCCGGCGCGGTGCTCGAGCGCCGCGACTACGTGGACATCGCGCGCGGCTGCGCCGATTTCCTCATCGAGCAGGTGTTGCGCGACGGCGTCGTCTTCCGCATCTGGAACGGTGGAGACGCACGGATCATCGGGTTTCTCGACGATGCCGCCAACCTCGGCGATGCGCTGCTCACGCTCTACGAGGCGACCGGGGAGCCGAGGTACTTCACCCGCGCGCTCGCACTCTGCGAACGCATCGTCGGGCAGCATCGCGATGCGGACGGCGAGTACTACGACACCGCCGGAGACTCGGAGCCGCTCATCGTGCGTCCGCGCACCATCGACGACAATCCGGTCAGCGCGGGACAGTCCGTTGCCGCCAACCTGTTCTGCCGCATGCATGCCTTCACGGGTGACGATCGCTGGCGCGAGCGGGCCATGGAGATCGTGGCGCCGCTGGCGTCGGTGGTGGCACGCGCGCCACTCGCCGTCGCCGCCCTTGCCGCTGCGATGGAGCTGGCGATCAGCCCGATGCGCGAGATCGCGATCGCCGGGGATCCCGCCGCCGCACGAACGCGGGCGCTCCTGACGTTGGTACAGCGACGCTTCGATCCGCTCCGCGTCCTCGCCTGGGGACCGTCCGGGGACGTGCCGCTCCTCGACGGCCGCCCACTCGTCGCCGGCTTGCCGGCGGCGTATGTCTGTCGCGGCTTTGTGTGCGCCGCGCCGGTGACCGAGCCCGACGCTCTGGAACGTGCTCTGGCCGCACCCGGCTGACGGATCAGAACTGACCGCAGCCCGACGGCGTCGCCATCGCTTCGAGTGGCGGCAGGAAATCAAAGGCCGGCAGCCTGCGGCGGTCGCCGACCGGCAGGTAGTCGCCGGTGTGCGGGTCCTCGATGTACTCGAGATGCGGCCCGTACGCACTGATCTCGCGCAGCGCGGCGATCAGCCGGTCGATGTGCTCCACCGTGGTCCCGATACCGAAGGACGCCCGGATCGCGCCGGGAATCTCCTGATGCTCGCCGCGCCGGAGGCGTTCGCGGATGGTGTGGGCTTCGCCGATGCTCACGCCGAGCAGGTGGGTGATGTACGGGTGCGCGCAGAAGCAGCCATGGCGCACGCCGATCGCATACTCGGCGCTCAGTATCGACGCCACCAGCGCGTGATGCATGCCGTCGACCGTGAAGGTGCTCACCCCGAGCCGGTCGATGTCCGGGCCATCCCAGAGCCGCAGACGATGCAGGTTGGGGAGCTCGTCGATCTGCCCGTCGAGATATGCGAGCAGGCGGCGCTCGTGTGCGCCGATGTGCGTCATGCCGGTGTCGCCGAGCACCGTGCACGCGGCTCCGAGCGCGATCGCGCCCACCACGTTCGGGCTTCCGGCCTCGTGTCGGTCGGGCAGGGACGCCCACTGCACGTCGTCGGTGGTCACGTAGGTCACCGCCCCGCCGCCGGCGAGCATCGGCTCGGCATCCCCGAGCACGGCGGACGGGGCGATCAGAGCTCCGCCACCGAATGGGGCATACATCTTGTGGCCGGACAGCGCGAGAAAGTCGATGCCCATGGCCACCATGTCGATGGCACGGTGCGGCGCCAGCTGCGCCGCGTCGACGCTCAGCAATGCTCCGTGCTCGTGGGCGAGACGGCCGATCTCCGCGATGGGGAAGACCTCGCCGGTGACGTTGCTTGCGCCGGTGATGGCGACGATACCGATGGGTCGGTGCCGGTCCTCGAGCGCGTCGCGGAGGTCGGCGAGCAGCTGCTCGGGCGAGTCGGGCGCGTCGAGGAGGTGGACGTGGGCGAGCCGCCGCCACGGAAGCATGTTGGCGTGGTGCTCGACGATGGTGCTCAGCACCGAGTGACCGGGGCGCAGCACCAGGCAGTGGGTGAGGAGGTTGATCGCCTCTGTCGTGTTCCTGACAAAGATGACGGCATCGGTGGAGCGCGCGCCGACGAACGTCGCCACCGCCGAGCGTGCGGCCTCGTACGCGCGGGTCGAGACCTGCGACGCGAATCCCGCGCCGCGATGCACGCTGGAGTACCAGGGAAGGAACTCGATGACCGCGTCGGCGACCTCCTCCATGGCGGGCGTGCTCGCCGCCATGTCGAGGTTCAGATACGTGCGCTTCTCACCGTCGGCGAGTTGGACCTCGAGGTCCTGGCCGACGAGACGAGGGAGGACGGTGCCCTCGACCCGGCGTCCTCGCCGGCTCCGCGAGGACGATTTGGTGAGCATCAGGCCTTCGAGGGTACCGCCAATCGGCCCTGGCGCACCACGGTGGCGACGATGTCGCCACCGAGGTGGTAGGCGACGTCGATCCAGTGCGGGGTGTTGAGGATCACCGCGTCGCAGCGCATTCCGGCGCGAAGCACACCCCGGTCGCCGAGCCCGAGCGCTGCCGCCCCACCCGCGGTTGCCGCCACCAGCGCCTGGGAGGGCGTGAGGCCGCCGAGCGCCACCGCCAGCGAGATCATCAGCGGCATCGACTCGGTGTAGGAGGTTCCGGGGTTGCAGTCGGTAGCGACGGCGACGGTGCAGCCCGCGTCGAGGAGGCGACGGCCGGGCGGGGGAGGTCCACCCATGACCAGCGATGCGCCCGGCAGGATCACCCCCACCACGCCGGCCGTCGCGAGCGCCTGCAGGTCCTCGTCCGATGCGTACTCGAGGTGGTCGGCGCTCACCGCGCCCGCCCGCGCCGCGAGCAGCGCTCCACCGCTGCGGCTGCGCTGCTCCGCATGGATCTTCGCTCGCAGTCGATGCGCGCGAGCGGCGGTGAAGACGCGTTCACATTCTTCGACCGTGTACGCGCCGGCTTCGCAGAATGCGTCCACAAATCTCGCGCGCTTGGCGCCGTCGGCGACGCCCTGCGTGCACACCGCGTCGATGTACTCGTCACGCGATCCGTCCGGCAAGGCGTGCAGCGGCAGGTACGTCGGCACCACGTCGGGGAGGTCGTCCCAGATTCCGAGGCGCACCGCGGCGTCGAGCTGACGCATCTCGGCGTCGTGCTCGAGCCCGTATCCGCTCTTGACCTCCACCGTCGTCGTGCCGTGCGCGAGCATGTCCTGAGCCCTGGCGCGCGCCGCGGTGGCGAGCTCGTCGACGGTCCCGGCGACGGTTGCACGCACGGTCGATCGGATGCCCCCGCCGGCCGCGGCGATCGCCTCGTACGATTGGCCGGCGGCGCGCTGCGCGTACTCGTCCCCGCGATCGCCAAGCCAGACGATATGCGTATGGGCATCGACGAATCCCGGGATCACCGCCGCGCCGCGAGCGTGGATCTCGAGCGCCCCCCTGGGAACATCGGAACGGTCGAGCGTCGCCTCGGGGCCGGCGTACGTGATGATCCCGTCACGCGCGATGAGCGCTGCATCGCGCACCAGGCCCGGGGCATCGCCGGCGAGCGGGTCGCAGGTGCACAACGTGCCGATGCCGTGGACGACCAGCGCGGTCACGACGTGCCCGTGCTTCGCGTTCGCGACGCGACACCGCTGCAGAAGCTGACGAACGTCGCGGCCGCAAGCCTCACCGTGATGCCGTTGACGTCGGCGTTCGCGTCCACCTCGCAGAGGTCGGCGGCACACACCTCGCTCGCGGCGCCGAGCAGAAAGGCGGCGTGGAGCAGATCATGCGGCGCCATCCCACCGGGGAGGCTCGCCGGACACGCCGGCGCGAACGCGCGGTCGACGACGTCGATGTCGAAATCGACATACAAGCATTCGAGTTCGCGGTCGCGCAACAGCGATAACGCCGACCCGACGACCGCGTCGATGCCGTCCTTGCGGACCGCATCGAGCGGGAACACGTGTACTCCCTGCGCGCGTGCCCAGTCGGCATGCTCGCGGGCATTGCCGAGAGGATGGATGCCGATCTGCACCACTCGATCACCGGGCAGCCCCGCCTCGATCAGCTCGCGCACCGGGGTTCCGTTTCGCGAGCCCGCGGTCGCCGGGCGGCAGTCGTGGTGCGCATCGAGGGTGAGCAGGCCCCAGCCCGCATCGGGCTTCGCCGCCATCACCCCATGCATCGCCGGCCGCGTCAGCGAGTTGTCGCCGCCGACGATCACCACCACCGCGCCGGTCAGCGCAGCCGCTTCGCTCGCGACTCGAATCCGGTCGTGTGCCGCGCGCGCATCGACGTCATCGCGGTCCCCGATGACGTCACCGAGGTTCCTGGCTTCGAGCTCGGCGATATCGATCCCGTGCTCCGCGTCCCACGTGGGGAAGCGGACCAGTGCCTCACGAAACGCGGACGGTGTCGTCCACGACTGCACCGGGGAGATCGACGCCTTCGAGATCGGCGCACCGAGCAGCACGACGGCCGGGGTACCCGCCTCCTGGTCGAGCCACTCGCGGGCGTTCACGAGCCGGTCGGCACCTCGGCGTCGAGCATGGGAACGCGAACGCCGCGGGTGCGCGCCGCCTCGCGCGCCAGCGGGTAACCCGCGTCCGCGTGGCGCATCACACCGGTCGACGGGTCGTTGGTGAGCACCAGCTCACAGCGTTTCGCCGAGAGCTCGGAGCCGTCGACGCAGACCTGCGCGCCGGCATGGATCGACAGTCCCATGCCGACCCCGCCACCGTGGTGCACCGCCACCCAGGTTGCGCCGCTCGCGGTGTTGAGCAGCGCGTTCAGCACCGGCCAGTCCGCGATGGCGTCGCTGCCGTCGCGCATCGCCTCGGTCTCACGCATCGGCGATGCCACCGATCCACTGTCGAGGTGGTCGCGACCGATCACCACCGGCGCCGAGAGCTCGCCGCTGCGCACCATGTCGTTGAAGCGCAATCCGGCGAGGTGGCGCTCGCCGGCGCCGAGCCAGCAGATGCGCGCTGGAAGACCCTGGAAGTGCACGCGCTCCCGGGCGAGGCCGATCCAGCGGTGCAGCCCCTCGTGGTCGGGGAACAGCTCGAGCATGGCTGCATCGGTGCGCGCGATGTCCTGCGGGTCGCCGCTCAGCGCGACCCATCGGAAGGGTCCGCGCCCCTCGCAGAACTGGTCGCGGATGTACGCGGGGACGAACCCCGGGTATGCGAAGGCTTCGGCGAAGCCGCCGAGCCGGGCCTGGTCGCGCAGCGAATTGCCGTAGTCGAAGACCTCCGACCCGCGCCGCTGGTACTCGACCATCGCCTCGCAGTGCCGCGCCATCGACTCGCGCGATCTGCGCATGTACTCCTCCGGATCGCTCGCGCGCAGCGACGCGGCATCGGTGAGGCTGAGCCCGGCCGGAACGTACCCGTGCAACGGATCGTGAGCGCTGGTCTGGTCGGTGACGACGTCGGCGGCGAGCGCGGACTCGAGCAGCGCGGGCAGCGCCTCAGCCGCGTTGGCACATACCGCCACCGACAGCGCACGACCCTCCTCGCGCGCGACGTCGCAGCGTCGCACCGCGGCATCGAGCGTGTCACTCACCTCGTCGACGTATCCGGTGTCCAGGCGCCGCTGGATGCGTGCGGGATCGACGTCGATGCAGAGCGCGACGCCGCCGCTCATGGTGACGGCGAGCGGCTGTGCTCCACCCATGCCGCCGAGGCCGGAGGTCACGACAAGCCGTCCCCGCAGACTGCCACCGAAGCGCTTGCGCGCCACGGCCTCGAAGGTCTCGAAGGTTCCCTGGAGGATGCCCTGGGTGCCGATGTAGATCCACGAACCGGCGGTCATCTGCCCGTACATCGTCAAACCCATGGCCTCGAGACGCCAGAACTCCTCCCAGGTCGCCCACCGCGGCACCAGCAGCGAGTTGGCGATCAGCACCCGAGGCGCCATCTCGTGCGTGCGGGCGATGCCGACCGGCTTGCCCGACTGCACCAGCAGCGTCTCGTCGTCTCGAAGCGCGCGCAGGGACGCGACGATGGCGTCGAAGCACTCCCACGAGCGAGCGGCGCGCCCGGTGCCACCGTAGACGACCAGTGCATCGGGGTTCTCGGCGACCTCGGGGTCGAGGTTGTTCATCAGGCAGCGGAGCGGCGCCTCGGTCTGCCAGCTCCCGCAGGTGAGCGCGTTCCCGCGCGGCGCGCGCACCGGTCGCGCCCCGGCGGTCACCGCAGGGTGACCCCGGCGGCTGCCAGAGGATCGCGCCATGCGGATCCCCGCACCCACGCCTCGACGGTCTCGACGTCACCGCTGAGCACTCGATCGGCGGACAGCGGATGCACCAGCTCACGGAGCGCGGCGATGATCGCGCCGGTGGCCGGGCCGGGCTGCTGTGGGTGGCGGAGCCCTACGCCCTGCGCCGCGCCGAGCACTTCGATGGCGAGCACCGAGCTCAGCATCGCGACCGAACGCCTGGTGCGCAGCGCCGCCTCGTAGCCCATGGAGACGTGGTCCTCCTGTCCGGCGCTGGTGGTCGCGCTCTGCACCGCGAAGGGCGTCGCCGCGTGGCGCAGCGCCGCGACCAGCGCGGCGGCGGTGTACTGCGTGATCATCAGCCCGCTGTTGAGCCCGGGCTCAGGGCTGAGGAAGGCGGGCAGACCGCGCGAGCGTGCCGGGTCGAGCAGCCTGTCCAGGCGGCGCTCGCTGATCGCGGCGACATCGGCGCACACCGACGCGAGCAGGTCGGCGGCGTAGGCGAGCGCCTGGCCGTGGAAGTTCCCCGCGCTCACCACCTCGTCGCCGAGAACCACCGGGTTATCGACAACACTGGCTAATTCATGCTCGACGGTCTGACGGCAGAAGGCCAGCGCGTCGCGGGCGGCACCGTGGACCTGGGGTGCGCAGCGCAGTGAGTAGGCGTCCTGGACCGCGTGGTGCGACTCCCGGTGGGAGGCGACGATGGGGCTGTCGCGGAGCAGTGCTCTGAGGTTCGCCGCGGAGTCCGTCTGTCCCCCCGAGGGACGGAGCGCGACCACCTCCTCGCCGTAGGCAACGGTGGTCCCGAGCAGCGCCTCGACGCTGAGCGCGCACGCGATGTCGACGGCACGCAGCAGCTCCTCGAGATCGTGCACCGCCAGCGCCACCATCGTGGTCATCGCGTCGGTGCCGTTGATGAGCGCGAGCCCCTCCTTGGGCTCGACCTCGATCGGCGCCAGACCGTGGGTGCGCAGGGCAGTCGCGGCGTCGATGCGCGCGCCGTCGGGCCCGCACGTCCAGCCCTCGCCGAGCAGCACGGTCGCGACATGGGCGAGCGGCGCGAGGTCTCCGGAGGCGCCGAGCGATCCGTGTTCCGGCACCCAGGGCATGATGCCGGCATCGAGCAGCGACAGCAGCGCGTCGACCAGCTCCGGACGCACCCCTGAGAGCCCTGCGGCGAGGGTGCGAGCGCGGAGCAGGATCATGCCCCGCACCACCTCGTCGTCGAGGCGCGGCCCGGCTCCCGCGGCGTGGCTCAGCACCACTGAGCGCTGCAACAGGGATCGGTCGGGGGGATCGACGGCGCGGTCGGCGAGGGCGCCGAAGCCGGTGGTCACCCCGTACACCACTGCGCCTTGGCCATCGAGCCGCTCGACAACCTCGCGAGCCGGGGCCATGCGGGCGCGGACCCCGGGGTCGAGACCGACCGCTTCGCGTCCCCGAGCCGCACGCACCACGGCGTCGATCGTCAACGCACCGCCGTCGACATTGATCATGCGGCGAGCAGCCTACACGCGGACCGAAGCGGTGCACACGTACGTTATGCGTCCATGGATCCGCAGTCGCCGCCGCTCGCGCCGCCGATGTGGCCGTCCCCGTCGACAGCGATTGAGGTCAGCTCGGCTGCGGGCACCGCCTCGCGCCGGCGCTGGCCGATCGCCGGCCTCGTCGTCGGTGGCCTGCTCTGCGCCGCACTCGGCGCCGCCGCGGGGGCGGCCGGCGCAACGGCGGCGGCGGTATCGGCTGCCGCGCACCTCGAGGCCGCCGGTCAGTACGCGCGAGCGATCGCTCTCGACGAGGTGATCGAGGAGCGGAGCGGACTGCCCTTCGTGCTCGACGCTTCGGCCGCCACCGATGCGGCACGCACCGAGGAGCTCACGTTGCTCGCCTGGGCCACGGCGCTCGGGCGTGCAGGCAGGATCGACGAGGCCGTCGCCGTCTATCGATCGGTGTCCCCGGGGCCGCTCCACACCCGGGCGACCGACGCGCTTGCCGTGCTCCTCTACACCGCATCCACACAGGAAGCGGCTCGCGGCGCATACCCGACCGCGATCCTCCGCCTCGAGCAGATCGTCGCCATGGCCCCCAACACCGCGGACGGAAAGCTCGCGCAGCGCCAGCTCCCCTTCTACCAGGCCGGCGAAGCTCGCCAGTTGCTCCAAGCAGGCCGCGGCGCCGACTCGGTCGCGGCCCTGGATACGATCGTCGCCGCGGGCTCCGCACAGGCCACCAAGACCGCGAACAGCCTGTATCCGTCGGCGCTGCTCGTCGCCGGGCAGGAGGCGGTGGCGCAGCAGTCCTACAAGGAGGCGCTCGTCGACCTGCGCCGGCTGGTGGCCCGGTTTCCCGGGACTGCGCAGGCGTCGCGGGCGCTGACGATGCTCACGGCGCCTGTGCCGGTGACCGGGACGCTGGTGGCTCGGAACGGGACGCCAGCGCCCGGGCCGGTGCGACTGAGCACGCACTACACCGCCGAACCCGGGGGGACGTACCGGACGAGCGGGCCCTTCTACTCCTCGACCGCGGACGCAGCCGGGGACTTCACCTTCAGCGCGATACCGGTCGGCGGGCCGTACATCCTGGAGGTCTTCACCGGGGGCAACTGGACCACGCTGATCAACCCGAGCAGCGGCCAACCCGCCCATCCGGTGAAGGTGTCCGATCTCGTCCCGGTCGATCTCACGTTCGTGGTGCTTCCCTCGTAGGCACCCGCTCGCCGGGTACGATGGCCAGGTCATGGGAGGGGGAGACGGGGGAGAAGTGCGTCCTCGACGCGCGCCGCACGCCCGGAGTGGAGCGCAGTCCACAGTCGAATTCGCGGTGGTGATCCCGCTCTTCCTGATCTGCCTCATCGGCGCCATCGATGCCGGTCTCTGGGCGGTGCAGACGTCGGCCGAGGTCTCGGCGGTGGAGCAGGCCGCGATGGTCGCCGCCTCCGCCGGCACGAATCCCACGGCCGAGACGGCGCCCGATGCCCGCGCGGTCACCGCCGCAATCTCGCGAGAGCTGCGCGCTGCGCTCTTCGGCACCGCCATCGCCAGCTGGTGTGTGCCCGCCTCCGGGGGTGCGTGCCTGCCTGCCGGGTCGCAAACCTGTCCCTCCACACCCGCCGAAGTCCAGGCGAGGGAGGGTCCCCGCGTGGTGGTCGTGTGCGTCACCGAACGGGACCCGCCGGCGTGCGTGACCCCGCCGCCGGGCGTGCCCGCACCGTACCCGCAGGGATGCAGGGACTCGCCGCTGATCACCGTGCGGGTGATCGGGTTCGTGGCGTCGTTGGTGCCCCCGGGGTTCGGGCCCGGCGCCGTCGGCTTCGAGTTGCCCACCGACATCTCCGCCACCACGCATACCCTCCGCTTCGCTCCGTGACGCGCCGGAGGCGGCGCGGCGACGACGCTCAAGCCGTCCTCGAAACCGCGCTCGTGCTGCCGATCCTGCTGTTTCTGGTCTGCAACTTCATCGGTGTGATGGTCCAGGTGACGGTGCAGGAGCAGCTCAACGCTGCAACCGCGCTCGCCGCGCAGTCACGCTTCCAGGCGCCGAACAACGCCGTCGATCCCGCCGGGACGCGCTGCTGCGGTGCGAGCGGAGCATTGCTCGACACGGCGGGATTGCCGACAGGATGCCGCTACGCGGCCGAGACGTTCTACGGAACCATGACCACGTACACCGGCATGCTGGTGTGGCAGACGGCGTCGCTCTGTACGTCGGGGGGCGACAGCGGCAACGCGACCCATCCGCGGCTGCCGGACACTCCATACCCGGGCTCGCCGCCGCGCTCGGACGTGTCCTGCGATATCGGCTCCGTCGGTGCGGGCGGGATCGTGACTCCCGGCTTCCTCGACCGCGCGCTGCATCCGCCGGCCGGTCTCGACGTGGTCATTTGCAGCGCCACCACCAAGCTCGACTTCTCGCACACGCCGCTCGCGTGGGGCGTCTTCTGGACACCGACGGTGCATGCGCAGGCGGAAGCGCTGCCGCCGCCGTTCCGGCAGTGAAGACGCGCGCACGCGGCCGTATGCTCGAACGCCAGCGCGGGCAGACCCTGATCGTCTTCGCACTCGGCTTTGCGCTCTTTCTCTTCAGCCTCACGTGCGTGGTCGCGGACAGCGCATACCTCTACGTATGGTCCGGGCGTGTCCAGGCGGCCGCGCAGCTCGGCGCGCAGTCTGGCGCTGACGCTGTGGATCCGAGGTACCTCTACACGCAGCCCGGTCCGTGTGTCGCTCCGGTGCCCAGCGGTGGGTGCTCGGTGCAGATCGTCGACATCAACCCGCAGAACATGCAGGGTGCTCTGTACGCGTTTGAGCGCGCGTGCATCGAAGCCGGCGACCAGTCGGCGCAGGTCCCGCGTGACCCCGCCGACCCGCTTGCGCTGAAGCGCGCCGGCGACCCCCAGGCCCCGGATGGCACCGCGTGCGGGAGTGACGGCTGTCAGGTCTACGCGGTGGTCTCTCGCGTGGTCCATCTCCCCATACCGATTCCCGGGTTTCCGGACAGCGTGACGGTGCGATCGATCGGATACGCCGCGCCGGTGGTGGGCACAGACGTGGCGACCTCGGTGTGCACCGGCTCGGCATGGGTGCCCCTGCCTCCGCATTGACGCGGGGGCAGGGACCACAGACGGCGCCCGACCTTCAGGCGATCTCCCGCTCGCCGCGACCGATCGCCGGCCGGCGAGTCGCCGGGACCGGCAGACGCACGCCGAGGTCGCGAGCAATCTGACGTCCGTCCGGGCTGCCCCATCCGCTCGCCAGGTCCCAGCCGCG
>DAITPY010000002.1:0-26225 GCA_036833315.1 Candidatus Dormiibacterota bacterium
TCCGGCGACACCACCATGCAGGCGCCGACCCCCTCACTCTCCGCGCCCTGAGGGCAACGCCTCCCTCAGCTCACGACGATCGTGCCAACCATCGACGAGTGGATGGTGCAGTGGTACTGATAGGTGCCAGCGGTCGTGAATTTCACCTCCCAGACGCCGCCGGGGGCGAGTGACGGATCGCTGAGCGACGGTTGGCTGTCGAAGGTGATCGTGTGCGTCACCGAGCCGGTGTTGTTCCACTGGATGACGTCACCGACGTGCGCGGTTTGCATCGCCGGGTCGAAGGTCAGCTGCGTAGTGGCCGAGATCTTCACCGCGGGCGAGCCGAGATTCGCCCCGGCGGTGCCCACGCTCGCAGCGGGTGCCGAGGTGTTTGCGGCGGGGGCTGAGGTGGTTGCAGGCGAGCTGCTACCACCGCCACCGCACGCGACGAGGCCTACAGCGAGCAGCAATCCGACGATGAGTAGAAGGTGGCTGCGCACTATGGAGTCCTCCTGGGCATTTCGCGATCTATAGCGATCAATAAGGGCCACGGTTACACCTGCAACCCTCGGATGAGAAGTCACGACCTCGGGTTGAGCACCAATGTAACCCGCTTGCATATTGCCTAAGGGACTTTCCGCTCGCACATAACGGGCCACAGACCGGCCCGAACGGAGGTTGTAGCCATGTCACGTGCGTGGGTCGTTGGTGCGGTAGGCCTGGTCGTTGTCGTAGTCATCGTCGCCGTAGTGCTGGTCATGATGAACATGCATGGCGGAGGTGCGAGTGCCGGAAGTGGCGGTTCGGGCGGCGGGTACGGCTATTAGTGCCGCGGGTGCACCGCCAGGGTTCTAGTCGGCTCGCGGCACGAACCCGATCACGTCGAGTGCGCCGTCGACGAAACCCGCTAACCACGTGTCAGTGTCGCTGATGGCTTCGGTCAAACCTCGCCCCTCCAGCAAAGGAAAGAGCGTCGGCCATCGAGCTTGATTCTGCGCATCGAGCAGCTCCTGTTTGAGCCAGCGCGCGATCTGAGCACATCGCGAGTCGTGCTCGACGTTGGGGTCTGGAAGCATCTCTGCGAGTTGCACCTTTTCCTCGAGCGGTGCGGTGGCCGCCCACGAACGACCGGCGCGCTCTCCGTTTTCACGACGCGCCTCGGACGACTCGTTGTCATCAATTTCGGCCATCACGCTTCCTTATCCCACACCTTCAGGCCGGCAGTGGCGACTATGCTCCGAGGCGCGGCGTTACCCGACACCCTATTCCTTCGAGGATTCTCACGGCGATCTCCGGGCTGCCCTTCGCCCTCAAGCGGTACATCCCAGGCTCACCGTTGCGCGGCACGATCTGACTGACCCCAAGTCCGGCATCCTCGAGCGCCACGAGCATCAGGGCGACACCGCCGCGCCGGTGCGGCGTGGTCACCACAATGTCGCAATCTCGAACGTCAATCGCGAGCATCTCTATTCCCCTGAGTGGACATCTGTTTGGCGATTGTCCTGTCAGCGTGCGTCGGTAGAGTTCAGTGGAAGATGCGGCGGCGCTTGCCGACGCCGACAAGGCGCAGGACTGCGAGGAGGATGATCGCCCCAACGAAGGCGATGATGATTTCAATGAAGATCGAGTGGCTCGCGGCAGATGTTGTCACTCCGAGGTAGCGAGCTAGGAATCCACCAACGATCGCGCCGATGATCCCGACCACGATGTCCATGACGACACCCTTGCCGTGTCCGGTCATCACCTTGCTCGCGAGGAAGCCCGCGACCAAGCCGATGAGAGCCCAGATCAGAATCGACCCCAGGTCGAGGGTTACCGATACCAGTGCGATCATCGTGCCGCCTCCTCCTTGTCGACTAGTTCGCCGTGGTCGCGTTGCATGCAACCACCATCGTCGCAACCTTTGCGACCACTGCAGTCAGTTTGAGTCTGTGACCGCAACAATTGCCGTAACAGGTATTCGGTACCCGCGTCGTTCCGTGATCCGGCGGATTGCGAGACGTGATCAGGATCCGAAGACGAAGACGGTGAACCCGGCGATGCACAGACAACCGGCGGCTGCCGCCAGAACAACCGAGACCGCGGTGCGGTGCCAGGTGCCGGCTTGGCGCGAGCGACGTCTCCGTAGGTACGCCTGTCGAACTTTCAGGGTGTCGTTACCCGACGGTGCAGAGCTCATGCGTCCTCCCGTCCGTGTCATCCATCCATCTTGGCTGCTACGGCGTAACAAGCTCGGCAACATCGACCTGACCATCGATGCGCCGGCATGCGGATTCCCAGAATCCAAGCCGTGATCGAAATCGTTCCGCCTGAGCGACGACCACCGGCACGTTGGTCAACTCGACTTCGCGCCGCGCCTCCGGTGACTGAGCGGCCATGAGCTGGCGGATGCGTGTGAGGACCGATTCCTCCATGGCGAGGATCTCGGTATAGATGTTCCGCCAGAAGAGCGCTTGCTCGAGCGTGGCGGAGGCGAGGTCCGCCTCGCCCTCCATACCCAGCGAGTCGTCGCCGCCCCTGGTCGCGGCGACGATGTCGGGTCTGGCCTGGGCAGCCTCCTGTGGGGTCATGGACTTCTGATACACCCCACGGCGTAAGAAGATCAGCAACAGAGTCGATAGAGTCACGAATATGACGATGGAACGTGCCAAGCCGGTCACACGCCCGCTCGAGGGAGAGGACCTCGAGACCGAGCACTGGGAAGACGCGCGTCATTGGATGAGCATCTACGACGATCTGATCCGCTTCAAGCTCGGCTTGCTCGATCGGGTCGAGCGCGAGTTACCCAAACTGCATCCGGTGGCTCAGATCGCCGCCGACGAGGATGTCCGCTTCATCGAGGCCCAGATGGCCGGCTACTACGCTCGGTTGGACCTCTGGTACCAGCGGGTCTGGCAACTCCAGGGTCTCTGGCTCGACCCGAACGGCCGTGTCGTACGCCACAAGGGGCGCGAGGCCACGCTGACGCACCGAGAATTCGAGCTCCTGCAATTCCTTCTCGATCATCCCCACCGCTTCTACACCGCGGCACAGATCACGGGCCTGGCCTGGTCGGACGCGGCGCTGTTCCCAGAGGAGGTCCGCAATTACGTGCTCCGGCTCAGGAAAATCCTTGCGCGGCTCGAGATCCCGTGTGATCTGGTCAATCGGCCAGGGCGCGGCTATTCCCTGACCTTTCGGAATGAGTAGCAGCCCGCGAAACCAGGCCGACAGGTCGCGTCATGGGACGCCGCACGATAATTGATGACCAGAGGTCGGTGAGAGTGACCGACTCAACGCGAGGAACGAGGGATGACAGGATCGTTTATCGCCGAGAAGCAGATCACCATACATGCGCCGCGCGCATCGGTTTGGCAGGCATTGGTCGATCCGCAGAAGGTCAAGCAGTACATGCACGGCACCAACATGGAGACCGACTGGGGTGTGGGCAGCCCGATCACCTGGAAAGGCGAATGGAAAGGCCAGCCCTACGAGGACAAGGGCACGGTGCTCGAGGTCCAGCCGCAAACCCTGCTCAAGATGACGCACTGGAGTCCGATGGGCGGCAGTGAAGACAAGCCTGAGAACTATCACACGGTGACGTATGAGCTGGCTGAGCGCGACGGAACGACCGACCTCACCGTCAAGCAGGACAACAACGCGAGTCATGAAGAAGCGGAGAGCATGGCGGAGAACAACTGGGGACCCGTTCTCGAAGGTCTGAAGCAAGTAGCAGAAGGCTAGAGATGCCGGCGATCCGGCGCCGCGGCCGGCCCGAAAACGCCACTTCGCCGGTGTATGCTCGCGCGAGCGCTGGGCCGGCTACGGAAATTTGAGGGTCGCGAGATGTCGGATCGGGGCGCGGTCGAAATGTTGAAGGCCGCTCGGTTGTTCGAGGGACTGTCCAAGAAGGACGTCGGGGAGGTTGCGCGCCGCTCAAAGGAGATCGAGCACGCCGCGGGTGACGAGATCATTCGTGAAGGGGCGAAAGGCGTGGGATTCCACCTCATTCTCGCGGGCCGCGCGCGTGTGACGAGAAACGGCCGGAAGCTCCGCGAGCTGGGGCCCGGCGATAGCTTCGGCGATATCAGCCTGATCGACGGCGGACCCCGCACCGCATCGGTGATTGCGGAGACACCCATGCGATTGCTCTCGATGATGTCGTGGGAGTTCAAGCCCTTGCTCATCGAGCATCCAGAGATGGCATACAAGCTGTTGCTCCGGGTCTGCGGAATGCTGCGCGAGGCCGAGTCCCGCCCACCCGCCTAGTCATCGCCCTGGACCCCGGCCTGAGCCGATAGCCGCTCCCGCTTGCCGTCGGGCACCCGGACTCCGTATGCTTCGTCGCAAACACGCCATTTGTTCCAAAAGCGACGATCGGAGACCTCGTCGCCTCGAACTGAACTCGCACTACCACTGATACGCCAAAGCGGCGGAGCCAGGAACTCCGCCGCTTCTTCGGCTCCGCGTGACCGAACGGTCGCTGGACAAGCCGAGCGCCGCTGCCTACTCTTGACGGCATCCGCCTACCGCACACGGAGGATCTGGATGGAGCCGAATCACTTGACCGCGACGACCGCTGCCCCGCAGGAGGTCGTTGCGAAGATCGATCAGAAAGCGCTCCGGTTGTCGGCGCTGCTGCGGGAGATCGACAACCATCCCATCGAGCTGGAGACCGCCCTGCGGGACCAGCTCGATGACGTTCTGGAGATGCTGGCCTGCCGGATCTCGGCGACCAGGACCCTCCTGCATCGATCCAGCCTCGAGTTGACGGGGGCCGGATCAGTCGCATAACGGGCGTCGCATGGCGCCTCGGGACGGCGACCGCAGTCGAGGCTACGGCCGCCGTCCTGATCACCCTCGCCGCGATCGTCGCCCGCTTCTGGGCCCTCAACACCCAGCCCGGTGGACTGTTCCCCGATGAGGCGGCGGAGGGAATCAGCGCCCAGAACCTCCTCGCCATCCCGGGGTACCACCCGGTCTTCTTCAACAGTGACGGCGGACGCGAAGCCCTCTACGCGTACATCGTCGCGGCCGTGTTCCGGGTCCTCGGCTCGTCGGTCCTGACCCTGCGGGGGACGGCCGCGGGGGTTGGCGTTCTCGGCGTCATCGCGACCTATCTGGCCATCCGCCGGTTCGGACGCGGCCCGGCACTGATCGCGATGCTCTGGGCCGCCGGATCACTGTGGATGATCGCGGTCTCCCGCGACGGGTTCCGGAACATCCTCACCGTCGTGGTGGGGGCCGCCGCTCTTGGCGTCCTGTTGCGCTGGGGCGACCGGACGACCCGTGGCACCGCAATCGCCGCGGGCGCCGTCTGCGCGCTCGGATTCTGGACCTACCAACCGCTGAAATTGCTCCCCGTGCTCGCCATCGTCTGGGTGCTGTCAATGCGCGCCCGCGACCGCGAGCGGTTCGCGCGACTGCGCCCCACCCTGACCTGGGCAGGCGTCGCCTTCGTCGTGGTCGCCGCGCCGATGATCTACACGGCGATCACCGACGCGAGCGGATATTTCGGCCGCGCCGCGGCGGTATCCGTGTTCAACGCCGACTCCGGGTCCGCGGAAAGTTTTCCGGTGCACGCGCTGCGCACGGTTGGCATGTTCCTCGTCACCGGCGACCCGAACGAGCGCCACGACGTGTCTGCGCTGCCGCTGCTCGGGCCGTTGCTGTTCGTGCTCTTCGGGCTCGGCATCTGGCGCTGCTGGCGACATCGCGCCGACCACGCTCATGTGCTCGTGCTGCTGGGGCTCGTGGTGTTCCTGATCCCCCCGCTGCTCGCCACAGAAGGGTTCGCACCGCATTTCCTTCGTTCCCTGGGGCTCGAGCCGTACGTCGCGGCTTGCGTCGGCCTCGGCTGCGTCGAGGTGGTGCTGATCGCACGGCGTCTGGCCTCGCGCTTCGGCGCCCCGAGCCGCTCGACGGTGACGGCCGCCGGATGGACCGTCTGCGCCGCCGCGGTCGCGGGCGTGGGAGTCGCGTCGGCGGTGACATATGTGAACCGGCCGATTGGATATCGCTATGCCCCATTCACGTTCGCCGATGTCGCGCTCGCGAGTGCTGCCGTCGACAACGCCACCGGCGGTGGCCCGTCGACGCTGCTCATCCTCGACGACTACGACGCGATGGACGTGCAGTTCCTCGACGCCGGCCGGCTGCCCACCATCGTCGCGCCGATGCGACCGGTCGCCAATCCCGCCGTCTATTCGCTGATCGTCGCCCGGTCGCGAGCCGACATCGCGGCTGCGGTGGGCTCGGCCCTCGCGACCGGCGCGCAGGTGGTCGGGAGAGACCCCTTCGGCAATCCGGTTGCGTTCGCGGTGATCCCCCAGCCCGGTGTCTCCCCAAACGGCTGAACCTCAGCCATCACCGGGACCGGGACGCGGATCTATCGTGGGAGCCGACATGCGCGGGTACGCAGGAAGGATCTGGCTGATCACGGCGGTCGGGCTTGCCTGGAGGCTCGCCCTGCTGGGCTACCAGCCGCTCTGGCGCGACGAGGCGTTCACGGCGCTGGCGGTGCAGCGGTCACTGGGTTCGATGCTCGACGTGGTCCGCCACGACAGCGCGCCACCGCTGTTCTATCTGCTCGAGCGCGCGGTCGCCATCGTGTCGACCAGTCCGGTGGCGCTCCGGCTCGTCCCGGTACTTGCGGGAGCCGCGGCGATCCCGATCATGGCGGCGCTCGGACGCCGGGTCGCCGGCGACGCAGGCGGCATCTGGGCGGCGGTGATCGGCGCAGTCGCTCCCGTGCTCGCGGTGAGCTCACTCGACGCGCGCATGTACATACTCGCAACCGCGCTGGTGCTCGGCTCGACGCTGTGCCTGTTGCGCGCGTTGGAGCGGCCTTCGGTGCTGCGTTGGGCACTCTACGTCGGGGTATCGATCCTCGCCGTGTACACGGTGTACTTCGCCCTCTTCGCGGTCCTTGGGCAGGTGGTCGCGGTGGCGGTGCTGTCCCGCCGGCGCCACTTCGGCACCACCGTCCTGGTCGCCGGGCTCAGCGCCGCGACGGTGGCGAGCCTCGCACCCTGGGTGGTCGTCGCCAGGACCCAGCTCAGCCATGGCGCCGGTGGCTTCTGGGTGCCGAAGCTGAACGTCGTCAGCCTCTCCGGCGGCCTGGTGCAGTTCTTCATCGGGTCGCCGGTCAACTCCTGGGTGACCGGATATGTTGTGCTGCGAACTCTCGAGGGCGCGTGCATCGTGGCCGGCGTCATCGCGCTGGTCGCGCTGGTGGTACGTCGTCGGAGCCTGGAGGCCAGGGGCGTGCAGGCGGCGTCATTGCTCGGATTGTCGGCGGCGGTCGCGGTCGCGATCATGGTGCTGGTGAGCTTCTGGCACCCGTTGGAGGATGGGCGTTATCTGGGCGCAGCCTGGGCGCCCGCGTTCCCGCTGGTCGGGGCGGGCCTGGCAACCCTTCCCTGGCGCCGGGTCGCCGCCGGCGCTGCCGCAGTTCTGGCCCTCGTCACACTCGCCACGGTCACGACCGTCACCAATCCGGACACGCCGGCGGCGATTGCCGACCTGGAGCGGGTGGTCGGTCCACATGACGTCATCGCCGCCTATCCGAGCGAATACCTCCTGGTCCTCTATTACGGCGACAACGCCGTCGACGCGCGGACGCGCTCGATGGCGACCGTCGTGCCGTGGTACTGGGGCACCGCCGTGTATCCAGCAAGCGCAGTGCTCAGAGCGATGCCGATGGCCTCGTCGAACGCCCCCAACGTTTGGTACGTGTTCCAACCGGGCGATCCCGCGCCACCCGACCCGGATGGATACACAGCCCGCAGCACTCGCTGTTGGACCGGCGTCTGTGTCACCATGCTCAGCCCGTCAGGGCTCGGGGCAGCCGCGACGCATTCCACGTAGATTCTGGGACAGGAGGACGCGTGTTGAAAGGCTTTCGTGAGTTTCTCAATCAGGGCAATGTCGTGCAGCTCGCGGTCGCCGTCGTCATCGGCGTCGCGTTCAGCGCGGTGGTGACAGCGCTGGTCGTCAACGTGGTCAACCCGATCATCGCGATCCCATTCGGCAAGCCCAACTTCGACACCCTCGTCCTCACCATCAATGGCAGCGACATCAAGTACGGGACGTTCCTCACCGCGCTGATCACCTTTGTGCTGATCGCTGTCGGCGTGTACTTCTTCTTCGTTCTGCCATACACCCGGATTCAGGCGCGATTGAGCAAGCCCGTCGGTTCGACGACGCGCGCGTGCCCGGAGTGCCTGAGCGTGATCCCGGTCGCCGCGCACCGCTGCTCGTTCTGCACATCGGCAGTCACTCCGCAGGCCGCGAGCTGAACCACCCGAGCGCGGCGCGGGTCCATGCGGCGCACCTCGACGAGCTGACCCCGCGCGCGCTGCTCGGCATTCTGGCGGTACGTCAGGCGGTCTTCGTCGTCGAGCAGCAGTGCGTGTATCAGGACATCGACGCGCTCGACGCCGCGCCGCGAACCATGCATATCTGGACCGAGGACGATGCGGGGCGGGTCGTGAGCACGCTGCGTCTCATCGACGAGGACGATGCCGGTCATCGCATCGGGCGCGTGGCCACCCATCCCGACGCTCGCAGACGCGGACACTCGAGCGCGCTCGTGCGCCGAGCGATCGAACTCTCAGGCCCGCTCGTGGTGCTCAGCGCACAGGCGTATCTCGTCGCCTGGTACTCGGGCTTCGGCTTCGAGGAACGCGGCGAGCACTGGATCGAGGACGGCATCGAGCACGTGCCGATGCGCCTCGAGGTCAGGCGGTGACGATGTTGACGATGCGGTCGACGACAGCGATCACGGCTCGCGGGGTTCGGCCGCCGAGGAGTTCCACGACCCGTGGATGGGCCAACGCCTGCTCGCTCAGAGCTCGCTCGGGTGTCCCCGCATCGACCTCGAGCTCGGCCCGCCGTTTGCCGTTGACGGTGATTGCGATCGTCGCCCGCTGCGGGGCCGCAACCGCCTCGTCGTAGGCCGGCCACGTTCCACGCTCGTGCACTGACGTGTCGTGCCCGAGGCGATCCCAGAGCTCCTCGGTGACGAACGGGGCGAAGGGCGCGAGCAGTTTGAGCAGCGTCTCCGCGTCGATACGACGTCCGGTGCCCGCCGATGCCTCGTGGTCGAGGTCGCGCGCGAACTCCATGAGGAGTGCAATTGCGGTGTTGTAGCGGAGCTCGGCGATATCGCCACCCACCTGCTTGACCAGGCGATGACGGCGCCGCTCCTTCACGTCGTCGTCGACGTCGGCGCCAGTGGCCAGCTGGGTGGCGCGCCAGGTGCGATTGATGAACCGCGTCATGCCGGCGATGCCCTTGTCGCGGAAATCGCCGCCGAGCGTGTAGGGACCGAGGTACATCATGAAGAGGCGAACCGTGTCCGCCCCGTACCTGTCGATGTACTCGTCGGGGTTGAGCACGTTGCCGCGGCTCTTCGACATCTTCGCGCCGTCCATGATGATCATGCCGTGCGCACGGAAGCGCGTGAACGGTTCGGGCGCAGGGACAAGACCCATCGCGTGGAGCGCGCGCATGACGAAGCGCGCGTAGAGCAGATGGCGCACCGCGTGCTCGTTGCCGCCGATGTACATGTCGACCGGCAGCCACGTGTCGGTGCGCTCCTTGTCGAAGGCGATGTCGTCGAAGTCGGTCGACGGGTAGCGGAGGAAATACCAGGAGGAGTCGAGAAAGGTGTCGCTGACGTCGGTCTCCCGCCGGGCGGGCTCGCCGCACTTCGGGCAGGGAACGTTGACCCACTCCTCCACCATCGCGAGCGGCGACACACCCGTGCCGCGCGGGCGGAAGTCCTCCACCTCGGGCAGGAGCACCGGGAGGTCTTCTTCCGGCACCGCGACCGGGCCGTCCTTGGGGCAGTGGATGATCGGGATCGGCGGACCCCAGTAGCGCTGCCGCGAGATGAGCCAGTCGCGCAACTTGTACTGCACGCTGGTTTCCCCACGACGCGATGCGCTGAGCCGCTCGACGATGCGGCGTCCGCCCTCCTCGGACGTCAAGCCGTCGAACTCTCCGCTGTTGGTCATCACGCCGGAGCCGGCGTACGCGGCCTCGGTGCTGCTGCCACCGCTGATGACGTCGACGATCGGCAGCTGGTTCGCACGCGCAAACGCCCAGTCCCGCGAGTCGTGCGCCGGGACCGCCATGATCGCACCGGTCCCGTAGCCGCCGAGCACGTAGGGCGCGGCCCAGACGGGCAGACGCGCTCCGGTCAGTGGATGGATCGCGTATGACCCCAACTCCATCCCGACCGAGAAGTCCGGTTCGCCCGCCGTCGGCGGGAACTTGTTGCGCCAGGCGTTCACGCTCCCGATCCGGTCCGGAGGCACGAACTCCTCGAGCTCCGGATGGTCGGCGCCGATGACGAGAAACGTCGCTCCGAACAGCGTGTCGGGACGCGTCGTGAACACGGTCACGTCCTTGCGCTTGCAGCCGACGAGGTCGAAGAGGATGGTCGCGCCTTCGCTCCGCCCGATCCAGTTCCGCTGCATCGTCTTCGTCGATTCCGACCAGTCCAGCGTGTCGAGGGCGTCGAGCAACTCCTGCGCGTAGCGGGTGATCTTGATCCACCACTGGCGCAGGTAGCGGGTCTGGACCACCGTGTGGCAGCGCTCGCAGCGTCCCTGCTCGACCTGTTCGTCAGCGAGCACGGTGAGGCACGACGGGCACCAGTTGACGGCGCCCTCGCGCCACTCGATGAGGCCGGCATTGAACAACTGCACGAACAGCCACTGCGTCCATCGGTAGTAGGCGGGATCGGCGGTGTTGACCTGGTGACTCCAGTCGAACATCGAGCCGATGCGCGCGAGCTGGTTCTCGCGGAAATTGGCGACGGCGCGACGCATCACCACCGCCGGGTGCTGGCCGATCTTCATCGCGTAGTTCTCGGAATGGATCCCGAAGGCGTCGAAGCCCATGGGCTCGAAGACCGTGTCGCCCATGAGCCGGCGCCAGCGGCCGTAGATGTCGCCGCCGGCGAACGGGATGATGTGTCCCACGTGCAGGCCCTCGGCAGAGGGGTACGGGAACATCATCAGGTTGTAGAAGGGGCGCTCGGGGTCGTCGAGCTGGGTCCGGTAGTCCCCGCGCTCATCCCAGATGCGCCGCCAGCGTGTTTCCACGGTCGCGTGGTCGTACGCGTCGAGGCGAGTCTGGTCAGGCCCCACGGGGGCGCTCACGGCGTCCATGGAATAAAGGGTATCCCGACTCTGTGCCCGCTCCCGTCGGGGCGGCGGTCAGGACGCCGGCATCTGGGTGTTCTGGAGAAGCCCGAAAACGGCACCCTGCGGATCGTGGACGACCGCGAAACGCCCGACACCGGGGATGTCCTCAGGGGCATGGTGCACGCCCCCACCGAGCTGGGTGAGCTTGGCGACCGTGGCGTCGGTGTCGGCGACAGCGAAGTAGACGAGCCAGGTCGAGGGGGCGTTCGCCGGTGTGTCCGCGCCCGCAGCCATCCCGCCTCCGATGAGCTCGTCGCCGAGCTTGAACTGCGTGTACGCCATGCCGGGGACCTCGTCGGCGCCCCATCCGAAGACGCTCCGGTAGAACTGGGTGCCCGCCGGCAGGTCCCGGGAGTTGAGCTCCGCCCAGCAGTAGCTGCCGGGCACGCCCTTGAGCTCGAAGCCATGGTGCGTCCCGGGCTGCCAGAGCCCGATGACGGCGCCGGAGGGATCGGTGACAATGCCCATCGTCCCCGCGCCCATGACGTCGAACGGCTCGGCGATCACGGTGCCGCCGGCGTCCTTGACCTTGGCCGCCGCAGCGGCGGCATCGTCGACCAGGACGTACACCATCCATGCGCTGGGCTGCTGGTCGTTCATGCGCGGGCCGACCCCGGCAACCTCCTTGCCACCCAGCTTGAACATCCCGTAGCCGCCCGCCTGCGGGTCCGGGACGACGTCGACCGTCCATCCGAAGAGCGCGGTGTAGAACTCGTGTGCCGCGGCGGCGTCGGAACTGGTCAGATCGATCCAGCCGGGCTCGCCAATCGCGACAGTCGCTGTTTCCGCCATTGCAGGTCCTCCATCTCGCCACCAAGCTGCGCGAAGCGCGCGATCAACGTAGCACAGCCGTCGGGCCGGTTTTGGTTAAGGTTCGGAGGCTCCGGAGACCGCGAGTACACTCGGGCGCTTGATGATTGAGGCCGCCAAGGACGTTGAGATCTCGGACGCCCGCGATGACACCGAGCGCAGGCGCTTCGCCGAGGTTGATGCCGAGTCGTTCGCCGGTCGTCCCGAGGACAACGTGCGCTGGATCATGGCTGCCACGCCGCACACCACGTTGCGCCTCGCGCGCATCGGCGGTGAGGTCGTGGGCGGCTACATCATGCTGCCCGCCGGCGAGTTCTTCGGTGGGCGTTCGGTGCCCGCCCAGGGCATCTCCGCTGTCGTCGTCCATCCAGCCTGGCGCCGGCGCGGCGTGGCCGGGGCGCTGATGCGGGACTGCGTCGCTTCGGCGCGCGATGCTGGTGCAGCGGTTGCGCCGCTGTTCGCTGCCACGGTGCGGCTCTACCGGCGGTGGGGATGGGAGGTCTGCGCGCAGACATTTCGGCAAGCCGTGCGCACGCGTGCGTTGAGCGCACTCACCGGCGCCGGTGCGGTGCGCGCCAACCCCGACCGCGCGGCAATCGAGGCAATGCGCCGGAGCTACCTCGTACGGTGGGACGGACCGCTCGACCGTCCGGACTGGTGGCTCGAGGTGGAGTGGAACACGGTCGACCCCGCGGTCCTGCGCTCCGAGTACGGATGGTATGAGGACGACGTGCTCACGGGCTACGTGCGCTATGAGACCGCGCGTCAGCCGGGCTCAGGGGTCCTGCTCCGGGTCCACGAGTTCGTTGCCTCGACGACCGACTCGCTTCGAGGACTGCTCGGCTTCCTCGGCGGTCACGAGTCGCAGAGTTCCGACGTGGTCTTCGTGCACTCGACGACGCCGGAGGTATCACCGTTGCTCTTCCTGCTCTCGGAGCCGCAGCGAGATGTCGAGGTGAGCTCATTCATCCCGTGGATGCAGCGCATCGTCGACCTCGACACTGCGATGAGCACGCGTGGCTGGCCGGCGGGCGCTGCGGGACGGGTCGAGTTGGAGGTGACCGACCCGGTCACCGGTATCGAACGGGTGGTGCTCGAGGTCGAGGACGGCGCGGGGCGGGTGAGCCAGGGTGGCGGCGGTGCGGTCCGGTGCGGCATCGGCGCACTGTCGGCGTGGTATTCGAGCACGCTGCGCGCGCAATACGCCGGAGTGCTCGGCCTCATCGAGGGTGACCCGGCGGCCCTGCAAGTGATGGATGGCCTCATTGCGGGCGGCATGCCCTGGATGCCCGACTACTTCTGATTGGTGATCGCCGTCGACCGGTATCCCTCCGCATGAGCCATCCGTCTGCCCGGCCACTGCGTTTGGCACGGATGCGCGCACAGCGGCTGACCGATGCGACACGTCTCGGGCCCGACCCGGCTGCGATCACACGGGCGATTTGTGCTGTCCAGGCGCAGTCGTTCGATGCTGCGCGACATCAACTGCGGGTGCGCAGCGTCGGGCTCACAGCAGGCGCGGTGGATCGTGCGTTCGAGCAGGAGCGCGCGGTGGTGCGGACGTGGCTGATGCGCGGCACCTTGCATCTCTGCGCTGCCGACGACCTGCGCTGGATGCTCAGCGTGCTCGGTCCCAACAGCAATCGGCTCGCTGCGAGCCGACGCGTTGGTCTCGGCCTCGACGACGCGACCTGTCAACGCGGTGTCGAGGTGCTGCGCAAGGCGCTCGCGCACGGCCCGCTTGCGCGCCGGCAGTTGCGTGAGCGTCTGGTGGCGTCGCGCGTGATCAACGAACCGGTCGGGCAAGTGTTGATCCATCTGCTCTTCCACGCCGCGACCCTCGGAGTCATCTGCTCGGGACCGCGCATGGGGCGCGACGACAGCTTCGTGATGCTCGACGACTGGGTGCCTGCATCGGACGGACCGCGTGGTGAGACTGCCCTGGTCGAGCTCGCGCGCCGCTACCTGGCGGCATACGGACCCGCGTCGGTGGTTGACTTCGCCGCGTGGTCGGGTCTGCCGTCTGGCCTGGCCAAGGCGGGAATGGCGGGGGTCGGAGCAGGAATGGTTGGCTTTCCCGGTCCGATCCCAGGGCTCTGGACGCTCGGACCGGTTGCCCCGGAACCGCGATCCAGCCGGCCGGTCGTCCGCCTGCTCGGTCACTTCGACACCTTCCTGCTTGGCTACCGACGGCGCGAGCAGGTTGGCGATGCAGCTGCTGAGGCGTGGATCCATCAGGGCGGGGGAGGCTGGATACGTCCCGTGATCTGCGTCGATGGCTGGATCGTGGCAGGGTGGCGACTGGATGCCAGTGGATCCGGTTTCGAACTCACGGTCATCCCGTTTGTGGCGCTCTCCGGTCGGGTCGAGGCGGGGATAGACCGCGAGGTCGTGTCGATCAGCCAGTTTCTGGAGCGACCGGTGCGGTGGACCTCCGAGGCCTTGGTAGGCTAGACGCCCCGCCGACGTAGCTCAGTGGTAGAGCAGCGGTTTCGTAAACCGCTGGCCGGGAGTTCGAATCTCCCCGTCGGCTGACCATTTTTTCGACTGCGAATCAGGGATCTGGCGCAGCGCCTCATGGGTCCGAGCGGTGAGCAATCGTCCATCTGAGTAAGCTGCGCGACCTCGGGATTCTTCTCCACGAGGTGGGGAGGGCAAGCCGACAGTGGCGCGCTTGAGGTTCATGCAACCATGACATTCAGAGACTTCTGCATCGTCGTTAGCTTCACGCTGTTCCTGGTGGCAGGGGTGGTCGAATTGACCACGGGCGGAGTGCTGTCCCGAACGGCAGTGGCGCTGGCACTGTTCGCGGTCGGCTTCTACGTTCTCTCGCGCATCACGTCAATTTCATTCCCAACCATGAAGAGCCCGCCACCTCCTGGTTGACACCTTCAAGAGAACGGCTTCCTCCCGGGTGTTTCAGCGAACTCCCACGAATTCGCCGATCGTCGACAGGATGCGCTCCTCGCCATGAGGCTGCCACGAAGGATCCTGGAGATGCACCCAACCCTCCCACTTGCTCCGTCGTCCGCTCTTCGTCTCTCCGACGATGCGAAGCCGGTACGGCTCGCGTGTCTCTCCCGTGATGGGATCGATGTCGTCGGGCCACTCGCCATACGCGTGGCTGACCACGAGCGACACATTGCCGCCCTGGTTCGGTGGGAAATCGATCGTCTGATAGCGAAAGAAGGGTGGGACACCCTTCATCTTCGGTGCGAGCACCACCGACTCAGCTGAGTCGATGACGAAACTCTGCGCAACCGCGGACTGGTTGAAGATACGAACCCATGCAGTCCTCGGCCGCTCATCGGGATCGTACGTGCTCAGCGGGTAGGTGACCCAGACCTCTCTCCCCTTCGATGGCTTGATCACGATGGGCTTGCGCCGTCCCGAAACGGTTCGGCCATGCTGATATGCCAGCCACGTGAACAGCGCGGTTGCAAGCATTGCCACCGCGGCGACCCACACGCCGACAACCGTCCACTCGAACATGAGGTCACTCTATCCGCCGCCTCGAGCCGCTCAGCAGACAGCGACCCGGCTGTCACCAGCCTGAGAAGACCATGGCATCCGTGACTCCGGGATGCGGTGAGGCCGTGAAGATGGCAGGGAGCCGGGGAGCGGGCCTCAGGCGCGCCGCAGCCCGACCGCGATCTCCAGCGCCGCCATCTCGAGCTGGCGCAGCGTGCGCACCTCGTGCACCGAATCGCAGCTCCGCGCGTAGTGATCCATGATTGAGTCCCCGGTATTCCAGCGGTCCTTGGGCTCGGGGTTGAGCCAGTGGACCTCGCGGACGGTGCGCGCAATGGACGCCAGCCCCACCGCGTTGGGTGCACGGTGGTTGCTTCTGGCATCCCCGGTGATGACGAGGCTGGCGCGCGGGGTCAACACGTGCGAGAAACGCCCGGCGAACTGCTGGAAGACCCGTCCGTAGTCGCTGTGGCCGTCGTGCCACACGACGTCGGTGCGGGCAAGCACGTGGCCGGGCATGAGCGCGCCACCGGACTCGGCAACGATGCTCGTGACCTCGTCGACGCCGTCGACGAAAGCGAAGCAGCGCATCGCCGAGAACTCGCTGCTCATCGCGCTCATCAACGCGAGTGTGAATCGGGCGAACTCGGCGACCGATCCGCTCACATCGCAGAGCACCACCAACTCGGGGCGCGTGGTCCGCGGTCGGCGCCACGCCGGTTCGAGTGGCAGGCCACCCGTGGAGAGCGATTTCCGGATGGTGTGACGCACGTCGAGGCGGCCGTGGTGCGTCAACCGGATGCGGCGTGCACCTCGAACAGCGAGTTTGCGCGCGAGGGGTCGCAGGGCTCGCTGCATCGCCGCAAGGTCGGATGGGCTGGCGCCGAGAATCGGCAGATCCTCAGGTTCACTCGTCGGTGCCGTGAGTCCAATGCCATCTCTGAAGTCCTTCTCGTCCAGCCGTCTGCGCAGCTCCCTGGCGAGAAGCCGGCGGAAGGCATCCGCGCGCGCCGATATCTCTGCGCCGCCCAGAGCGCGAAGCACCTCGGTATCCTCAGCATCGACGTCCTGGGCGCGGATGGCCCGTTGCAGGATCCTGGCAAGGTCGAGGCCGCGAAGGATGCGATAGAGCAAGGCCCTTTCCGAGTCCTGCGAGGCGAGTCCGATGCCACCAAACACATCCACGGCCAGAGCCGCGAGCGACCGTAGCGCCTCGGTGTCGTCATTGCGAAGCGCGGTGACCAGATCCTCGAGGAGCGATGTCATCGCAGCGTCAGGGTCGCCTGTGACACTGCCGCCGGCAGACGCGCTCGGTGGACCAGTTGACACCGCGTTCATCCGCGCCGGGCCGGCGCCGATCGCGTGCGTCACAGCATCAAATGCGCGCTCGAAGGTATCCACATCGCGCTCACGCTTGACGAGCGTCGCGCGCAGCGCCGCCCGAACCTGACCCTTCTCTCCCGCGTCCATGACCTCGAGGGCACGTGCGGCGTCGACGGCCTCGCCGGTCGAGACGGGGACACCGGCTTGGCGCAGCGCCAAAGTCATCCGCAGGACAACGCCGCCGAGGACATCAGATCCAGGCATGCCCGGATTCTGCGCCGGAGCCGAAATCCGAGTGTCAAGATCGCCGCCATGTCTTCAGGCCCTGCCCATCCGCTGCTGCTCGGTCTCCTCGCTCCGCGCGCCTCTCCTGCCCTCCCACCGATCCCGATCCTCGCCGCGCGAGCCGGATGGGACGCCGTGTGGTTGCCGGCGGGCGAGCCATCGCCTGGGGAGGCGGGTGCGCTGGGTATGCGGATCGGGTGGGTGGTCGACGATGCTGCCCTGCCGATCCCGGGAGGCGCGATGGTGTGGTTGCGCGGGAGCGCGATGGTGCCGGCGCAGGCGATTGCTGCGGCCTTTGCCGCTGAGCCAGCCGCTGAGGAGATCTCGGCCGACGCCCAGGACCTTGCCTCGGCCGAAGCCATCACCGCCGCCGGCGGCGTGCCGGTGTTCGGCCCGGCCAGCCTGGATGCACTCATCGAGATGCTGAGGTCGTTCGCGGGTCGGGCGGCAGTGTGCCTACCCGCATCTCCCGGGCGAACCGACACCGAGGCGCACGCCCGCCTCGACAACGATCCGGAGCTGGCGGCGGCAGCTCGTGACACGCCAGGTCTCGTCGGCACCCTGGAGCACTGTCAGCAGACAGTCGCCGCACTGCGCGCGGCCGGCATGTCGGAGCTGCGCCTGCGCCTGCCCTCGACACCTGACCTGCCCGACGTCATCGCCCAGGTGTCGGCGTTGCGAGCCGACGCACTGGCAGGACTCAGGCCTGGGGCACCGCGGTCGCCGGACCCGGGCGCACCGGCCGGTTGGGGCGGGCGCGGATGACGCAGGAATCGGCCGGAATACGCGCGCCCGCGCTGGACATGTCCTCATCAGGAGCGTAGCCTGACGATGTTCGTTTGTGCGACAGAGCGTTCGCGTACCGAACGCATCGATTCACTGACTGCAGCAGAGGGTAAGGAGCAACGTGCCGACCTACGTCACCCGTTTCGGCTCGCTGGACAACTATGAGAAGGGCGGGGTCGAAATCATCGATGACGATCCCAAGCGCTACACGTTCTCGAACGTCTTCGACGTGGCCGCGCACTCGCGTCCATACGAGAAGGTCGCAGTGGGCAAGAACCGCCAGTACGTGCTCGAAGCCATCCGTGCCGAGGGCGAGTCAGAATGGCGCAGCACGGCGCACGACGAGTTCGCCCTGGTGATGGATGGCGAGGTCGAGGTCACCCTGCATCGCCTCGCTCCGGATGAGGAGCCGCCGGAGTCCACGCAGGGATCGGTGCAACTCGGCCACGACCCGGCCGGGCCGCGCATGGGCACGATCGTCGCGCGCCGCGGGCACATGAGTCTCCTGCCTGCACACTCCGCCTACCGCTTCAGCGCCGCCACGCCGTCGGTCATCCTGCTGCAGACGATCGAGGGCGAGGGGACAATCTATCGATGGGGAGAGATCTGCCAGATCCATTGATCGCGGCACACGTCATCAGGAGCCGGATACCGATATGACCCTACTCATGGACGCCACCGTCATCGCCAGCGAGCCGAACGCGCACGGCTATGTCGACTTCACCCTTGGTGAGTTCACCTTCAAGCGCGACGAATACTTCGTGTACATCAAGTGGCCGACCGGGAGCCACGTGATGTCGGTGGACGCCTTCCTGCGAGCGATGCAGCGCGACGTTGCCTGGAACTTCTTCTACGGCATCGTCAACTTCGACGGCGTGGTGGGCACCGTCAACCACTACGGCAACGTCGACCTCTTCGCCGGGCGCTACAACGACGCCTACCGGAAGGCGGAGATGGACCACGTCGAGAACTTCCAGTCCGACCACATCAAGGCGACCTTCGAGCACATCCTCGCCAACTGGACCAACGCGGCCTTCGACCCGTTCGCCTCACCCGAGGAGACCGGCTCCGCGTTTGGTGAAAAGAATGGCGACAACATCGCGGCCGTGACCCGGCGCCGGGTCACCGCCAAGCGCATGGTGAGCTGCGACGACGACGAGGTGGTCCGCACCGACGAGACCCACCCGATCAACCGGATGTTCGCCGACGTCGGCCAGGATCTGCCCGAGATCCACGCCGAGCCCGGGTTCGAGGCCGAGGTGAAAGCCTTCAACCTCTACGCCTACCTGTCGCGTTCGGACGTCACCTGGAACCCGTCGGTGGTGAGCGTCTGCAAGGACAGCCTGTACTGTCCCACGACCGAGGAGTACATCCTGCCCATCATCCACGGCAACGACCGCGTCGAATGGTTCGTGATGTTGAGCGATGAGATCATCTGGGCGGTGGAGGACCGCGACACCGGTGCGGCGCGCACCCGGGTGGTCATGAAGCCCGGCGACGTCTCGTCGATGCCGGCGAACATCCGCCATCAGGGGTACGCACCCAAGCGAGCGATGCTGCTGGTGTGGGAGAACGCGGACCCCGCGCTCCCCGACCTGTACGCGACCGGCAAGCTGCCCAGCCACCCCGTGGATTTCTGACCGAGGCCTCCATGGCGCTCGACGTGCAACTGTCCTCACGAGCGCGCCTCGACCCCAACCGGCTCAGGACGCGCCTGTTCATCGACGGCCAATGGGTGGATGCGGAGGCGGGAGGAGAGATCGAGGTTCTCGACCCGCATGACGGGTCGACGATTACGCGCATCGCCGAGGCGCGGGCCGCCGATGTGGACCGCGCGGTTGACGCCGCTGAGCGCGCATTCCCGGCATGGGCGGCGACGCCCGCGTCCGAACGCGGCAGGATCCTGCTCCGTCTTGCCGATCGGATCGAGGCCGAAGCGCCCGAGCTCGCGCGCCTCGAGTCCATCGACACCGGCCATCCGCTGCGCGATTCGACGCGCCTCGACGTCCCGCGAACCGCGGCGACGTTCCGCTATTTCGGCGGCATGGCCGACAAGCACGAGGGCTCGGTGATCCCCACCGAGCGCGGTTTCCTCAACTACCTGCTGCGCGAGCCCATCGGTGTCGTCGGCCAGATCGTCCCCTGGAATTTTCCGCTCATGTTCACGAGCTGGAAGCTCGGCCCCGCACTCGCTGCCGGCAACACGGTTGTGATGAAGCCGAGTGAGCTCACGCCGCTCAGCACGCTCCGCGTCGCAGAACTCTTGCAGGAAGCCGGCGTGCCGGACGGCGTGGTCAACATCGTCCCCGGCTATGGCGACCCCGCAGGTTGGGCCATCGCCACCCATCCGCGCATCCGCAAGCTGTCGTTCACCGGGTCGACGGCCACCGGCCGGCGTCTCGTCGAAGGCAGCGCGGCCAGCCTGAAACGGCTGCACCTCGAGCTGGGAGGCAAGGGCGCGAACATCGTGTTCGAGGATGCGGACATCACCCAGGCCGTGAACGGGTCCGCATTCGCGATCTTCCACAACCAGGGTCAGGCATGCATCGCCGGATCGCGGCTCCTCCTCCACGAGCGCATCGCGGATCGCTTTCTCGATGACTTCCTCAGCGTGGCAACCAATATCCGCCTCGGTGATCCACTCGACATGGCGACCGAGATGGGCCCGCTGACCTCGCAACTCCATCGTGATCGCGTCCTCGCGTACGTCGAGGTTGCCCGCGCCGAGGGAGGCGAGATCCTCTGCGGCGGTGAGGCGCCGAGCACGCCGGCACTTGCGGACGGGTACTACGTCAAGCCGACGGTGGTCCGCGCGCGTTCCGACGCGAGAGTGAGTCGCGAGGAGGTGTTCGGTCCATTCGTCGTCGTCACCACGTTCTCCGACGACAACGAGGCACTGGCGATCGCCAACTCGACCGAGTATGGCCTCGGAGGCGGGCTCTGGACGCGTGACGTCTCGCGAGCGCACCGGATGGCCCAACTGCTGCACACGGGGATGGTGTGGATCAACGCGTACAAGCGAGTCTCCCCCGCATCCCCGTTCGGTGGCGTGCGTGGCTCCGGATATGGCAGGGAGATGGGCTTCGAGGCGATGCACGAGTACACCCAGCCCAAGTCGGTGTGGGTGAACGTCGACGCGGAACTGCCCGTCTGGTATCCCCGTCCGGGCCCGGAGCGGTGACGCAGCGATTCACCTGGCCGGCGCTGCCCTCGCGGGTGGTGTTCGCTCCCGGCGCCCTGCAGGTCGCGCGCGATGAGGTTGCGCGTCTGGAGCGCCACCGCGTGCTGCTCGTCGGCGGCGGCACGTCGACGCGGGTGCCGTTCACTCGGTTGCGCGACGCTTTGGGGGATCTCGTCGTGGGTGAGGTCGGCGGCTCGGCGCAGCACATCCCGGCCGACATCGCGACCGCGGCGACGGACACGGCGCGCGAGGCCGGCGCCGACGTGGTGGTGACGATCGGGGGTGGTTCCACAACCGGCCTGGGGAAGGTGATCGCGGTGACCTGCGATCTGCCGCTCCTCGCCGTACCGACCACCTATTCGGGCTCGGAGATGACGGCCATCTGGGGGCGCACCACCGACGGGCGCAAGCACACGGCGTTCGACATCCGCGTTCTCCCTCGCACGGTGATCTATGACCCGGACTTGTGCATGGGGATGCCGACGCGACTGGCCGGCGCGTCCGGGATGAACGCGCTGGCTCACTGCCTCGAGGCACTGTGGTCCGCCGGAGCCAATCCGATCACCGAGACGCTCGCCATTGAAGGGGGTCGGAGGCTCGTGCACGGACTCCCACGCGTCGTCGCGGATGCGTACGACGCCGACGGCCACGCCGGCAACCTGATCGGCGCGTGCCTCGCGGGTGTCGCCCTCGCCCAGGCAGGCATTGCGGTGCACCACCGGACGTGCCACGTGCTCGGCGGGGGCTGGCGGTTACCGCACGCCGAAACCCACGCCGCGGTGCTCCCCCACTCCACCGCGCTGGTTGCTCCGCATGCGCCGGACGCGATGCTGGCCGCCGCTCGGATCCTGGACGATGCGGATCCTCCCGACGCGCTGTTCGCGCTCCTGCATCGGCTGCATCTGCCCGTCGCGCTGTCCGCTTTGGGCATGCTCGAGGACGGCCTCGACGAAGCTGCGCGCCGGATTGTGGAGGCGAGCCGCGACGATCCGCTTGTCACCGACGTGGCGGCGGTTCGCCAGATGCTCGACGACGCATTCTTCGGTCGCAGTCCGAGTCGTCACGCCGGCGCAGCCGACGAGGCCGCTCTGCTGCAGATGACCATGCTGGCCGACGTCGGTGGCTGAACGCTTTCGCGACCCCTCGGATGTCCTCGAACGGCTGGCCACCACCGGCTATCTGGCCGACGACTCGATCGCCTCGGTGGTGTTCCTCGCCGACCGGCTCGAGAAGCCGGTGCTCGTCGAAGGTCCTGCCGGTGTCGGCAAGACCGAGCTCGCCAAAACCCTCGCCGCCATCACGAATTCGCGGTTGCTGCGTCTTCAGTGCTACGAGGGGCTCGACGAGAGCCGCGCGCTGTACGAATGGAACTATCGCAAGCAGCTCATGCGCATCCAGGCGAGCGGCGGCGCTCCCGATGCCGCCGGTGACTGGAAGGACGTCGAGGCCGACATCTTCAGCGAGCCGTTCCTGCTCGAGCGTCCGCTGCTCGCTGCGATCCGGGCCGTCGATGACGTGGTGCTGCTCATCGACGAGGTCGACCGCGTGGAGGTGGAGACCGAGGCGCTCCTGCTCGAGGTGCTCGCGGAGTTCCAGGTCACCATCCCCGAGCTCGGCACCGTGGTGGGCAGCCGGCGCCCGCTCGTGGTGCTCACCAGCAACAACACGCGCGAGCTCAGCGAGGCTCTGCGCCGGCGCTGCCTCTACCTTGCGCTCGACTATCCGAGCCTCGATCGCGAGCGCGAGATTCTGCTCGCCCGCATCCCCGGCATCGAGGATCGCCTGGCCCGCCAGGTCGCGCGCGTGGTGCGCGCCGCACGCCGACTCGACCTGCGCAAGACGCCGTCGATCGGTGAGTCGATCGACTGGGCGCGGGCGCTCATGGCGCTCGGCCACGTCGATGTCACCCAGGAGGCGCTCGTCGAGACCCTCCCGGTCCTGATCAAGTCACGCCCCGACCTGGTCACCGCCCGGCGCGAGCTCAGCGTGGGCGAGCAGCCCGCGCCGTCGCGATAGGGACGATCGCCCAGCTGCCCACACGCGCGCCGAGGCCCGTTCCACGCGGGTTCGCCGGAGGCGGTCAGAATGGGCGGGTGCCATCCGAGAAGTTCAGCGTGGATCGCGGCACCGCGATGCTCGCCGCCGAGCGCTGGCCGGGCGACGGCCAGCCGGTGGTCCTGCTCCATGCCGGTGTGGCCGACCGGCGCAGCTGGCGAGGAGTCGCCGAGGCGCTCCAACCTCGCACCAGCGTGGTCGCCTATGACATGCGTGGGTACGGCGAGACGACCGCGGTCACCTACGGTTTCACGCACCTCGACGACTTGCGAGCCGTCCTCGATCAAGTGGCGACGGGTCCGGTCTGGCTGGTGGGAAGCTCCATGGGCGGCGAGCTCGCGATCGACGCTGCTCTCTCCCACCCGGATCGTGTCGCAGGCCTCGTTCTGCTGGCGCCTTCCGTGAGTGGCGCACCCGAGCCGACGGAGGTGGACGGCGACACCGAACGTCTGGTGCAGCTCTGGGAGGCAGCGCAGACATCGGGCGACATCGACGAGCTCAATCGCATCGAGATGTGGCTGTGGCTCGATGGGCCGAGCGCTCCCGAGGGTCGCGTCTCAGGGCCGGTGCGCACACTCGCACTCGAGATGAATGCAGTCGCCCTGAAGAACGAGATGCCCGAGGAGTCGGGCAAGAGCGGGCTCGCGGCATGGTCACGACTCGAGGAGATCGCGGTGCCGGTGACCGTCGCCTGCGGTGACCTGGATCTCCCATTCGTGGTTTCGCGGTCCAAGGAATTGTGCGACTGGCTTCCCGATGCACAGCATCATGTGCTGCCCGGCGTGGCGCACCTTCCATACCTGGAAAACCCCGCGATGATCGCGGAGTTGATCAGCTCCTCGTTGCGCTGAGCGGCGGCTCTAGAGCTCGTCGAGTGCGTGTGCGAGGCGCACGTCGCGCGCGGTGATACCGCCGGAGTCATGACTCCACAGCTGTGCGGTCACCTTGCCCCAACCGACCAGGAGGTCGGGATGGTGGTTCTGTGCTTCGGCGACGACCGTGAGCCGGTCGACGAACGCAACCGCTGACACGAAGTCCGGGAACGTGAATGACTTGACGAGCTTGCCGTCCTCCAGGCTCCAGCCCCGTCGCAACGGATCAGCGAGATCCTCGGCGCCGAGCACCTTGCTCGTCTGACCAGCCCCACTCATGGCTCACACCTCCTGCGCATCCGATTGGCGGCACGCCGTCATGCATCATGCGCCCGGCGTGAGCAGGATGTAGCTGGCGATCGCCTGACCCGACTCGGTCGTGGCCAGGATGTCGAATCGGGTTGTCCCCGGCGGCACGGCCGCGTCGGCCACGAAGTGGCCGATCGGGTCGAGTCTCCGGCTCACCAGGATGGCGGGCGCGCCACGCGCTGTGGTCATGCCGATCGTCGCCGACGAGATCTGGAGCTCGCTGGTCTCGTTCGAGTTCGTGAAGAACGTCACATGGAACTCGTCCGCGCCGGCTTTGTCAGGATCGAGGTACACCTGCGCGAGCCAGCCGTTCTGCAGGTGGATCGAGTACAGCGTCGGTAATCCGCTGAATCGTGTCGCGGTGACCAGCGGCGTGGGCGTCAGGGTCGTCACCCGGAGATGCACCTCGGTCGAGCTCTGGGCGTTCTCGATGATCGCCGCGACCTCCCAGATCCCTGCGATGGAGAGATTGCCGCCGCGTGCGGCGAAGCTGCCGTCGGGTTGGCGATCGAGGGTCAGCGTCGATTGGCCCAGCTGGGGGCGAAATGGCTGCGTGAACTCGAGCTGCACCGAGCGCGCGTGCACCGTCGCGCCGGTGTCGTAGTCGGTGACACGAAGATTGAAGCTGTCGAACCCCGCACTCCCCGGCGATACCGTCAACCGGACTTTGACGGTGGTTGCGAAGTCACTCCCTGTTGCCACCAGCCGGCTCTGGTGCGCCGACGACACCGCGATCGACGACGCGACCGGCGGCGCAACGTTGACGAGTGTCGCGGCCACGAGCACGACCGCGGCGCCGATGACGACCTCGGTCGACGCGACCCTGCGCAGGCCGTGCAGCACGCTCAAGGCGCGGGGCACATTGCCGAAGCGATTCACCGCACCGAGGCCGGCGAGGACCACGAAGAGTCCCGCTTTGACGAGGACGAGCAAACCGAACGCGGTCCCGAAGAGCTTGTCGATCGAGCCGATCTCGATGACGGCTCTGAAGGTGCCGGTCAACGCCACCACTGCGATTGCCACCCCCGCTGTCGCCGAGAAACGGCGCACCGCTCGTGCTTTGACCTCGGACGGCTCACCGCGCACAGCGAGGATGAGCACGAGCAGGCCGCCGATCCAGACGCCGGCCGCAACGATGTGAGCCCACTGGATGACGAGATTCGCCGCAACCGGCGCCTGCGCGCCGGCGTGGCTCGCGGCGACATCGACCCACGCCGAGGCGGCCGCGCCGATCCCCGCCACCGCCACGCCCGCTCGCGCTGCGGTCGGGCTCGCGGTGTGGGTGGCTGCGGCCCCGAGACCGGTCACGACGACGGCGACGATTCGCTCGAGCGCGGTCGCCCCAAGCGACGTCGAGAGCAGCGCTCCGAAGCCGATGCCCGCCGCCTCACGCTCAGCCTCGATGAGGGCGGCGACGCCCAGCGCCGCGGCGACCCACATCGCGAGCAGCACCCGAGAGGTGAATCTCGGAATCGCACGCAGCGCGATCAGGCACGTCGAGGCGACGCCGATGATGCCCATCAGTCCGATGAAGAAGAGCCAGCGGCCGGCCACCGCCAGGATCGAAGGCGGTGGCGACACCACCGACTTGCCCGCGCGCGTGCTCGCCCCGGCCGCGGACATGCCGACGCCGAACGCGTACGCGCCGGTGGCAAGGTGGCCGTCCGCTTCCGACACGGTTTTCCAGGTCACCGTGTACACGCCATCGCCGATGGATGTGAGCGGCACCTCCAGCTCGAGCGGGTGCCCGGGCACAACAACCGTCGAGCCCGCGTCGACGTTGACGCCCGAGCTGTTGATCACGGTGATGCTGGAGAGCCTGGGATCTGGGATCTCGCCGAAGGTGATCTCCACCACCTTCGGCGCGGTCTGGACCTCGGCGCCCTCGGCAGGGGTCGCACTCTGCGGCAGCGCATGCGCGCCCGCAGTCAGGGGGAGCCCGGCGGCGGCCCC
>DAITPY010000002.1:26325-73503 GCA_036833315.1 Candidatus Dormiibacterota bacterium
CGAGGAGCAGGGGTGGCGGCCTCCGCCAGAGGTGCCGGCCCAAACGGTCGAGCGGCGACGCGATCGGGTCATGAGCGCCGGCGACGACCGCGGATGGTGCGCTCCGACGGTGCCTGACCGCGACGCGGAGCAACGCCTCGACTCGAGCGACGACGACCTCGCGGCGATGGAGCAAAACCTGGCAAATGCGCGTTCCGCAGGCAAGCAGGAAGGACACGTAGAGGTGGACGAGCGGCGCCGCCCAGTGGATTCCCGTGACCGCCCCAAGGCCAGGAGCCGGTTGCGCGCGCGCGATCGCCTCGACGTTCTCCTGGATGAGGTAGAGGACCAGCTGCGCGCTCGCCAGCGGCAGCCAGATCGCCGCAAGTCGCGCTACTGGTGACGGCAGCGTCGGTGGGGCGGAGGCGGTCGAGTCCTGCCCGCGCCAGACGCTGCGCAGCCCCAGCACGGCACGTTCGAGGCGGTCGTTCAGCGCCTGCCACGCGCGCCAGAGGCGCAGACCGTAGAGCGCGCCGAGGACGGCGAGCACCCCCAGCAGCGGGAGCATGTAGGCGTGAACGGGATTGGTGATCGAGCCCACGATCCCCGCCCCGCCCCAGACGCGCAGGTATTCGAGCGTATGAGCGATCCAGAGTCCGATGAACGCAAGCAAGACGCTCGCCGACGCTGCGAGCCTCACCCGCCGATGCGCGATCACGCCGCGAGCATACGCCGGGCTCGCGGCGGCTGACGCGCCATTTGGGTGGTCAATGGAAAGGTCGCAATCGCAAGCCATGGTTGAGAAGAAGGCCGCTTGTGCGCTAATGTCGCGCCCATGAGCACCTACAAGATGGGGCAGGCCGCCGAGTTGCTCGGGGTCAGCGTCGACACCGTGCGCCGCTGGGCGGACGGAGGCCGCATCGCAACGGTGCGCACCGCCGGGGGTCACCGGCTGATCGAGGGCGTCGCCCTGGCGAAGTTCGCGGTCGAGCTGGCCAGCCACCATCCGACCGTCGCGGTGACCGAGTCCGCCCGCAATCACTTCGTCGGGCTGGTCACCGACGTGGTCAAGGACGGCGTCATGGCCCACGTCAAGCTCCAGGCCGGCCCGTTTCGGATCAGCTCGTTGATCAGTCGCGAAGCCGTCGATGAGCTGGGACTGACGCCGGGAATGCTCGCGGTCGCCTCGGTGAAGGCGACCAACGTGGTCATCGAACTGCCGCCCCCTGCGACCGACGCACAATCGAGGAGCAAGTGATCATGCGCATGGGTCCACGCAGGCTGGCGCCCGCAGTGGTCGCAGTGCTGGCGCTCGCCGCATGCGGTGCCGCTACCACCGCTGGGCCTTCCGCGACACCGGACCCGCTCAGCGGATCGATCACCGTTTTTGCGGCGTCCTCCCTGACCTCTGCGTTCAACACCGCCGAAAAGGGCCTCGAACTGGACCACCCGGGATTCACCGCGAAGTACTCATTCGCCGGCTCGCAATCTCTCGTGACCCAGATCATCAACGGCGCTCCGGCGGACGTCATCGCCACCGCGAACACGACGACGATGGCGCAGCTCGTCGCAAAGGGACTCGTCAACACGCCCGAAAAATTCTGTCAGAACAAGCTCGAGATCATTGTTGCGCCGGGCAATCCGAAGAGCATCAAGACCCTTGCCGACCTCGTCAACCCCGCCGTCTCCGTGGTGATCGGGGACCCGAGCGTGCCGGTTGGCCAGTACGCACAGGAGGTGCTCACCAAGGCAGGGTTGCAGCTGACCCCGAAGTCACTCCAGCTCGACGACGCCGAGGTGGTGCGACAGGTGGAGTCGGGCAACGCTGATGCGGCGCTGGTGTTCGTCACCGATGTGATCAGCGCCGGCGGCAAGGTCACGGGCGTACCAATCCCTGACGCGCAGAACAAGGTCGGCACCTACGAGATCGCAGTTGTCAAGGCAAGCACCAACACGGCGGTTGCGCAGGCGTTCATCACATCTGCGGTCTCCGGCGACGTCCAGGCTGAGTTGCGGACCGCCGGATTCCTCCCACCGCCGGCAGCATGAATCGCGGCGTCACACGACGCCCACTCCTCGGTCTCCTCATCCCGGCCGCGGTGGCATTGCTCTTCATCGCGCTTCCGCTGATCGGACTGCTCGCCAATGTCGACTGGAGCAACCTGCCGTCGGAGCTGGTGTCGACCGACGTGCTCACCGCGCTGCGCCTCTCACTGGAGTGCTCGCTGATCGCGGTGGCGATCTCGCTCGTCATCGGCGTGCCGCTCGCGTACCTGCTCGGCCGGACGTCAATCCCCGGCCGCCGTGTCGTCCGCGGGCTGGTGATGCTGCCGCTGGTGCTGCCACCTGTCGTGGGTGGCATCGCCCTGCAGACGGCGTTCGGCAGGAGCACGCCGATCGGAGCGGTGCTGGAGCACTTCGGGATCGTGCTTCCCTTCAGCACCGCCGGTGCGGCGATCGCCGAGGCTTTCGTGGCGTTTCCGTTCCTGGTCATCACCGTCGAGGCTGGCCTGCGCCAGCGAGACGACCATTTCGAGGAGGTCGCCGCAACTCTCGGCGCCCGGCCGTGGCGGCGTTTCTGGCGGGTGACCATGCCGCTCGCTGCCCCCTCGATCGCGGCCGGCGCGGCGCTCTGCTGGGCGCGCGCCCTCGGTGAGTTCGGAGCCACGATCACCTTCGCGGGAAGCTACCCCGGCACCACTGAGACGTTGCCGATCGCCGCCTACAGCTCGTTCGAGGGCTCGGGACAGGTCGGCATGGCGATCACCCTCTCGCTCCTGCTGCTTGCCATATCGATCCTCGTGCTGGTGGTGCTCCGTGACCGCTGGCTCGGTGCGCTCCGGTGACTCTGCGCGCGCGAGTCCGCACCGATGCGGGCAGCCTGCACCTCGAGTGCGACCTGACCGTCGAGTCCAACATGACGGTCGCGGTGCTCGGACCCAACGGGGCAGGCAAGACGACCCTGCTGCGGGCCATCGCGGGACTGATACCGATCGACGCGGGGCGCATCGAAGTCGGCGGATCGGTGCTCGAGGACACCGACGCCGGGGTTTCGATGACCCCGGAGTCGCGTGGCATCGGCTTCGTCTTCCAGGACCATGGGCTGTTCCCGCATCTGAGCGTGCTCGACAATGTCGCCTTCGGTCTGCGCGCCCGTGGCGTAGACCGGAGCACCGCGAATGCGAAGGCGCGCCAATGGCTCGAGCGCGTGGAGCTTGGAGGCCACTCGTCGAGCCGCCCGTCGGCCCTCAGTGGCGGTCAGTCGCAGCGGGCGGCGCTGGCGCGGGTCCTCGTCACCGAGCCGCGGGTGCTGCTGCTCGACGAACCGCTGGCGGCGGTAGACGCCTCAGGCCGTCTCGAGCTCCGACGCGCGCTGCGCGAGCATCTGTCGACGTACCCGGGGGTCCGCGTCCTCGTGACCCACGATCCGCTCGAGGCCGCGTCGCTCGCCGAACGGGTCGTGGTGCTCGAAGCCGGGCGGGTCACGCAGGAAGGGCAATTCGCCGATGTGACCGCCCGACCTCGGTCACCCTGGGTGGCGCGGATGGCCGGGTTGAATCTGCTCCACGGCTCTCTGTCCGCAGGCGCGCTCGTGCTCGTGGACGGGTCCGCGCTGGCAGTGGCAAGCGATGCGACCGGGCCGGTGCTCGCGACCATCCAGCCACGCGCGGTGGCGCTGTACCGCAATGCCCCGGACGGCAGCCCGCGCAACGTGCTGCGCTGCCGCGTCGCCGGTGTCGACCCCGAGGGTGACCGCTGGCGGATCCGACTCGACGGCGCGGTCCCGCTGGTCGCCGAGGTCACCCCCGCGGCGGCAGCCGAGCTGCGGCTCGCCGATGGGGGCGACGTCTTCGCGGTGGTCAAGGCGACCGAGATCGACGTCTACGCGGTCTGACCGAGCATTCCACGTTCGCAGCACGCGGCTTGACCCGCGCACCGGGGACCCGTCAGGCTGACTGCATGCACACCCCGGCCGATGCCGCGCAGCCGGCTTCCGTCGATGCGGTCGTCGATCTTCTTGGGGCACACGATTACCTCTGCGACCGGCGTCTCGCCACCGCGATCCTGGTGGCGATGCGGATCAGCAAGCCGCTCTTCCTCGAGGGAGAGGCGGGGGTGGGCAAGACCGAGGCCGCCCGTGCGCTCGCCGCGGGGCTCGGAGCGCGGCTGATACGGCTGCAGTGCTACGAGGGGATCGACCTCGCCCACGCCGCCTACGAGTGGAACTACGCGCGCCAGCTGCTCCACATCCGGCTGCTCGGCGAGGGCGAGGACCGGGTTCGCGCCGAGCACGACGTGTTCGGCCCGGAGTTCCTGCTTCGCCGCCCGCTGCTCGACGCGATCGACAATGACGACCCGGTGCCACCGGTCCTGCTCATCGACGAGATCGACAGGTCCGACGAGGAATTCGAGGCGTTCCTGCTCGAGATCCTCGCAGACTTCGCGATCAGCATCCCCGAGCTGGGGACGATCCGTGCCGCGCGACCACCACTGGTCATCCTCACCGGGAATCGCACCCGCGAGGTGCACGATGCGCTCAAGCGGCGCTGCCTGTATCACTGGATCGACTACCCCGACCTCGAGCGTGAGGTCGCGATCGTGCGCGTCCGCGCGCCGGAGGTCTCGGAACGGCTCGGGCGCCAGGTCACCGAGGTGACCCAGAAGCTGCGCGGTCTCGACCTCTACAAAGTGCCAGGAGTGGCAGAAACCGTTGATTGGGCGAGGGCGCTCGCCGCACTGGGCCACACCGAGGCGACCCCGGCCGCGTTGCGCGAGACCATGGGCGCCGCGATCAAGCACCAGGAGGATCTCGAGCGCAGCGAGGAGGCCATCGCCGAGCACGCACGATCGTGATCGGGCGCGCCCCGGACCCGGTCGAGAGCGTCACGCTCTTTGCGCGCCTGCTCCGCGACGCCGGGCTCACCACCGGGCCGGAGCGGGTGCGGGACGCGTGCGCGGCCCTGCTCGCGATCGACCTCTCCAGGCCGGATGAGGTCAGGTTCGCGCTTCGCGCCGTGTTCGTGACCCGCCGGGAGGAGGGTGCGGTGTTCGATGCAGCGTTCGATCTTTTCTTCTCCCGGCCGGGAGGCGAGGGCCATGCCGGGTCCATACCGGGACGCAGCCGCCCGCTGGCGCTCGATCCCAGACAGGCGAAGGCCTGGATGAACGCACTCGACATGGCGGCGCCCGCTGTTGCCCGCGAGGTCGATGGACCTCCGGCATCGAGCGCCGGGTACAGCGCGGAGGAGCTCCTCCGCCAGCGCGACTTCCGCGACATGAGCTGGGATGAGCTGGCCTCGGTTCGACGCCTGCTCCGCCAGGCTCCCTGGCGCGTCGCCGAGCGGAGGACGCGGCGTCTCCGCGCTGATCGCCGTGGATCGGTGGAGATGCGCCGGACAATGCGATCCGCCGCCCGTCAGGGTGGCGACGCGCCGCAGCTCGCCCGCGCCAGCTCGCGAACCAAACGCCGTCCCATCGTCATCCTCTGCGACGTCAGTGGCTCCATGGATCGCTACTCGCGGCACCTGCTCGTCTTCGCGCATGCGATCAGCCGGCGCGAGCGTGTCGAGACCTTCGCGTTTTCGACACACCTGACTAGAATTACGCACCTGCTGCGGCATGGGGATATCGACTCCGCGCTCGACCACGTCGCCGGACAGGTCCACGACATCGGTGGCGGCACGCGGATCGCCGATGCGCTGCACACCTTCCAGCGCGTGCACGCACGTCGAGTGCTCGGTCACGGCGCCGTCGTGCTGATCATCAGCGACGGCTGGGACCGCGGCGATCCCGACCAGCTGGGCCGGGAGATGGCCCGGCTACGGCGCAGTTGCCACCGCTTGATCTGGCTCAACCCGCTGCTCGGCAGCAGCGCGTATCAGCCCGAGACCCGCGGGATGGCGGCGGCGCTCCCCTACTGCGACGACTTCCTGAGCGCGCACAGCGTCGAGGCGCTCGACGTGCTCGGCAGGCTCCTCGCCGAACTCCCGCGACGGGTCAGCCGGTCTTCGCGCGGCGGCGGCGCCGCGCTCGCCTGACGCGGCGCAGCAGCAGGAGGCTGGCAAGCCCGGCGAACGCCATGCCGACCGCTTGGGGTTTGACCTTCAGACGGCTGAGGCGCTCTTTGGCAACCGCGCGCCCGAGTGCGAAGGCGTCGAGCGCCGCCGGCGCAGACGACGAGGAAGGCGATGGGGAATTGGCCTGGGCTGCCGAACCCGGATCGCTGCCGGCGGCGGCCCCGCCGGGTGGCAGCGACGCGCCTGGCGGAGGACCCTCGAGCTTCGACTGGATGCACTCCGCGGCCTGGGCGATCAGGTGCCGCGACACGTCCTCCATGATTCCCCGCCCGAATTGAGCGACGCGGCCGACGACCGTGAAGTCAGTCGCGAGGGTCACCGTCGACCCGTCACCATCGACCCCGACCGATATGACCGTGGACGCCTGGGCAGATCCCGATCCAGTGGTCTCCTTGCCCTCGGCTTCGAGGGTGGCGGTTCGCGTCGCGGCGTCTCGCGCGGTGATGCGCGCGATGCCGTTGTAGCTGACGGTCACGGGGCCGACCTTGATCCGCACCTTGCCGGTGAACGTGTTCGGATCCACCAGCTCGGAGAGCTCGGCGCCGGGAACGCAGCTGACCACGTTGTTGACGTCGAGCAGGAACTCGTACACCCGGTCGGGCGGGGCCTTGACGGCGAAGGAATTCTCGATTTGCACTCCGGGCATTGTGCGCCGCCGGTCCGACTTCCGGCTTGTGACGGCCGCCCGAATCGGCGGATACTCAGGACATGCGAGATCTGCTTCCCACCCTGACTGAATGGAGCGAGAGCGATCCGCTGGTCGCGATCGCAACCGTTGTCGGGACCTCGGGCTCGACCCCACGCCCGATGGGGGCACGCCTACTGGTGAGTCGCGATGGGCGGATGGCGGGATCGGTGAGCGGCGGCTGTCTCGAATCGGCGGTCGTGCTCGAGGCCCAGGCGACCATCGAGGGCGACGCACCCCCTCGGTTGCTCCACTACGGGATCAGCGACGAGATGGGCTGGGCCGTCGGGCTGTCGTGCGGCGGCGAGGTCGACATCTTCGTCGAGACGCTGGAAAGCGACGGCTCGGACCCGGTCATCGAGGCGGTACGCACCGCCATCGAGACCTCGCGCCCGGTCGCGCTGCTGACCGCGCTCGACGGTGAGTACGCAGGCAGCCGCGCCGCCGCGACTTCGGGAGGAGGTCTGATCGGCAGCCTGGGCGGCGCGGCCACGTCCGCGGCGACGATCACCGCCGCTCGCCCGCGACTTGCCTCGGGTCTGCCAGGCGTCGAGGAGATCGCGGGCGTGCGGGTGTTCGTCGACCCGATCGTTCCCGCGCCGCAACTGGTGGTCATCGGCGCTGTCCATATCGCGATCCCGCTGGTCACGATGGCCGTCGCGGCGGGCTTCACCGTTTCAGTCGTGGACCCACGCACCGCGTTCAACAACGCCGAGCGCATCCCGAACGCCGACCGCCTGGTGAACGCCTGGCCGGATGAGGCCATGCCCGGGTTCGATCTCGGACCGCGCGACGCCGCCGTCTGCCTCGCCCACGATCCGAAGTTCGAGGACCCGGCGCTCACCGCGCTGCTCCGTACGGAGACCGGCTACATCGGCGCCATCGGCAGCCGGGGCACGCACGCGAAGCGAGTGGCGCGGCTCCATGAGGCCGGATTCGACGACACCGCCATCGCCAGGATCCACAGCCCGGTCGGGCTCAACCTTGGCGCCGCGACGCCCGAGGAGATCGCGATCGCCATCCTCGCGGAGATCGTCGCGGTCCGCCGGGGCAGGAACGCGGGGTCGATGTCCGCGATGCCCGCCACGCCCGCCGCGTCCGCCGGGTGAGGCTGGAGGTTCTCGCCGGCTCAGCCGTCGACGGTCCTCCGGCGCGCTGGTCGGGCGCCGTGCTCTGTCGCGATGTGATCGGCACAGACGGGCGGTCGGTGTTGACCAAGGGTGCGCGGCTCGGGCCTGACGACGCGGCGACACTGCTCACGGCGCGCCCACCCGAGCTGCATCTGCTCTGGCTCGACGAGGGGGACGTCAGCGAGGACGACGCCGCAACCCGGATCGCAGTTGCGGTAGCCGGTCCGGGAACGACCGCACGTACGCCCGTGGAGTCCCAGGTCAGGCTGGTATCCGCGTCGCGAGGACTCGTCCGTGTCGACGTCCCGGCACTCGCAGCGGTGAACGCGGTCGACGGGGTGACCGTGTTCACCGTGCCCGACGGCCTCCCGGTGGACGCGGGGCGCACGCTCGCCGGGGTCAAGATCACCCCGCTCGCTATCGCCAACTCGTCGGTGGTGGCGGCTGAGCGCCGCGCGGCGGGGTCGCCTGACGGTGACCGCATCCTCGAGGTCCTGCCGTTCCTCCCCCTGCGCGTGACCGCGATCGTGCGCCAGCAGCTCACCGACGCGGCGAGGGCGCGCTTCGAGCGCTCCATCGGGCTGCGAAGCGCCTGGTACGGCGGCACCATCGTGCCCGTGAGGTACGTCGATGACGACGCCGCTGAGGTGGAGGACGCACTCCGCGCGGCCGCCGGCGCCGCCGACATCGTCCTCGCCGTCGGCGTCGCTTCCGTGGATCCCCTGGAGGTGACCTGGCAGAGCCTCATCGCCGCCGGCGCGACCCCCATCCGCCGCGGGCTGCCGATGCATCCGGGGAGCAGCTACTGGATCGGCGAGCTGCTCGGGCGACCGGTGATCGGCGTCGCGTCGTGCGGGATGTTCTCGCGCCGGAGCGCGCTCGATGTGCTCCTTGCCCACCTCCATGCGGGCCTCTCGCTCGACGCCGAATATCTGGCATCGCTCGGCCACGGAGGACTGCTCGGCAAGGAGGCGGCGTGGCGGATTCCACCCTACGAGGCCGCGCTCGACGAGGACCCGGTCGAACCCTGAGCCTCGCCGGACGCCTCAGTCAGGCTCCCCCTTGAGCTGCTCGAAGTCCTCGGGGGTATCGATATCCACCGGGTGACCGCCGGGCCGCTCCGCGGGCAGCGCGGCGACGAGCTCGGGGTGGGCGCGCATGACCGCGCGCAGGCCGACGTCTCCCCCGAGCGCATCGAGGCCGGACCACATCTCTCGGGCCAGCACCATCGGAGGGTGGAGCAGTCCCTCGAAGCTCAGTGCGGCGGCGGGCAGCCCTGACGCCTCCTGGAGATCCAGGAGCCGGTCCAGCAGCGACGCGTTGACGTCGGGCTGATCGCCGAGGATGACCAGTGCGCGCGAGACCTCAGTGCCGAGGCTCGCGATCCCGGCACGCAGCGAGGTGCTCAGACCGTGCTCGTAGTCGGGATTGACGACCGCACGCGCCCGCCCGAGGTCCACCGCCGCCTTGATCTCCTCGGCCAGCGCGCCGAGCACCACGACCACCTCGTCGAGCTGCGAGGCGCACGCCGCGGCGACGACCACCTCGAGCAGGGGCCGCCCTCCCACCTCGAGCAACTGCTTGGGCTCGCCCATTCGCCGCGAGGCCCCGGCGGCGAGGATGACCCCTGCCGAAGCGCCGGCGTTGGTCACTCAGCCGGTGGGTGCGCGCAGAAAGCGCTCCGGCGCGGCGACAAACCGCTCCTGGCATGCGGCGCAGCAGAAGTAGTACGTCCGGCCGTCGTGTACCGCCACGTGCGCCGCGTCCGTGGTGTCGACGGTCATGCCGCACACCGGATCTATGTCGAAGCCGGTGATGTCCGACGGCCGGGGGGCGGGGTCCGCAGTGATGCGTTCGTGGCGCAGTGCCACGACCTCCGCGAGCGCGTGGAGCGCGATCTCCTCCTGCGCACCGGCTCGACGCTCACCCGCCGGCGCTCGCACGCGCCCGAGCACAACCTCAGACATCCCGCGAGCCCGCAGCGTTTCGATCACCGCCGCCGAGCGGCGGACGCTGGCCACGAGCGCGATGTCTGCCGCTTCGAGCGTCAATGCTGCAGCCAGCGCGTCGTCGTCGTAGTGACCCATGGTGGCGACGACGACCCAGCAGTCGGTCTCTCCCTGCAGCGCGCCGAGGTCGAGTCTGTCGATGACCCGATCCGCGCTCGGGAAGTCCGCCGATGCGGCGCCCGGATGCACGCCGCAGGTGCGAAAGCCGACGACGCGAGCAAGCGCGAGCAGCGTCCGTGCCGCGGGACTCTCGCCGATAACGACGAGCAGCGGTTTGGGCAGGTGCGGGTCGATGAAGATGTCGAGCGTCCCGCCGCTCGGGCACGTCGTGGCCACCGTCAGCTCCCCCGTGGTGCGGGTTTCGCCCACTGCATCATCCGGCCGGATGCGCACGAGCCGGGGCATGCCGTCGCTCATCGCCACCAGCGCCTCGCGGCGCACCAAGGGCTCCGAGCAGCTCCCACCGATCCATCCGTGGAGCACGCCGTCAGCGGTGATCACCGCCTTGTCGCCAGGATGCGCCGACGTCGGCGACTCGGTGCGCACCACGGTCGCGAGCGCACACGCACGCCCCGCGGCGGCGTTCCCGGCCAGCAGGGTCAGCAGCGCGTCGTCTATTCCGTCACCCCTTTGCTGCGCAGCGCCGCCCACACCTTGTCCGACGTCACCGGCATGTCGATGTTGGTGATGCCGAGGTGCGAGAGCGCGTCGATGACCGCGTTGACATAGGCGGCGGGAGATCCGACCGTCGCCGACTCGCCGACGCCCTTGGCACCGATGGGATGGTGCGGCGACGGTGTGACCGTCTCACCGAGCTCGAAGCGCGGCGTCTCCCACGCGGTGGGGATCAGATAGTCCATGAAGTTCGAGCCGATGCAGTTGCCCTCGTCATCGAACGTGATCAGCTCCATGAATGCGATGCCGAAACCCTCGGTGAGCCCACCGTGGATCTGGCCCTCCACGATCATCGGGTTGATGCGCACGCCGCAGTCGTCCACCGCCACCATGCGGCGCACCTTCACCTGACCGGTGCCCTTGTCGATGTCGACCACGACCAGGTAGGTGCCGAAGGGGAAGGTCATGTTCGGCGGGTCGTAGTAGGTCACGCCCTCGAGCCCGGCCTCGAGCCCATCGGGGAGGTTCGTGTAGGCCGCGAATGCGATGTCCTGGATCGTCTTGACGTTGTCGGGCGAGCCCTTGACGTTGTACTTCCCGTGCGCGAACTCGATGTCGGCCGCGTCGGCCTCGAAGAGGTGCGCGGCGATCAACTTGCCCTTGTCGCGAAGCTTGCGCGACACCATCGCGGTGGCCGCGCCACCGACCGGCGTCGACCGCGACGCGTAGGTGCCGAGGCCGAACGGCGTGTTGTCGGTATCGCCTTCACGCACCTCGACGTCCGACGCGGGGATGCCGAGCTCCTCGGCAACGATCTGCGCGAACGTCGTCTCGTGTCCCTGCCCCTGTGATTTCACGCCGAGCTTGAGGATCGCCTTGCCGGTGGGGTGCACGCGCAGCTCCGCGGAGTCGAACATGCGCAGACCGGCGATGTCGTAGTCCTTGCCCTTGCCGGCGCCGACCACCTCGGTGAAGCTCGCCACGCCGATGCCCATCAGCTCGCCCTTGGCGCGCTTCTCGGCCTGCTCCTTGCGGAGGTCCGCATAGCCCAGCATGTCGAGCGCGACCTGCATCGCCCTGGGGTAGTCGCCGCTGTCGTACTCGAAACCCGACGCAGACTGATACGGAAACGCCTCGGGCTGGATGAAGTTGTTGAGCCGGGTCGTCACCGGGTCCTGGCCCAGCTCGACCGCGGCGCTCTGGACCAGCCGCTCGATGAAGTACGACGCCTCGGTGACCCGGAAGGAGCAGCGATACGCCACACCGCCGGGCGCTTTGTTCGTATACGCGCCATCCGCGACGATATGCGCCGCTGGGATATCGTACGAGCCGGTCACGATGTGGAAGAGGCCGGCCTTGAACTTGCTCGGCTGCGCGTCCGCGAAGAACGCCCCGTTGTCGCTGAGCAGATTCACACGAAGCCCGATGAACTTCCCGTTCTCATCGATGGCGACCGAGCCGTCCATGTAGTAGTCGCGCGCGAAGCCCGTCGAGATGAGGTTCTCGGTGCGGTCCTCGATCCACTTCACAGGACGTCCGATCAGCAGCGACGCCGCGGTCGCCACAACATACCCGGGATAGATCGGCACCTTGTTGCCGAAGCCACCGCCCAGGTCCGGGGAGATGATCCGGATCTTCTCCTCGGGCAGCCCGGCGACGATCGCGAACAGGGTTCGGTGGGCGTGCGGCGCCTGGCTGGTCATGTAGATCGTGGCGTTGCCGGTCACCGGGTTCAGGTCGGCGACGCATCCGCACGTCTCCAGCGGCGAGGGGTGGCAGCGCGGGTAGAACGTCGACAGGCTCACGACCTTCGCAGCCTTCGCGAACGCCGCGTCGGTCGCGTCCTTGTCGCCCGCCTCCCAGTGATAGATCTTGTTGTCGGTCTGACCCTCTTTCTCGTCGCGGATCACCGGCGCGCCTGAGGCGATCGCCTGCTGCGGGGTGGTCACCGCCTGCAGGGGTTCGTAGTCGACGCTCACCAGCGCGGCCGCGTCCTCGGCGATGTACTTGGTCTCGGCGATGACGCAGGCCACCTCCTGGCCCTGGAAGCGCACCTTGTCGGTGGCGAGCACCGCCTGCGTATCTCCCGAGAGCGTCGGCATCCAGGCGAGCTTGTGCTGCGCGAGCAGCTCGCCGGTGACCACCGCTACCACGCCGGGGATCGCCATGGCGGCGCTACTGTCGATGCTGCGGATCCGTGCGTGGGCGTGCGGGCTGCGCACCACAACCATGTGGAGCATGCCCGGCAGGACCACGTCGTCGACGTAGTTGCCCTGGCCGTGGATGAAACGCGCGTCCTCTTTGCGGGCGAGCGAAACCCCGATACCGCCCATCGCCTGGCGCGCGGCCTCGGCTGCTTCCGTCGTGTCGACTGCCATCACGCTGCTCCTGCGCCGCCGGCGACGGTGGCCGCTGCGGCGTGCTGAATCGCTTTGACGATATTCATGTACCCGGTGCAGCGGCAGATGTTGCCGCTGATGCCCCATCGGATCTCGTCCTCGGTGGGATGAGGATTGCTCTCGATGAGCGCGGCGCCCACGAGCATCATGCCCGGGGTGCAGAAGCCGCACTGCAGACCGTGCTCGGCGTGGAATCCTTCTTGAATCGCATGGAGCTTGCCGCCCGTGGCGAGACCCTCGACGGTGGTGAGCTTCTTCCCCGCGACCATCGGCGCCAGCACGGTGCAGGATTTCACCGGCCGTCCGTCCAGCAGGACGGTGCAGGCGCCGCAGTTGCTCGTGTCACAACCGATGTGGGTGCCGGTCATGCCGAGCTTGGTGCGGATCAGGTCGACGAGCAGCGTGCGCGGCTCGACGTCGACGCTCTTCTCGGCCCCGTTGATCTCGAACGCGATGTTCATGCTGCGGCTCCTTGCGCGCGAGCGACGGCGGTGTGCAGCCCGCGCTGCACGAAGACGCGCGCGACATCGCGCTTGTAGTCCGCGCTTCCCCGTATGTCGGCTTTCGGTTCTGCCGCGCCGGCCGCGAGCCGCGCGGCCTCCGCGATCATGTCGTCGCTTGGGGTCTGGCCCACGAGCGCAGCCTCCGCGGCGGTTGCTTTGGTGCTCTGCGCAGCCACCGCGCAGAGCCCGATGCCGGCTGCCGCCACGCGACCGTCATCGCCGAGGACGAGGTGCACGGCGGCGGCGACGCTCGCGAAGTCCCCGACCTTGCGCTCGAGTTTGAGGTAGGTGCCCCCGGATCGTCCCCGCGTCACCGGCACCCGGATCTCGGTCATGACCTCGTCGGCGCGCAGACCGGTGGTGAATGGACCCTGGAAGAACCCCGTGGCCGGGAGCACTCGCTCACCCGCGGACGACCTGACCACGAACTCCGCTCCGACCGCGAGCATCACCGCTCCCCAGTCGCCTGCAGGGTCCGCGTGGCAGATCGAACCGCCCACCGTGCCCATGTTGCGGATCAGCGGATCGGAGATGAGCGGAGCCGCGTCGAGCAGCACGTCGAGCGTGCCGCGCAGGTCGGTCGCGCTCTCCACGTCGCGGTGACGGGTCCGCGCGCCAATCCGCACATGCCCGTTTTCCCGGCGGATTCCCTCGAGTCCATCCACCCTTCCGATATCGATCAGGATCGTCGGCGCCGCAAATCGCAGTTTCAGGAGTGGGATGAGGCTCTGCCCCCCGGCGAGCACTTTGGCATCGTCGCCGTGCCGGCTCAAGAGGCTGAGCACTTCGTCCAGCGCGCTAGGCGCAATGTAGTCGAATGCGGCAGGGAACATCCAAGGCCCTCCAGCTTATGAGCGCAACGTCTCTCTCTGATGAGTCCACCCGCTCCGTGCACAGCGTACGCCAGTCCATTGGGGGGACGGAAATGCTGTTGGGAGAGAACGGGTGCGGCCTCGGAAGACCGTCACAGCGAGCCCGACTATGATGGGTGTCGAGAATCCCGCTGCGGGTAGAGGATGAGGACTTCATGACGCTGGTGCATGCCGTTTCGCCCGACCTCGAGTCAGTCACGAGCGCGCAGACGCGACTCCTCGCCGGAGTCGGTGTGCTGCCCGCCGAGTCCGCGAATCTCGAGGACGCGCTGGGGAGGATCCTCGCGGAACCGGTCGCGTCGCGGTCGGAGTTGCCGGGCTTCGACAATTCGGCGATGGACGGGTATGCGGTGCGCGCGAGCGACATCGCCACTGCAACGTCCATGCAGCCGGTGCGGCTTCGGGTCGCCGGCGAATCGCGCGCCGGTGCCGTGCCGAGCGCCCTGGAACCCGCGACCGCGATGCGGATCATGACCGGCGCACCGATACCCGATGGCGCTGACACCGTTGTTCGCCAGGAGGACACCGCGCGCGATGGCGCAACCGTCCTCATCGAGGTGGCCGCGGCGGCCGGCACCAGCGTGAGGCCACGCGGCGCCGACGTGCATGCGGGCGACACCATGCTCACGCCCGGTCGGGCGGTGACGAGCATCGACATCGCCGTCGCCGCAGCGCTCGGTCACGACCGCCTCATGGTCGGCACGCGACCGAGGGTCGCGGTGATCGCGACCGGAGACGAGCTGGTGCCGGCGGGCACGCGACCCGGTCCCGCGCAGCTCGTCGACTCGAACTCGCCGATGCTCGGCGCCGCGGTTCGCGAAGCCGGCGGCATTCCGACCTTCCTCGGCATCGCCCCGGACTCCAAGGACTCGGTGCGCTCGCTGCTCGAACAGGCATCCGGTTTCGATCTGATCGTCAGCTCCGCCGGTGTCAGCGTCGGCGATCACGACTGGGTCCGTGAGGTCGTCGCCGCAATGGGAACCATCTCGACCTGGCGAGTGGCGATGCGCCCGGGCAAGCCGGTGCTGACCGGAAGCATCCGCGACGCGATCTTCATCGGGCTGCCGGGCAACCCGGTGAGCAGCTCGGTGACGTTCGAGCTCTTCGCTCGGCCGGTGATCCGGCGCATGCAGGGTGCGAACGAGCTCCATCGACGGCGGGTGCGGGTGCGTCTCGGCGAGGACATCAGCAAGCCCGCTGCGCTGGACACCTACGCGCGCGCCGTGCTGCGCGATACCGACGCCGACCTGCCATGCGCGTTCAGCTCGGGCGACCAGGGTTCGTCGATGCTGCACTCGTTGACGCGTGCGGATTGCCTGCTCGTGCTCCCAGCCGGCGGCGAAGTTGTGACCACCGGCACCGTCGTCGAGGCGATCCCCCTGCGATGACTCTGGCAACAGCACCGTCAGGCGTGGTCATCGGACCAGATCGACTCGGCCGCTCGCTGCGCGATCTGCGCATCTCGGTCACCGACAAGTGCAACTTCCGTTGTCCGTACTGCATGCCCAAGTCGCGCTTCGGGCCGGGCCATCGCTTTCTGCCGCGGGCCGAGGCGCTCGAGGCGCAGGAGATCGTGCGACTCGCCGCCGTGTTCCAGTCGCTCGGCGTCACCAAGATCCGGCTCACCGGTGGCGAGCCCCTGCTGCGCGCGGATCTCGTCGACATCGTCGCGGGGATCTCGGCGATCGGGATGCACGACATCGCGCTCACCACCAACGGCGCGCTGCTCCGGCGCTGGGCGGCGCGATTGCACGACGCAGGGTTGCACCGGGTGACCGTGAGCCTCGACTCGCTCGACCCGGCGACCTTCGCGGCCATGAGTGACTCGCGCATCGACGTCGGCGAGGTGCTCGACGGGATCGCGGCGGCGCGCGAGGCAGGTCTCGCGCCGATCAAGCTCAACTGTGTCGTGCAGCGCGGCGTCAACGAGGACGGCCTGCTCGACCTGGTCGATTTCGCTCGCAGCGAAGGGCTCAGCCTCCGCTGCATCGAGTACATGGATGTGGGCGCCACCAACGGCTGGCGGATGGCGGACGTGGTGAGCGGCGAGGAGATACTCGAGCGGGTGTCGAAGGTATATCCGCTCATCGAGGATGCGCCCGATCCCGCCGTGGTCGCGAGGCGCTACCGATTTGCCGACGGCGCCGGCGACCTCGGGGTCATCACCTCGGTGAGCCGGCCGTTCTGCGGTGACTGCACCAGGGCGCGGCTCGGCGTCGACGGGAGGCTGTTCACGTGCCTGTTCGCGACCACCGGTATCGACCTGCGCGAACCGTTGCGATCCGGCGCCAGCGACGACGAATTGCGCGCCATCATCGCTGACCGCTGGAAGCGCCGCGACGACCGGTACTCCGAGTTGCGAGGTCTCGGCGTTGCCGATGGCGAACGCATCGAGATGTCGTACATCGGGGGTTGAACGGTGGATGAGGTCACGGTGCTGGTCTTCGGTCCCCTGCGCGAGCGCGTCGGCGTGGCAGAGGTCCGGGTTGCTGGAACCACAGTGCAGGAGGTGTGGAACGAGCTGGTCCGCCGTCACCCGGCGGCCGCTGTTGACGCCGAATCGGTCCGCGCGGCGTGCAACCTCAACTACTGTGACTGGACGACCGCCGTGCACGGCGGAGACACCATCGCGTTCATTCCGCCGGTCGCAGGCGGGAGCGATGCTCAGCGTGCGGTACGCGTCTGGATCACCGACGCACCCATCGACGTCGGGTCGGTGATCGCGAGCGCGGGGACGTCGCACGACGGGGCGGTCGCAACCTTCGTCGGCAGGGTGCGCGACCACAGTGACGGCGTCGCGGTGCACCGCATGGACTACGAGGCGTATGCCGAGATGGCGGAGTCCGAGATGCTCCGTATCGGCAACGAGCTGTACGACCGTGGCGGGATCAGCACGATCACGATCGTGCACCGAACCGGGTCGTTGCTCATCGGCGATGCCAGCGTGGTGGTGGTCGTCGCCGCACCGCACCGGGACACGGCGTTCCCGGCGTGCCAGGAGGCGCTCGAGCTGATCAAGAGCACGGTGCCGGTCTGGAAGCGCGAGCACCGGACCGACGGCGCTCGCTGGGTGGATGCGCGGCACGACCCCGACGATGCGGCGACGCCGTGACAGCACAGCGGCTCACTCACATCGACGCCGCCGGCCGCGCTCGCATGGTCGACATCAGCGACAAGGCGGTCACGCAGCGAAGCGCGACCGCGCGCGGACGGGTGAGCTGCAGTGCCGAGACCGTGCAGCGGATCGCCGACGACACCATCACCAAGGGGAGCGTGCTCGACACCGCCCGGCTCGCCGGCATCATGGGGGCCAAGCGCACCTCCGACCTGATCCCCCTCTGCCATCCGCTCGCGTTGCGTCACATCGACGTCGACCTGCGCCTCGATACATCGGCTACCCCGGGAATCGTGATCGAGGCCACCGCACGCGTCGAGGGGGCGACTGGGGTCGAGATGGAGGCGCTCACCGCCGTGGCGATCGCCGGGCTCACCGTCATCGACATGATCAAGGCCGTGGATCACTGGGCTTCGATCACCGAGGTCGCTCTCGTCCACAAGGAGGGCGGCAGGAGCGGGTCGCTCGATCGCCCCGAGAAGGCTTAGACCGCAGGCGCGTCCTCAGCGTGTCGCGTGGCGCCGGTAAGCAGATCCAGCGCGTGCGGGAGTGCGGGCCACACCGCATCGAGACACTCGGCAACCGCGCGCGGGCTCCCCGGCAGGGAGAGCACGAGGCAGGAGCCGATGACGCCGACCACCTGACGGGAGAGCATCGCGTTCGGCGTCGAGCTCAACCCCTGCTGGCGCATCGCCTCCGCCATCCCGGGCACCTGGTAGTCGAGCAACGGCTCCAGCGCCTGCGGGGTCACGTCGCGGGGCCCCAGCCCGGTACCGCCGGTGAGGATGAGCACATCAGCCTTCGCCGCGGCATCTTTGACCGCTGCCCTGATCGCCTGGATATCGTCTGGGACGCTCGCGCGCGCAACCACGTCCGCGGGGAGCAGCGCAAATCGCGCGACGATCACATCGCCGCTGCGATCGTCGGCGTCGACGCCGCGGTGGCTGTCGCTCACCGTGATCTCAGCCCCGTGCCAGTGCCGCGCCTGTGGGTCCTCGCTCATGTCGGCGTGATCCGCTCATGTCCCGCGTAGACATTCATCTGCTCACCTCGGAGAAAACCTATCAGCGTCATGCCCGACTCGGTGGCGAGCTCGACCGCGAGGCTCGACGGCGCCGACACCGCGGCAAGCAGCGGAATCCCGGCCATGAGCGCCTTCTGGGTCAGCTCGAAGCTCGCTCTTCCCGAGGCGAGGATCATGTGCGATCGAAGTGGGAGCAGACCCTGCGTCGCCGCCCACCCGATCACCTTGTCGAAGGCGTTGTGGCGTCCCACGTCCTCACGGACGCAGAGCAGGACGCCCGCCGGGTCGAAGAGCGCCGCGGCGTGCAGCCCGCCGGTGCGCGAGAACTGACGCTGCGCGGACCGCTGCGCCGCGGGCAGGCTCAGCAACACCTCCGGCGAGACGCGCAACGGGTCATCACGCACCTCCCATGCCGACCTGGTGCGCACCGCCTCGATGCTTGCCTTGCCGCACACGCCGCACGAGGAGGTCATGAAGAACGCGCGGGGCACGATCGTCCGCGAGGCCGCAGCCGCTGACAGGCTGATCTCGACGACGTTGAGCTCACCCGTTTCGGCCGTGGCATCCGGGCACATGCGCATCGCATCGATCTCGCCCGCACCGGCGACGATGCCCTCGGTGATGAGGAATCCGGCTGCCAGGTCGAAGTCGTCCCCCGGGGTGCGCATGGTCACCGAAAGCGACACCTTCCCGATCCGGATCTCGAGGGGTTCCTCGGTGCTCACCTGGTCGCTGCGCCATGTCACGACCCCGCCGGCGGCAACCTGCATCACGCGCCTGCGGCGCGATGTCATGCTCGCTCGACGCGGGCGATGGCGTTGTAGTCGGGGATGTCCGAGCCGGGGGCGCGCGGGCCGTTGGCAATGAGCGCGTTGCCCTCGGGAAAGTGGACCTGCACGGACCCCGGTTTGACGCGCGCGATCATGACGGTCCCCCGCATCTCGCCGGCATCGCTGCGCAGGATGCACGCGTCTCCGTCACGCAGCCCGAACTTCGACGCGTCGACCTGGCTCATGAGGATCGACTCCCGGCGGGCGCCGGTGATCGAGTCCTTCTGCTCCTGCACCATGCTGTTGAACTGCTTGCCGCGACGAGTGGTCACGAGCACCGAGTCCTCAGGGACGTCGACAATGCTCGGCTGCACCGCGGTGAGCTTCCCCTTTCCGTCGGCGGTCTTGAACACGCCACCGACGCAGAGCAGCCGGCCGCCGTACTGAAACTCGTCGCCGGTCTTGGACAGGTGCTGGATCCCGTCGTAGAGGGGAATGACCTCGGCGATCTCGGCGCGGACCTCAGCGGTGGTCGTCGGTCGCAGCAGGTCGGCACGGTCAGGGCGCACCCGGCGAGCCAGCTCGAGCGTCACCTCTGCCTCGGATCGCGCGTCCGGCACCGGACCGCCCTCGATGCACGGGCTGAAGATGACCCGACGCTCGGTGCTCGTCTCGGTGACTCCGCCCGGGATCTCATACCGTGTCAGCGCGGGCAGCACCAGCACCGTATCGGCGGGTTCGACGAACATCTGCGAGCTGAGCACGATGTCGTGGTGCACCCGCATTGGAATCGTCTCCATCGCGGCGCGCACCCGGTGCGGATCGGGGAGCACCTCGAGGAAGTTGCCACCCATGGAGACGAGGACGTCGAGCTCGCGCCGCTCGGCGGCGTCGATCATCTGCGCAGCGGTGAGGCCCGGCGCCGTGGGGACGTCGAATCCCCATTGCCTGCTGAGCTGCGCACAGTTCTCTTCATTGATCGGCAGCCCACCGGGGAGCGCGGTGGCGTACGCGCCCATCTCCGCGCCTCCCTGCACGCCGGAATGGCCGCGGATCGGCATCAACCCGCAGCCGACGCGCCCGACGCTGCCGTGCAGGAGCGCGACGTTGACGATGGCGCGCACGGTGTCCTCGCCGGCGGCGTGCTGCGTGACTCCCATGCTCCAGACGATCACCGTCCGCTTCGATTCGTGCATCGAGCGCGCGAATTCGGCCATCTCGTCACGCGTCACTCCCGAGGCCCGCTCCAGCAGCTCCCACGGCTGCGCTCGTAACGCGGTCTCGAGCGCATCGAATCCGGTGGTGTGATCGGCGACGAACTGCTTGTCCTGCCAGCCGTTCTCGAGGGTGTGGCGCATTGCGCCGTTGAGGAACGCGATGTCGCCGCCGGGATTGACGATGTGGAACCGGTCGGTGATTCGTGTGCCGAACACCGCACTCGACGGGATCGAGGGCACCCAGTACCGCTCCATGCCCGGCTCGCGGTAGGTGTTGATGCTGATCACCCGGGCGCCGCGTTTCTTTGCGTAGTGCAGGTACTTGGTGGCCACCGGCTGGTTGTTGGCGACGTTGGAGCCGACGAAGACGATGAGGTCGGCGGCGATCCAGTCCTTGTAGGAGCACGTGCTCGCACTGACGCCGATGGTCTGCTTGAGCGCCACGGTGCTCGGCGAATGGCACAGCCGCGCGGCGTTGTCGATGGAGTTGCCGCCCATCGCGCGCACCGCCTTCTGCACCGAGTAGTACGTCTCGTTGGGAATGCCGCGGCTGGTCAGAAAATATGCACAGCGACCGGGGCCGGCGGATCGCACCCGCGCCGCGATCAGCTCCATCGCATCGGGCCACGACAGCGGCGTGAATCCTGGTTGGCCGCGCCTGCGGATCATCGGCCGCGGGATTCGCCCCAGCTCACGCAGACGGTCGCCGCGCATCGCCGCGAGCGCGGCGGCGTCGCCTGCCACCGCAGGGTCGAACGCCGGCATCGTGTTCATCCGGAGCAGTCGCAACCGGATGTTGCAGAGGTGTATCCCGGGGATGGTCCAGTCCTTGAGCCCGGTCGTCCCGAGTGCGCAGCCGTCGCAGACTCCCTCGCGCATGATGCGCATCGCGCGGCCCGCATCGGCGCGATTCTCGACGGCGGCTTTCCAGATCTCGAGATAGTTGTTCGGACGTTGCTCGCCCACCCCAAAGGGCTTCCACCCCACCAGGTAGTCGGGCAACAGGTTCCGGGTCTTGCCAGCCATACCGCAAGATCACTCTAGCAATATGGACGGCGACGCCTCGGACTCCGATCTGCTCCACCGGCTGGCATCGGCCCTGAACGCTTCGGCGGCCGATGGGGAACGATTGGTACCGCTCGACCTCGGCGAGCGCGCCCTGCTGCTGCGCATCGCACGAGATGTCGCCCATGCGTCCGAGCGTCAGAATGCTCCGCTGGCGAGCTATCTGATCGGTCGTTTCGTCCAGATGCGCATGTGCGCCGGGGTTGCCGAATCCGAGGCGCTCGCGGGTGCCGCGGCGATCGTCAACTCGCTGGCCGGTCAAGCTCCAGACTGAGCTCCGCGAGATCCGCGGGCGTGTTGACGTTGCGACTGAAGCGCGCGGAGATCCCGGCCGCCCGCCACTCCGGCTGGGTCACCCGTACCGTGCGCAGACTGTCGATCAAGCCGCGCAGTGATCGATCGCGACCGGACAGCGCCGCCTCGGCGGCGACGAGCGCCGAACGCGCATACACGGCGTGCAGCGGCTCAACGCCGCGCTCGGTCTCGCAGAGCGCGACGTCGTCGGCGCCGATCCGCCCGGCGAGGAGCCCGAACAGCGCCGGATCGAGCCAGGGCAGGTCGACCGCCACGACCGCGAGCAGGCGATGCGGGGCGGCGCGCAGCGCGCCGACGAGGCCGGCGAGCGGACCGGCTCCCGGCATCGCGTCAACGACCGAAACGTGGGCGCCGGCAGGGAGATCAACGTCGCCTGGGGCGACGAGCACCGGATCGCATGCCGCTCGCAGGCGACTCAGCGCACGCTCGAGCAGCGTGACTCCGCCGACCTCGATGCTCGCCTTGTCGACGCCCATGCGAAGGCTGCGACCACCGCAGAGCACCACTCCCGCAAGCGGCGTCTGCGACGGCACGCTCGGCGTTCAGGCTCTCAGCGCGCCAGTTCCGCGCTCGTCAGCGCAGCCCCGTAGCCATCCGGCAGCGGCCTCGGTGGCTGCGGTCCCACGTACAGCGCGGAGGGGCGAATCAACCGGTTGTTGGCGGCCTGCTCGGCGATGGCCGCGGCCCACCCGACAGTTCGGCTCGACGCGAACGTCGGCGTGAACATGTCCGGCGGGATGCCGACGCTGTTCATCACCACGCCGGCGTAGAACTCGACGTTGGTGTAGAGGCGGCGACCGGGCTTCAACTCGTTGAGGACGCGGAGCGCAGTCTGCTCCACCTGAACGGCGAATTCGGCCTGCGGTCCGCCCAACTCGGTCGCGACGTCGCGCAGCAAGGTCGAGCGCGGATCGTCGGTCTTGTACACGCGGTGACCGAAGCCCATCAGGCGCTCGCCGGTGGAGATCTCGTTGCGCAGATACTCCTCGGCCTTGTCGGGTGTCCCGATGGCGTCGAGCATGGCGAGCGCGCGCGACGGCGCGCCACCGTGGAGCGGCCCCGCCAGTGCGCCGATCGCCCCCGTCAACGCCGAACCGATGTCCGAGCCGGTGGACGTGATCACCCGCGCGGTGAAGGTGGACGAGTTGAACCCGTGGTCCATGGTGAGGATCAGGTACTGCTCCAGGGCCCGAATCGCCCGGGGCTGCGGGCGCTCGCCGGTGAGCATCTGAATATAGGAGCCCGCGTAGCCCAGGTCGGGATCCGGGTCGATCGGATCGAGCCCGAGATGGTGGCGGTGCAGGCGCATCAGCAGCACCGGCACGACCGCGGCCATCTTCAGGCATTCCTTGCGGACCTCATCGGCGGGGATGTCGAGGGTGGGTTGCTGTTGCAGCGCTGCACCGGTCAGCGAGACCGCGGAGCGGAGCGCCATCAGCGGCGTGTACCCCGGCAGGGCCGCAACCCGCGGGAGGAGGTCGGCCACGCTCTCGGGAACCGAGCGAGCTTCGACGGTGCGCTTGGTGAATTCCTCCAGCTGCACGTCGTCGGGGAGCTCGCCCTCGGCCAACAGGTGCCAGACCTGCTCGAAGGAGCAACGACGTGCCAGCTCGACGGCGTTGTAGCCGCGGTAGTGGAAGAATCCCTCCTCGCCCCGGACGTCGCCGACCGATGTCTCGGCGACGGCGACGCCCTCGAGCCCACGGGGTGCGAGGCCGGGTGGGGCTGAACCCGCCGGCTGGACCTCCTCGATATGCGCGACGCGGACCACGTGGCGGATGGAGAGAATGCCCGCGACCTTGTCGCCGTCCATCACCGGGAGGTGTCGGAAGCGCCGCTCGCGGAACACGGTCAGGCCCTGCTCCACTGTGTCGGTGACCGAGACGGTGACCGGGTTCCTGGTCATCACCTCCTCGACCTTGGCCGAGGCGGGGTCGATCCCGTGACCGACCGAGCGGAGGAGGTCTCGCTCGCTCACCATGCCGATCAACCGCCCCTTCGCGTCCAGTACGGCCGCGGCTCCCACATTTGCTCCGTCGAGGATGACCGACGCCTGGGCCAGGGTGATGGTGTTGGGCACCACCACCGCCGGCTTGTGCATCACATCCGCGACGGTCAGGGAGGCGGTCACGTCCTCAGTCTAGCGTTGTGCGTCGCACCTCTCGATCGGCGCAGGGCGCGAAGGCCGGCGAGCGCATCGGGCCGCCCGGACGTCACGATCTGGCCGACATGACAGGCGACATGGATCCCGAGGCGTACCGGCGATCCGCACGCCGGGTGGCGGACTGGGTCGCCGATTACCTCCGCGACATCGAGCTGTACCCGGTGCTGAGCACCGCCGAGCCCGGATCCGTTCGCCACGCCCTTCCTCCCGCACCTCCGGCTGCCGGAGAGCCGCTCGAGTCGGTATTCAGCGACCTCGATGACGTGTTGCTGCCGGCGACCACCCACTGGCAGTCGCCGGGCTTCATGGCCTACTTCGCCTCGAGCGGGTCAGGGCCGGGGATCCTCGGGGAAACCATCGCCGCCGCGCTGAACGTCAACGCGATGCTCTGGCGCACCGCCCCCGCCGCGACCGAGCTCGAACAGGTCACCCTCGACTGGTTGCGGCAGATGGTGGGGCTGCCGAACCCGCTGTTCGGTGTCATCAACGACACCGCGTCATCGAGCACGCTGTATGCGCTCGCCGCCGCTCGGGAAACGCTGACCGACCTGCGCATCCGCGAGCTGGGCATGGCCGGGAGGCCGGAGCTGCCCCGTCTGCGCTACTACGCGTCGGCCGAGGCGCATTCGTCGGTCGAGAAAGCGGGCATCGTGCTCGGCATGGGGCGCGACGGTCTGCGCCGGATCCCTGTGGACGAGCGTTTTCGTATGGACCCGGTGGCGCTGCGCCAGGCGATCCATGAGGACGTGGCGGCCGGAATCCGGCCCTTCGCGGTGGTGGCGACCGCGGGTACCACCTCGACGACCAGCGTCGATCCCATCGCCGCGATCGCAGGCGTGTGCGAACAGCACGGCCTCTGGCTGCACGTCGACGCGGCATACGGAGGCGCTGCCGCGGTTGCGCCGGAGCTGCGCTGGGTGCTCGACGGCGCCGAACGCGCCGACTCGATAGTCATGAATCCGCACAAGTGGCTGTTCACCCCGATCGACTGCAGCGTGCTCTGGACCCGCCGGCCCGACGTGCTCCGCGGGGCCTTCTCGATCGTGCCCGAATATCTGACCACCACCGACGGTACCGACGAGGACGCTCCCAACCTCATGGACTACGGCACCTCGCTGGGCCGGCGGATGCGGGCGCTCAAACTCTGGATGGTCATCCGCCACTTCGGCACGCAGCGGCTTGCGGCGCGCATTCGCGAGCACTGCGAGCTGGCGTCGATGGTCGCGCAATGGGTGGAACGCGAGCGCGACTTCGAATTGCTGGCTCCGGCCCCGCTCAGCGTCGTGTGCCTGCGCGCGCATCCGCCCGGCCTCGACCATCCGGGAACGCTCGACACGCTGAACCAGCGCATCGTCGACCGGATCAACACCGGTGGACGGTATTTCCTGAGTCACACACGTTTGCATGATGCGTACGCGATTCGCGTCGCCTTCGGCAACCTCCGCCAGGAGCCGCGTCATGCGCGCGGCATCATCGACGCGCTGCGCAGTGCCATCGACGACGCTGTAGGATGACGAGCGATGTTCCGCGCCCTCGGGGCGAGACTCACCCTCGAGAGCAAGGGGGTGGCCGGAGTTGCGCTTTTCGATGCGGCAGCTCAGAGAACCTGGCTCTGGGGAACTGCTGGTCTTAAGACTGCGACCGAAGCGTTCGCGGAAGGCGAGGTGCAGGAAGGAGCTCTGAGCGTCGACGCGGTGCGCTGCGATGCCGGGAACCGAGCACTCTGTCGGATCGCCGCGCACCGACCGGACGCCTGGGATCCATCGACACTTTGGCGCACCACCGTGGACATCGTGCGCACCGGCGACGCAGTTGAGGTCGGCGTTGCGGTCGAACAGGACATGCGTCACCACCGCGTGCCACCGTCACCACTGCATCCCCCGCTGCTGGCGTTGCTCCACGATCTCGTCGCGGAGGGTGCGACCGCGGGGTCGCAGCGCGTGCGCGGCACCGCCGAGCCGGTGATCGGCACGGACCAGATCGACGCGCTCGTGCACTCGTGCCTGCTCGACGCCGGTCGGCGTCTCCCTGTCGTGCTGTTCAGCGCGATCAAGGAAGCGGATGGGGTCTACCCACCCGAAGCCGGGAGCCCCGCGCTCACCGCGCGCGAACTGTGCGGCCTCGCCCATGTCTACGTCATGCCCCGCGTCGAGGACTCACATCGGTTGACCAAACGGCTGCGGATGCTCTCGGTGTACGACGGCGCGGTGCGCATCTACTGGCCGCGGTTCCGGCTCAGCGACCCACCTCCACGCCATCCGCTCCACCTGCGCCAGCGCCTCAACACCGGCAGTGGCCCCGCGATCATCCGCCGTGTGGTCGAGGCCGGCGCGCGTTCCTATCGCCCACCGGACGGCACCGCCGCGCTGCTCGCCACCCGCTGGCGCGAGCAGGAGCAGGAGCGAATCGCCACGATCACCAGCGATCCCGACCCGATCCGTCAGGCCTCGCTGCTCCGCGATGAGCTGCTTCGTGTTGTCGATGCCAACGTCACCCTCGAGCACGAGATGGACACGCTCCGTCATCAGTTGATGCGAGCCACCGACAGGAGCGACGACCTCGAGGCCGAAATTGCAGGGTTCCGGCTGGTGTCAGAGGCGTCGACCGAGCTCACCGGGCATCCGGCGTCATCGGCGCGCGGGGCCGCCGCGCCGGACGCGGCGGATACCGGCGCCTGATCAGCGCGGGGTTCGCCCCGAGACGACGCGGGTCACACCGAGCGAGTCCTTCACCCATCCAACCTCGACGAGATGGGCTGCACGAAGCACCGACTGGGCGCGACGAGAGAGGTACGTACCGACTTCGACGAGCAGCATGCCGCCGGGCTTGAGCCAGGCGTGCGCGTCGGCTCCGAGCCGGCGCACCAGGCCGAGCCCGTCGTCGGAGCCGTCGGTCAGCGACTGGAGCGGCTCGAACTCGCGGATCTCGCGCGGCAGGGTCTTCAACTCGCCGCGCAGCACGTACGGGGGATGGATCGTGAACAGATCGATCTCGCCTCGAAGGCGGCGCGGGAGCGCCGCGAGCATATCCCCGCTGCGGAACCGGATGTTGCCCAGCCCGAGCCGCCGTGCGTTCTCGCGACCGAGCGCGGTGGCCTCAGCCGAGATGTCGACGCCCCAGACCTCGGCGCTGCGCACCTCGTTGGCGATCGCGAGAGCGACGGGTCCCGCACCGGTTGCAACATCGACGGCGACGCGATGACCTCTGTGCCGGCGCAACGCCTGCACCGCCTCCGCGGCGAGCAGCTCGCTCGACGCTCGAGGAACGAAGACCCCCTCCTTCACCAGCATGTCGAGGCCGCGAAACGTGTAGTGACCCATGATGCGCGGGATCGGCTCGCCGTTGACGCGTCGCGCCACCATCGCCACGTAGCGCTTCCGGGAGGTGCCGTCGAGTATTCGCTCCAGCAGCGCCGGTGTGAGCTTGCGGCCGAGCACCTCGGCCATCAGCTCCTCGGCGTCGTAGCGGCCGAGGTTGCGGTCCCAATGGTCGATGTTCTTCGACGCGTCGATCTTGCGAATGGCCTTCTCGATGTGCTCGGTGACGGTCTTTGCGGGCATGGCTCGCGCATGGTAAGCGCTCGCTGAACCACCGCGTGCACCATGTCGCTGTGCGCGTTGCTCCTCCCCCCGAGCCGGGACTCTGCGCGGCGTGCGTCCATGGACGCGTCCTGTTCGGCGCGCGCTCCAGCTTTCTTCGCTGCGGACTTGCCGACGTCGACAAGCGCTTCCCGCGCTATCCCTCGCTGCCGGTGCTCGAGTGCGGCGGTTTTACGAAGGCCGATCGAAAGGCCGCAGGGCAGCGGGAGGAGTCATGACTCGAGCTGGCCGAGACCCGCCGCTGCCACACGGGCGATGGTGCGGCGGCTGCGGTCAGGCGTCCCGTGTGGCTGTCAATAAGAGCGTCGAGAAGTGATACGCAACAGTGCCTCCAAGCCCGTCGATCACATTTCCCAGCGCGTCGAGCAGTGCTGCCCGTTGCGCATCCGAGAGCAGGACGTGATCGCTCTGGGTGGCAACGAAGTCGAGCCAGCTCGCACGGTCGTACACCGCCTCCCAGGGGTAGGCGCGCGCCTCGAAGGACACGAACGCTCCGCTCCGCTGCAGGGTCTCGACATGTTCGTCGTGCGCCTCGTGCGCGGGGTGCAGCTCGGCCGTGGGCCTCTCCAGCGACGGGGCGAGGCGTTCGTAGACCGTATCGAGCGCGGCGGCGGTCGTGGGGTCGTGCCGGCCGCGATTCCAGAACACCGCCAGGTGCCCGCCCGGGTGGATGACCGACGCGGCTTTTGCAACCCCCAGCTTCGGGTCGACCCAGTGCCATGCCTGGCCGGAGATCACCAGGTCGAAGCGTCGATGCTGCGGGTCCCACTGCTCGAAGGTGCCCTCCTCGACGGTGATCCCGTGAGCGCGCGCGATCACCGCCATCGACGCATCCGGCTCCACACCGGTGACCGCGCAGCCGCGATCAGCGAGCAACCTCGACGCCTTGCCGGTGCCGCAGCCGACGTCCAGAACCGCCCGTGGCATCCACTCCATCAGCGTGTCGACGAGAGCCGGCGGATACGAGGGGCGGGCGCGGTCATACAGTGCGGCGACACCCCCGAAGGAGAGGGCGCGAGCGCGGTCCGCGTGGATCGAGTCCTCGCCACTCAACTCAGTCGCGAAGGCCGGGGAGTCAGCGCAGTTTCGAGGTCGGCGGCAAAATGGATCGCGTCCTCGGGCTCGAGCCGCGCGGTGGTGACCCGGATCCCGCGCGCGCTGGCGATGCGAAATCGATCGCCGGCGAGGACGCCCCACCCGGATTCCTGCAGCAACGCCACCGTGGCGTCCTCGTGCGCAACCGGAATCCAGACGTTGAGACCCGAGCGTCCGTGCGATTCGATGCCTCGAGACTGGAGCGCCTGCTGCATGGCGTCGCGGCGGCGCGTGTACGTCTGCGCGACGTGAGCTGCGCGGGCCTCGGCCTCGGGATCACGCCAGAGCGCGACGACCAGGCGCTGGAGGAGATGCGACACCCACCCGGCGGCAAGCAGTCGCCGGCCCTCCACACGGGCCACGGTGGTCGCGTCACCGGCGAGGATGGCGAGACGGAGGTCGGGCCCCAGTGACTTCGAGACCGACCTCAGATGCACCCAGCGAGCGCGTCCCGGCTCACACAGCGTGTGGCACGGCCGTTCTGTGATGTCGAAAGCATGGTCGTCCTCGATCACGAGCACGGCGGGGTGCGAGTTGAGCACCGCACGAAGGTCCTCCGCACGCTCGGCGTCGATCGCCGACCCGTAGGGGTTCTGGGCGCGCGGCGTCAGCGAGCACGCGGCAGCGCCGGAGCGGAGCGCGCGAGCGAGGCTCTCAGGGGTCGGCCCTCGATCGTCGATCGCCATCGGGATCACCGCCAGACCGAGCGCGGCCGCGAGGTCGATGATCCCCGGGTAGCACGGATCCTCGACGGCGATCCGGTCACCCGGCGTGAGGTGGGCCATGAGAGCGAGCTGGACGCCGTCGAGCGCGCCTCCGACAACCGTCAGGTGCTCAGCGGACACACCGTCGGCCTCGAGGCGGGCAGCCGCGAGCTCGATCAGCTCCGGGTCGGAGCCGGCCGCCCCGTAGAGCACCGGCTCGTGCGGCAGCGCGGCGAGCGCGGGCCCGAGGTCGGGCAGCAGGGCCGGATCGGGATTCCCGGTCAGAAGATCGCGCACGCCGGCCGGGACGATCGGCTTGCCGCGCGGCGAAGGTGGGACGCGGGGCGCGATGCTGGTCCCGAGGCGGCCGGCGCCCGCCACCAGCCCGCGGCGGCGAAGCTCGCGATATGCGGAGGCCACCGTGGCGGTACTGATGCCCCGGTGCGAGGCAAGCGAGCGGACAGTGGGCAGGCGGGTGCCCGCTGTGAGATCGCCTTCGCGGATCCCGCGCTCGATGCTCTCGGCAATCTCAGAGGCTCTGCGACCGGTGATGTGATAACGTATCGGTACGTTCACTGCTTTGTACCATAACAAATGACTTCGAGCGTGTCCACTCCCCGGCTGTCCCGTCCTGGAGCATCGCGAGCTCAGATCGTTCTGGCGTTCGCGCTCGTCTACGTGGTGTGGGGTTCGACCTACCTCACCATCCACATCGCGATCGAGACCCTGCCCGCCTTCTTGATGTCGGGGACGCGGTTCATCCTCGCCGGCCTGCTGCTCTACGCCTTCGCTCGACGGCGTGGCACTCCGAGGGAGCGCCTGACCCCGGTGCACTGGCGATCCGCGCTGATGATCGGCGCGTGCCTGCTGCTGTTCGGCAACGGCGGGGTCGCGTGGGGCGAGCAATACCTCCCGAGCGGGTTCGTGGCGCTCATCGTCGCGACCGTTCCGCTCTGGATGGCACTGTTCGCGCCGGCCTTCGGCGGCCGCTGGATCAACTGGACGGCGGCTGCGGGCATCGCGCTGGGGCTCGTGGGGATCATCCTCCTGGTCCGTCCCGGGGGTGAGGGCGCAGGCCACTGGCAGACCTTCGTCGTCCTGCTCTCGCCGCTGTTGTGGGCGATCGGCTCGCTCTACGCACGCAACGCCCCGGCACCGTCGCAGCCGTTGACGGCGATCGCGATGGAGATGATGGCGGGCGGTGTCCTCCTGACACTCGCGGGGATCGCCACCGGCGAGCTGGGCCATGTGCACCTCGCGAACGTGTCGTTCGCCTCGGTTGCGGCCTTCGTCTACCTGATCCTGGTGGGCGCGATGGTCGGCTATGTCGCGTACATCTGGCTCCTCCATCACGTGTCACCGACGGCGGCGTCGACCTACGCGTTCGTGAACCCCGTGGTGGCGGTCGCGCTCGGGGCGGTGGTGCTGGGCGAACCGATCACCCTGCTGACGCTGGTCGCCGCGATCCTGATCGTCGGGGCGGTCGCGCTCCTGCTCGTCGGGCAGTCGCGGAATGCCGCCGAGCCCGCGGTCGGCGTCGAGATGCCGGTCAGCGAAGTCGCCTGAGGGCGCCCCGTCGGTAGACGGGTGACAATGGGTCGATGGACAGCGAGACCTTGATCGTCGACGCCACCGCGGAGCCGCACCGGCGCCGTCCCCGCATCGGTGTCAAGGATGTCCTCTGCGTCGGCCCGATCATCCTCAACTCGATCTACTACTACGCCGGGATTCCGCTCACGCCGCTGCTGCTCGGCAGGAACCCGGTGCTGCTCAGCGCACTGCGCGGGACGATCGCGTCCATGGTCACCGCCGGCGCGTTCGCGAGGGTGGGCAAGGTGCCGCTGGTGCTGGCGCTGATCGCGCCGATCCCGGCCTCGATGATCACCGACCCCTTCTTCTTCTGGGCGGGAAAACGGTATGGACGCGGGCTGATCAACTACCTGAGCGCGAGCGATCCACGCTGGCGGAAACGTGCCGCGCGGGGAGAGCGCTTCTTCAAGAAATACGGCGTGTGGACGGTGGTGTCGGCTCCATTCCTGCCCGCACCATCGCCGCTCTTCTACATGGCCGCGGGCGAAGCCGGGATGCCGTTCCTGCTCTTCATCGTCGCCGATCTCATCGGCACGCTCGCGTATATCGGCGCCATCGTCATGGCAGGGTGGGCGATCGGTCAGCCTGCCGTTGCGGTTGCGCAGACAGTCAGCAATTACGCGCTCTGGATCATCGTCGCGACGGTGGTGCTCATCTTCGCGTGGTCGTTCTGGTCGGCATGGCGGACACCGCGAGACGCGACGACTCGCCGCTGAGCATCGATACCGCCGTCCCCCTGCGGTGGGTGGTCATCGGCGCGTCTGTGCTCATCCCGGTCATCGCCGGCGCGCTGGCGACCGTGGTGCTCTACGCGACCCGCCCGACGCCGCGCGCTGCCGCCGCGGCCCCGACGACGGTGCCGGTCGCCGCTGCTGTCGCCGATACGACCATCATCGACGGAAACCTGCTGGTGATCGAGCCGGCGACCACGAACCGCATCGATGTCCCGGTGGGCCAGGTGGTGGAGATCGTGCTCGAGGCCGGGCCGGGGCAGACCGTGGTGTCCAACACGCCGGCGATCCTCACGCCGGTGACGCCGAACCCTCCCTGCCAGATCGTGTGGTTATGCGAAGCGCCGGGCGCAGCATCCTGGGCCTTCGAGGCAGCGCACACCGGTGTGGCCTACCTCACCATCAGTTTTGGTCGCCACTGCTCGCCGACGAGCGGGCTGTGCGACAACCTGCGTTTCGTGCTGCTGAAACCGTTCAGCGTGTATCCGCGATCCCCGACGCAGTGACTCAGGGGATGGCGACCTCCTGCTGGTACTCGGGCAGCCGGTGGACTCCGCGTTCCACGACATCGGCGATCCGCTCGATCGCATCCCACACGTCGACATAGCGCGTGTAGAGCGGCGCGAGGCCGAAGCGGCAGATGTCGGGTGGCCGGAAGTCACCGACGACGCCACGGTCCGCAACCGCGCGCACGATCGCCAGGCCATCGGCGTGACGGAGGGACACCTGCGCGCCTCGGCGCTCGGGTTCCGGCGGCGTCGCCACCTCGAAGCCGAGCGGTTCGAGCCGTGCGTGTGCCAGACGCATGAAGACCGCGGTGAGCAGTGCCGCCTTCTCCCCGATGGCACGTGCGCCGGCCTCGAGATGGATATCCACCCCAACCGCGAGCGCGCCGATCGCCAGCACCGGTGGCGATCCAACCATCCACGCGCGAATGCCCCCCGCGCGACGGAATCCCGACTCGAAGGTGAACGGGGTGTCGTGTCCCAGCCATCCCTGGATCGGATTGCGCAGCTCGTCGTGCAATCCGCTCGCGACGTGGAGGAACGCCGGTGATCCCGGGCCGCCGTTGAGATATTTGTAGCCACACCCCACGGCGAGGTCGACGCGGTCGCGCTGGAGTTGGATCTCGACCGCGCCGACGGAGTGCGACAGGTCCCAGAGCACCAGTGCCCCCGCCGCGTGTGCGGCCTCGGTGAGCCCTGCCATGTCATGGCGTTCGCCGGTCCTGAAGTCGACATGCGTCAGCAGCAGCAGCGCGGTGTCGCCGTCGAGCGAGTCGCGCAGCGCCGCGCGCTCCACGGCGCGCAGCTCGCAGCCCAGCATCTCGACGACGCCGCTCGCGATGTAGAGATCGGTCGGAAAGTTGCTCCGCTCGGTGAGCACCACGCGACGCTGCGGCCGCGCTCTGAGCACGGCGGCGATGAGCTTGAAGAGATTCACCGACGTGCTGTCGGAGACCAGCACCTCACCCGGCGCCGCACCGATCAGCGTGCCGATCTGATCGCCGACGCGCAGTGGCGAGTCCATCCAACCGGACTCGGTCCAGCCGCGGACGAGGATGGTGCCCCACTCATGTTCGGCCATCTCGCGCAGGCGCGGCACCGCCGCTTTGGGCAGGCGGCCCATCGAGTTGCCGTCGAGATAGATCGTCGACCCGTCGTCGAGGAACCTGTCCCGGAAGGCCGCAAGCGCATCGGCCTGGTCGAGCGCCGCGCACGAGTTACGGTCGAGAGTGGCAGGAAGCTGCACGGTCACAGGCGGCTCCGCACGTCCCAGAGATCCGGAAAGAACCGCACTGGGATGGTTGTCTCGAGATAGGCGACCCCGCCGCCACCGGTGCCGGGGCGCGATCCGATCTCGCGTGCCGCCATCTGAGCGTGGTGGAAGCGCCAGCGCGCGATCGCTTCGTCGTGATCGAGGAGCAGCTCGCACACGTGGTGCAGCGCGGCCCGCTCCGGTGCCGCGTGGTCGCGATACAGAGCCGCGAGTGCTTCGAGCCGCCGCTCGCGTGCGGTTTCCGCTGTACCGTCGGGCGCGTCCAGGTCGTGCGCTCGCAGGCAGGCGCAGAGCGCCTCGTAGAGGTTGGGACTGCCGGCCCGGCGAAGCAGTTCCTGCCGGTCGCGGTCGGATAGTGGCGCGGAGTCGGCAGGTGTTGCCCCCTCGAGTCCGCCGAGGACCTCGATGGCTCGGAACTGTCCCGATTGCAGGCCCGACGCGGGCTTGAGCGGATCGCGAAACTCGAGGAACCCTTCCGGCGTCAGCGTCTCGAGCACTCGCAACTGAGCGATGAGCAGCTCGTCGATGCGGGTGGTGCGATGCAGCGGCGCGATCGCGCCCTGAGCACGGCCCGCCTCCAGCTCGGCCACAACCAGGTCGAGCTCGTGAAGGATGACTTTGAACCACAGCTCGTAGGCCTGATGAATGACCACGAAGAGGAGCTCATCGTGCGCACCCACGGTGAGCGGGTGCTGGAGGTCGAGCAGCTCGTCGATGCGCAGGTAGGTGCTGTAGTCGGTGCCGGCCATCCTCACCCGCCCCGGGTCACGAGGATATCCGCGAGCGCGAAGGCCTCGGGCGCCGAGAGCTGATCGAAGCCGCACGACCGCGGGGGCTTGTCGGGACGCCAGCGCAGGAACCGCGATGCGTGCCGGAAGCGACCGCTCTGGAGGTGGTCGAACGACACCTCGCAGACGAGCTCGGGGCGCACCGACGTCCAGGCGCTGTCCGCCGAACGCGCCCAGCGACTCGGTCCTCCCGGCGTCCGTCCACGCCCGAAGCTTTCGCCGCCGACCAGTGGCTGGAGCTGCGCGAGGATCGCCCGCCGTTCCGCGACGTCGAACGACGCCGTGTGACCGACGTGATGGAGCGCTCCCTCCTCGTCGTACAGACCGAGGAGCAGGGATCCGATGCCGTCGCCCGCCTTGGCCAGCCGATACCCGCCGACCACGCAATCCACGGTGCGCAGGTGCTTGACCTTGACCCAGCGGCGTTCCCCGGGGCGGTACGGGCCGGCCGGGTCCTTGGCGACGACGCCGTCCAGCCCAGCGCCCTCGTAGCGTGTGAACCAGACCTTCGCCTCCTCGGGGTCCGCCGTCTGCGGGGTCACCCCGACCGTCGGGCTGCTCGCCACCGCCTGGAGGAGTTGCCCCCGGCGTTCCGCGAGCGGCCGCTCACGCAGGTCGTCGTCGCCGAGCGCGAGGAGGTCGAAGAGCACCACCGACGCCGGGGTCTGTTCGGAGAGCATGCGCACCCGCGAGGCCGCGGGATGGATGCGCAACTGCAGCGCGTCGAAGTCGAGGCCGTGGTCGGTGGCGATGACCACCTCGCCGTCGACGATGCAGCGCTGCGGCAACGCGGCCTGGAGCGGCGCGGTCAACTCTGGAAAGTAGCGCTCCAGGGCCAGCGCGTTGCGGCTGGCGACGTGGACGCGTTCGCCGTCGCGAAAGACGATCGCCCGGAAGCCGTCCCACTTCGGCTCGTAGAGCCATGCGCCGTCACGCGGGATCTCCGGAGCGGCACGCGCCAGCATCGGCTCGAGCGGAGGATCGAAGGGCAGCGACACCTTCCGAGTGTCGCCGATCGGGGGCCGGTTCGGCTATGCGGAGACGACGTGCGGGCGGCGAGCTTCGCGCATGCGAAGGCGGAGGAGATTGTCGACGTCGACGACATCGCCGACTTCGCGGACGGCGATCTCGAAGCGGGTGATATCGGTGAGATCGTCGACCTCGCCGCGCAGGGTGATCACGCCGCGGCTGGCCCGGATGCCGATGCCGGAGGCAAGGTCGCCGAAGCCGAGCGAGAGAGCGACCCGGACGCGGTCAGCGAGCAGCTCATTCCAGGTGTTGGCGCTACGGCTTCCCGTGCGAACGTCGACCGCGGATCCGACCAGAGAGGCGAAGCCCATGGTGGCGCGTCTGGTGGCCGCGCGACGCCGCGCGCCGGAGCGGGGATGGAGCAGGAAGGCGGCGAGTGCGATGACTGCGGCGCCGCCGGCGGCCGCCGCGAGCTTGAAGACCCGGGTCACGAGGGATCCTCCGTGGGAGTGTGCAGGAGCGTCTGTACAAACGCACGGCGAGCCGGGGGGTTACGCGCCTGTGCCGGATACTGCGCGAGCCGATGAAGCGACCAATCGACACCACGACCGAGGGCATCATTGCCGCGGCCGCCGTGGTTGCCGCCGGAATCACGCTCTACCAGCTGACGCGCCCCGGGGTCCTGTTCGGCATCACGCCCGACATCTCCGCGTGGCTCGGCGGTTCGATCCGGCTCGTCCACGGCGCCCTCCCCTATCGGGACTTCGACCTGACTCAGCCGCCCGGATTCGCGCTGCTCGCGAGTCCGTTCGCCTTCCTGTCTGAAGTGATCGGCACGCGCGACGCGCTGGCGGTGTTGCGCCTCTGCACACCGCTGCTCGCCGCCGGGAACGTGCTAATCATCGGTACGGTGGTGCGCCACCATGGGCGCGCGGCCGTCATCGTCGCGTGCGCGGTGATGGCGCTCTTCCCGGCCGAGCTGTATGCAATTCGCAGCGGGTTGCTCGAGCCGCTCGTAGACCTGTTCTGTCTCGCCGGCGCCGCGCTGGTGTTCGATGGGAACGGGTTCACCGCCTCGCGTCGCCGCATGCTCGCAGGCGGGGTTGCGTTCGGGATCGCCGGGACCGTGAAAGCGCCCGCGATCGTTCCGGTGCTGGTCGTGGCGGTGCTGTGCATTCCCGAGTTCCGCAACCGGTTGCTGCCGTTTCTGAGTGGTGTGGTCGCCGGTTTCGGCATTCCTGTGCTGCCGTTTTTCCTCGCCGCGCCCGGGGCGTTCGTCCGCGATGTCATCGGAACGCAGCTGGGAAGGATCCCCGCGGCGAACCGGGTGTCCATCCCGGTGCGCCTCGGCGACCTCACCGGCGTGGGCGCGTTCGGTGGTGGTGCCGTGGTCGCAATCGTCGCGACGATCGTGCTGGCGGCGATCGTTATTGCGGCCTTCGTCCTGCCGCAACGGCGGCCTGCGCCGTTCGAGTGGTTCGCAATCGCGGCGACGATCCTCGCTGCCAGCGCCCAGCTCGGGCCCGCCTGGTACTACGCGCACTACGCTGCGTTCATCTCGCCGTTTCTCGGCATGCTCCTGGGGATCTCGCTGGCGCGCCTCCTGGAGCCGCGATCGTCTCGGCTTGCGATTGCGATCGCCGGCGCATCAGCCGCCGTGCTGCTCGTCAACCAGGTGCTCGTACTCCATAGCGAGTCGGCCATGGACATTGCCGCCGCCGTCGATGCCGTGGTCCCGGCCGGCGCGTGCACGCTCTCCGACGCGCCCTCGAATCTGGTGACCACCAACCGGTTCGTCAGCACCACGTCTGGGTGCACCGATATGACCGACCCGCAGGGCGCGACTCTGTCGCACGAATATGGATCTTCGGGCGCGCAGCGCCTGTGGTCAGTCGCGGTCGAGCACGCCGACTATCTCGTGACCAGCACGCCGTTCGCTGACTGGTACATCCCGCCTGACGCGACGCTGCGCGCGTACGTCGCGCAAAACTTCCGGCTCGTGCATGCCGGGGGACTGCTGTTCTACGTCCGCAATGGGTTCCCGGCCGGTTAGGAGGGCGGAGGAGGAAAGTGACGCGCGTCCGACCAGCGGACCCCGTCCCACCAGCGCAGCGAACCCACCCCAGGCTCCGGGTACCACCCGGGCGGCGGGGTCGGGATCCGGCCCGCACCGGCCTTCACGTCGGAGCGTTTCGCCAGCAGCCAGATGAGCGCTCCGATGATCCCCAGGAGCACGACGATGAGGAGCCAGACGATCTTCTCGCTCCCGACGGCCTTGAACTGCCAGTCCGGGATCTTCGCCACCTCGACGATGGCCAGGATCCAGAAGACCAGCGCGGCAGCCCAGAAGCCCAGGAACAAGAGGGGGATCAACAGCAGCCACCCGTGCGATCCGACGGACATCATCGTGGCTCTCCCATAGGTGCAGCTTAGATCGAATCGACACTCGAGTCGGGTCGTCGTGGTGAACTCGCGCAGGGCGACGTGGCGGTCGCCGCCACGGGTAGACTGCGCCGCGGTTGCACAACACGCGGAGGTGCTGACATGGGACTGACGATGCTGCTGGTCGGGACCCGCAAGGGCCTGCTGATCGCGCGCAGCACGGACGATCGCCGCACCTGGTCCACGGACGACTTCCAGTTCCGCAACCAGGAGGTCTATTCGGTTGCGTTGGACGTCCGACGTGATCGGCCCCGGATCCTCGCCGGCGTCGGCACCGGGCATTGGGGTCCACTGCTCATCTATTCCGACGATCTGGGCACGACCTGGACCGAGCCCGAGCAGCCTCCGATAGGCTTCCCGACGGGCACCGATGCCGCCGTCGCTCGCGTCTGGCAGATCCAGCCTGCGAGTGCGCAGCAACCCGACGTCGTCTACGCCGGGGTGGAGCCGCATGCGCTGTTCCGATCCGACGACGGCGGGCAGAGTTTCTCGCTCGTGGAGGGCCTGTGGCAGCACCCCGACCGGTCGCAATGGATGCCCGGTGGCGGAGGAGCCTGCCTGCACACGGTTCTGCCCCATCCAACCGATCCCGATGATGTGCTGGTCGCCATGTCGGCCGCGGGTGTCTACCGCACCCGCGACGGAGGCGCGAGCTGGCAGCCGGCGAATCGAGGCATCCAGGTCGCCAACGTTCCCGAGGATCAGCGCTTCCCGGAGTTCGGTCAGTGCGTTCACAAGGTGGCGCACCATCGCGATCGTCCGGATCGCCTCTACGCGCAGAACCATTTCGGGGTGTACCGAAGTGACGACCGCGGCGGCTCGTGGACGGCGATCGAGTCAGGGCTGCCGAGCAATTTCGGTTTCACGTTCGTGGTGCATCCGCGCCGGCCTGACACCGTCTACAACTTTCCGCTCCAGGCAGACGCCGAACGGTTTCCACCCGACGGCAGGTGCCGCGTCTATCGCAGCGAGAACGCGGGCGACAGCTGGGAGGCGCTCGCCAACGGCCTGCCCCAGGATCCCTACTACGCCGCGGTGCTCCGCGACGCGATGGCCGCCGATGCCGCAGACCCGGCAGGGATCTACTTCGGAACCAGGCTGGGAGAAGTGTTCGCGAGTAGAGATGACGGGGACAGCTGGAAGATGATCGCCAGCCATCTTCCCGACATTCTCTCGGTGAGGGTGGCGACGATCGGATGAGCTCGCGCTTGCTGCTGCCCGCTCCGCTGCGGCACTACGCGGACGAGCGGGACGAGGTCGAGATCTCCGGAGGCACACTGGGTGCGGCGCTCGACGACCTCGCGGTGCGCCTGCCTCAGCTGGAACGCCGGCTCCGCGACGAGCGCGGCCAGCTCCGCCCGCACGTGCTGATGTTCGTCAACGGAGTGAGCGTCCGTACCGGTGCCCCGATGGATACGCCGGTCGGTGACGGTGCGGAGATATTCGTCGCCCCCGCGGTCTCAGGCGGGGTGGTGCGCCCAGGAGGATTTGAACCCCCGACCTTCTGATCCGTAGTCAGACGCTCTATCCGGACTGAGCTATAGGCGCGCGCCCGAGCCGTGACTGTACCCCATGAGGCCCGGACCAATACCCGAGGGCGCGCCATCGGCCCGTCGCGGCATGATGCAAGTTCAGACGACCCTCTGGAGGTGGATACGATGGCGGTGACCGGCAGCGTCGAAACGGGCGTTCTCCCTGCCCTCGATTTCGTGGGCGAAGTCGCTCAGCAGATTCGCGTGGACGGCATCCGCTGCAGCACCAAAGCCGGATCCGGGCACCCGACGTCCAGCATGTCCGCGGCGGACCTGATCGCCGTGCTCGGCGCGCGCCATCTTCGCTACGACTTCAGCCGCCCGAAGCTGCCGGAGAACGACCACCTCATCTTCTCCAAGGGCCACGCATCGCCACTCCTCTATGGCTTCTACAAGGCGGCGGGCGCGATCTCCGACGACGAGTTGATGACCTATCGCACGCACGGCTCGAGGCTGCAGGGTCATCCCACCCCGATCATCCCCTGGGTCGACGTCGCCACCGGTTCGCTCGGCCAGGGCATCGCCATAGCCGTTGGGGTTGCGCTGGCTGGCAAGTACCTGGATCGCCTCCCCTTCCATGTCTGGGTGCTCTGCGGCGACAGCGAACTCGCCGAGGGGTCGGTCTGGGAGGCGCTCGACAAAGCGGGCCATTACGGGCTCTCCAACTTCACCGCGATCTTCGACGTCAACCGCCTCGGGCAGCGCGGGCCGACCGAGTACGAGTGGGACGTCGAGGTCTACCGGCAGCGGGTCGAGGCTTTCGGATGCCGTCCGATCGTCATCGACGGCCACGACCTGAACGAGATCGACGAGGCGTTCACCTCGGCCCGGGACGGCGGCGACCGGCCCAACGTGGTGATCGCACGCACCATCAAGGGCAAGGGCTTCAAGGAGATCGAGAACAAGGACGGCTGGCACGGCAAGGCGCTACCGCCCGATCTGGCCGAGAAGGCGATCGCGGAGCTGGGCGGCATTCGCGATCTGCGTATCCACGTCCGAGCGCCGGAAAGCGCCGGCACAGTATCGCCGACCGCGGCCGATGAGCCGGTGACTCTGCCGACCTACGCTGCCGGCGACAAGGTGGCGACCCGCAAGGCCTACGGCGACACGCTGCGCGCCCTGGGCGCGCGCCACGACGTGGTCGCGCTCGACGGCGAGGTGAGCAACTCGACACATGCGGACGAGTTCAAGGCAGCGTATCCCGACAGGTTCTTCGAGATGTTCATCGCCGAGCAGCAGATGGTGGCGAGCGCCGTCGGGCTGTCGGTGCGCGGGTACAAGCCCTTCGCGTCAACGTTCGCCGCGTTCTTCGCGCGCGCGTACGACTTCATCCGCATGGCCGGTGTGTCCGAGGTGAGCATCCGTCTCTCGGGTTCGCACGCCGGCTGCGAGATCGGTGCCGACGGACCCTCACAGATGGCGCTCGAGGACCTCGCCGCGATGCGCGCGGTGCACACGTCGACAGTGCTGTATCCGAGCGATCCGGTGTCGACCGCGAAACTCGTCGCGCAGATGGCCGACCTGCGCGGCATCAGCTACATCCGCACCACTCGGGGTGCGTACCCGGTGCTCTACGGCAACGACGAGGAGTTCCCGGTCGGCGGGTCCAAGGTGCTCCATCAGAGCGACCGCGACGTCGTCACGCTCATCGGTGCAGGGGTCACGCTGCACGCCTGCCTCGACGCCTCGGACCGGCTGGCGAAGAGCGGCACCCACTGCCGAGTCATCGACTGCTACTCGGTGAAGCCGATCGACGTCGCGACGCTGAGCGACGCAAGCACCGCCACGGGAGGACGCCTCGTCGTGGTCGAGGACCACTATCCGCAGGGGGGTCTCGGCGCCGCGGTCATGGAGGCGCTCGCACTCGAGGCGACGCCGCCTCGCGTCACCCATCTCGCCGTTCGCGGCCTCCCCGGCTCGGGCACGCCGCAGGAGTTGATGGCCACCGCGGGCATCGACGCCGACGCGATCGTCGCCGCGGTGACAGCCCTCGTCGGGGCGCCGGCGGAGGTGGCCTGAATGGCGTCGCCGCTGCAGCAGCTCGGCGAGCACGGGCAGTCTGTGTGGCTCGACTACATCAGCCGTGACCTGCTCACCTCCGGCGAGCTGCAACGCCTCATCGCCGAGGACAACGTGACCGGCATGACCAGCAATCCGACGATCTTCGAGAAGGCGATCGCTCAGGGATCGCTGTACGACGACCAGATCCGCGAGTTGATCGCGTCCGGCGTCGACGACCCCAACGACGTCTTCACCGAGCTCGCGATCACAGACATCCAGCATGCGGCCGACATCCTCCGGCCGGTGCATGACAGGACGTCGGGCGCCGACGGGTTCGTCAGCCTCGAGGTGCCGCCGTCACTGTCGCACGACACCGACGCAACCATCGCGATGGCGCGCTCGCTCTGGGAGCGGGTCGATCGCCCGAACCTCATGATCAAGATCCCGGCCACGCTCGAAGGCATACCGGCCATCCGCCGAACCCTCGCCGACGGGCGCAACGTCAACATCACGCTCATCTTCGCGATCGCGATGCACGAGCGGGTCATCGAGCAGTACCTGGCTGCACTCGAGGAGCGCAACGGCAATGGCCAACCGCTGGACGTCCATTCGGTCGCGTCGTTCTTCGTCAGCCGAGTCGACACCCTGGTCGACAAGTTGCTCGACGAAAAACTTGCCGCCGACCCCGGCAACGGCCTGATCGAAGGCCTGCTCGGCAAAGCAGCCATCGCCAACGCGGTGCTCGCCTATGAGCTCTTCGAAGCACGATTCAACGACGCTCGGTTCACGCCGTTGCGTGACACCGGCGCACACGTCCAGCGGCCGCTCTGGGCGAGCACGAGTGCCAAGAACCCCAACTACCGTGACGTCGTGTACGCGGAAGCGCTGATCGGTCCGGACACCGTCGACACCATGCCGCCCGCCACCATCGAGGCGTTCCGCGACCACGGGGTCGTCGCCGGCGACACCGTCAAGTCCGACTACGCGGGCGCACACAAGGTGATGGCGCAACTGGCAGAAGCCGGCATCAACATGGACGGGGTCACCCAGGAGCTCCTCGACGCCGGTGTCAAACAGTTCGCCGACTCATATGACGCGCTGATTCGTGGGATCGCCGCGAAGATCGACACGATGTCGTCGGGATATGCCCGACGCCAGCACATCGACATCGGCGCCGGCACCACGATTGCATTGGACACACCAGAAGCCGCCTCCGTTGCGGAACGGATCTGGCATCGCGATCCCGACCTCTGGAAACCGGGAGACGCGGGGCACGCGGCGGTGATTCACAACCGTCTTGGATGGCTCGATGTCGTGGCCGCGATGCGCGAGCAGCTCCCATCTCTGAACGCTCTGACGGCGGAGGTGCGCGAAGCAGGTTGGCATGACTGCGTACTGCTCGGCATGGGCGGTTCCAGCCTGTGCCCAGAGGTGTTGCGCAGCTCGTTTGGCAGCGCGGACGGGCAGCCGACCCTGCACGTCCTCGACACCACCGACCCGCTGGCGATCACCAGGGTGAGTCGCGCGATCGATCCCAAGACCACCGGGTACATCGTCTCCAGCAAGTCGGGCACGACGCTCGAAACCCTGTCGCATCTCGCCCATTTCTGGGAGGTGACCACCGCGGTGAGCGACGAGCCGGGCTCGCATTTCATCGCGGTGACCGACCCCGGCACCCCGCTTGCCGCCACCGCGCGAGAGCGTAGGTTCCGGCACCTGTTCGAGAACCCGCAGGACATCGGCGGCCGGTACTCGGCACTGAGCCTGTTCGGGCTGGTCCCCGCGGCGGTCATCGGCCTGGATATCGACCTGCTGCTGCGCCGCGCAGCCGACATGCGCCGCAACTGCACCGCCGGCGTTCCCGGCGATATCAACTGCGGGCTCGCGCTGGGCACGGTGATGGGGACGCTCCACGACGCGGGACGCGACAAGGTGACGATCCTCGCGCCTCGCAGCGTCGAGGCGTTTTCGCTGTGGGCCGAGCAGCTCATCGCCGAGAGCACCGGCAAGGAGGGCAAGGGACTCATCCCAGTCGGCGACGAACCGATCGGTGAGCCCGGCGTGTACTCCGACGACCGGCTCTTCGTGGCGCTTCGCATCGGCGACGACGCCGCCTTCGATCGCTCGGTCGACGCGCTGAAGCAGGCGGGACACCCGGTGATCGCCTTCGACCTCGAGGACAGGTACGACCTCGCCGCAGAGTTCTTCCGATGGGAGTTCGCGACAGCCGTCGCCGGTGCGCACCTCGGCATCGATCCCTTCGACGAGCCCAACGTCAAGGAGTCGAAGGACAACACCCGGGCTGTGCTGGAGCAGTTCGAGACCAGCGGCGCCCTTCCCGATGAGCAGGCGGCGATCACCGATGGTGCGCTCCGCGTCTATGGCAACGTCACCGGCGCCAGCGCATCGGGTGCGCTCGCGGCACATCTCGACACCGCCAATCCCGGCGACTATGTCGCGCTGATGGCGTACGTGACTCCGGATGACGTCAACCGCGACGCGCTGCAGCGCCTGCGCCTGGCCATCCGCGACTCCCGCCGTCTTGCCACCACGCTCGGCTTCGGGCCGAGGTTCCTGCACAGCACCGGGCAGCTCCACAAGGGCGGCCCGAACACCGGCGTCTACATTCAGATCACCGCCGACGACGGCGCCGACGTGCCGATCCCCGGCGAGAAGTTCACCTTCTCGATCCTCAAGCGCGCGCAGGCGGCAGGAGACCTGCAGTCGCTGCGCAACCACGGCCGGCGCGTGATCCGCGTCCACATCGCAGGCGACCTCGATGCGGGGCTCGCCAGCCTCGCCGGCGCCGTCGGCGCAACCCCGGCGGCTCGCTGACCGCGCTGCCACACGAGGACTCACGAGCATGCAGATCGGCTTTGTCGGGCTCGGCAGGATGGGCGCCAACATGGTCCATCGACTTCGCCGCGACGGCGATCACGCAGTCGTCGCGTACGACCCGAACCCTGACGCACGGGCAAGCGTCGAGGCGTTCGGCGCGACCACCACGGACAGCATCGACGAGCTGATCGCCCAACTCGACAAGCCGCGCGGGGTCTGGATCATGGTGCCGTCGGGCAAGATCACCGACAGCACGGTCGCCGCCCTGCAGTCGCTGCTCGAGCAGGGAGACACCATCATCGACGGCGGCAACAGCAACTATCACGACTCGATCGCGCGTGCCGCGAGCAGCGCGGAGCGCAGCATCGGCTACATCGATGCGGGGACCAGTGGCGGCATCTGGGGTCTCCAGGTCGGCTACTGCCTCATGGCCGGCGGTGAGCCGGAGACGGTCGAGCACTGGCGGCCGATCTTCACGACGCTCGCGCCCCCCGACGGGTTTCTGCATGTGGGTCCGCCCGGCGCCGGACACTTCGTGAAGATGGTGCACAACGGCATCGAGTACGGGATGCTCCAGGCGTACGCGGAAGGCTTCGCCATCCTCCAGGCCAAGCAGGACTTCGGCGAGCTCGATCTCCACGGCATCGCCCACCTGTGGAACCAGGGCAGCGTGGTGCGCTCGTGGCTGCTCGAGCTTGCGGAGCGTGCCTTCGAGCGCGATCCGCAGCTGGACCAGCTGCGCGGCTGGGTCGATGACTCCGGCGAAGGTCGGTGGACCGTCGAGGAGGCGATCGATCTGTCGGTGCCCGCACCGGTGCTCGCGCTGTCGCTCATGTCCCGCTTCCAGTCACGCTTGCCTGACGGCTTCGGGAACAAGGTGATCGCCGCCCTGCGCAATGAGTTCGGTGGTCACCCTGTGAAGGCCGAGTCGACGGCGGGAGCTCCGGCATCACCCTGACCGCCGACCCCCCGCTGCACGAGCGACGCCGCCAGTCGCGCACCCCCGTACCCTTCTGCGTCGTGATCTTCGGGGCGAGCGGAGATCTGACCAAGCGCAAGCTCGTGCCCGCGCTCTACGCGCTCGCGGCCGAGGGAAGCCTGCCGGCGGGATTCACCGTGGTCGGCGCCGGGCGCAGTGAGATGACCGACGACGAGTTTCGTCAGGAGATGCACGCCGGGGTTGCGGAGCACGGCAGGGTGCCGCTGCGCGACGACGCGTGGTCATCGTTCGCGGCGGGCCTGCGCTACGTGACCTACGACCACGATGCCGGCCACGGGCTCGAGCCGCTTCGCGATGTCCTCGAAGCCGTCGACCGTGAACGTGGCACCGGCGGCAACCGCCTCTTCTACTTCAGCACCCCGCCGCAGGCGGTGATACCGCTCGCGGAACGCTTGAACGAGGCCGGGCTCACCGCGCAAGCACCCGGGACCTTCGTACGCGTGATCATCGAGAAGCCGTTCGGACGCGACCTCGCCTCCGCGCGCCAGCTCAACGAGCGTCTGCACACTGCGTTCATCGAGGAGCAGATCTACCGCATCGACCATTACCTCGGCAAGGAGACCGTTCAGAACCTGCTCGTGTTCCGTTTTGCCAACGGGATCTTCGAGCCGCTCTGGAACCGCCAGTACATCGACCATGTGCAGATCACCGTCGCGGAGGAGATCGGCGTCGAGGGGCGCGGTTCGTACTACGAGGGGGCCGGCGCGCTGCGCGACATCGTCCAGAACCACATCATGCAACTGGTCGCCATCGTCGGCATGGAAGCACCCTCGAACTTCCACGCGGAGATGGTGCGCGACGAGAAGGTGAAGCTCCTGCGCGCGGTGCGCCCCATCCACCCGGACGATGCCCTGTCGCACTCGGTTCGCGGGCAGTACTCGGCCGGAATCATCGGAGGGAAGCCGGTTCCCGGCTACCGCGAGGAACCCGGGGTGGCCCCTGACTCCCTGCGGGAGACGTTCGTCGCGCTCAAGGTCGACATCGACAACTGGCGCTGGGCGGGGACGCCCTTCTATCTGCGCACCGGCAAGCGGATGCCGAAGCGCGCGACCGAGATCGTGATCCAGTTCCGCCGCGTGCCCCACTCACCATTTGCCGGCAACGTCGCCGTCGCCGCGGGGGCGCTGCCCACCGACGGGATCGAGCCGAATCTGCTCGTCCTGCGCATTCAACCCGACGAGGGCATCACGTTGCGCTTCTGCGCCAAGATCCCGGGCCAGTCGTTGCGCCTCGAGTCGGTGAACATGGACTTCATGTACGGCACCGCGTTCCAACAGCAATCTCCCGACGCGTATGAGCGCCTGCTGCTGGACTGCATGCTCGGCGACCCGACTCTCTTTGCCCGCGAAGACGAGGTCGAGGAGGCGTGGCGGTTCTGCACCGCAATTCTCGACGGATGGCGCGCGCACCCGCCCGACCGCATCCACAGTCCCAACTACGAGGCCGGCACCTGGGGACCCGAGGAGTCGCATGCCTTCATGGCCCGCGACGGACTGGCCTGGCATCGCCCCTGAGGTGGGCGACACCGGACGCGTCGATGCGCTCGTGGGTGAGCGGGTCGTGCGCGAGAGTCCCCAGGCGGTCGCTGACGAGGTCGCGGGCTGGGTTGCTGGAGCAGCGCAACGCGCCGTCGTCGATCACGCCGGCTTCTCGATCGCCCTTGCAGGCGGCAGCACCCCCCGGCTGCTCTACGAAACCCTCGCCGGTCCGCTGTGGCGCGAGCGTGTCGACTGGCCCGCGTGGCACGTGTACTTCTGCGACGAGCGTGCGTGCCCGCCGGACGACCCCTCGAGCAACTACCACCTCGCACAGCGCACCCTGCTCAGCCGCGTCCCGATCGACCCACTGTGTGTGCACCGGATGCCCGCCGAGCGCAGCGATCTCGACGCCGCCGCGTCGGAGTACTCGGACCTGCTCGCGTCATCGCTCCCCGCAGGCCCGGGCGGCGCGCCGCGGCTCGATCTGATCCTGCTCGGCCTCGGCGAGAACGGTCACACCGCATCCCTCTTCCCGGGCACCCAGGCGCTCGATGTCACCGATCGCTGGGCCACCCGCGGGCTTGCCGACTACGAGCCATTCGACCGCTTGACCCTCACGTTCCCGACGATCAACGCTTCGGCGGCGATCGGTTTCATGGTCACGGGCGCCGCCAAGCGCCAGGCCCTCGCCGC
>DAITPY010000003.1:0-68354 GCA_036833315.1 Candidatus Dormiibacterota bacterium
ACTGCACCTGACCCGGGAGATCGAGGCGAAACGGACCCGAGGGTCCTTCACCTCGCTGAGCATCATTGCCGAGATCTCCTCGCGCAACTGCTCGCCCACCCGCTCCCGGCGCGGGGTGCGAGCTCCGGAACGCACGGTCATGCGTTCTGCTGCTCCATGGTGTACGCCTCGAGGATGTCACCTTCGTGGAAGTCGCCGAAATCGGCGAGCGTGATGCCGCAGTCATATCCGCGGGCCACCTCCCGGACGTCGTCCTTGAAGCGCTTGAGCGCCTCGATGCGGCTCTGGGCGATCTCCTTGCCGTCGCGGATGACCCGGCAGGTCGCGTTTCGCGTGATCCTGCCATCGAGGACGTGGGAACCGGCGATCGCCGGCTTTCCATCCACCTGGTATACACGGCGAACCTCGGCGCGGCCCTGCGTGACCTCGATCATGGTCGGCTGGTACAGGCCCTTGACGGCCTTCTCGATGTCGTCGGTCACCTGGTAGACGACGTCATAGAATCGAACGTCGACTCCCTGGTCCTCGGCAGCGGCCTTGGCGTGCTCGTCGGGGCGGACGTTGAACCCGATGACGATCGCATCGGTGACCGCCGCGAGGTTGACGTCCGACTCGCTGACCGCGCCCACTCCCTCGCCGACGACCTTGATCTTCACGGTCGGGTCCTCGATCTTGGTCACCTGGCTGCGGAGTGCCTCGAGCGAGCCGTTGGCCTCCGCCTTGAGGACGAGGTTGAGCGACTTTATCTCGCCTTCGGAGATGTTCTGAGCGAGGTCCGCCAGCGTGATGCGGCGCACCGGCTGCGCCAGACGCTGCTTCTCAGCGAACCCGCGCTCTTCTGCTTTGGAGCGCGCGCCGCGCTCGGTCTCCACGACCTCGAAGATCTCGCCGGCCATCAATACGTCTGAGAGCCCAGTGACCACGACGGGCGTGCTGGGCCCGGCTTCCTTGATGCGCTTGCCGGTGTCGTCGACCAGCGCGCGCACCTTGCCGAATGCGGAGCCTGCGACGAGGTTGTCGCCTACGCGAAGAGTGCCGTTCTGGACCACCAGCGTGGCAATAGCCCCGCGACCGCGCTCCAGGTGCGAGTCGATGACCGTCCCCACGGCACGGCCGCTCGGATCCGCCTTCGGCTCGACCAGGATGTCGGAGACGGTCAGCACGCTTTCCAGGAGATCGTCGATGCCTTCCCCGGTCCTGGCGCTCGTCCTCACGACCGGCACATCGCCTCCGTACGGCTGCTCGGCAACGACGCCGCGCTCGGCGAGTTGCTGGAGCGCGCGATCAGGGTTCACACCTTCCTTGTCGATCTTGTTCATCGCCACGACGATGGGTACACCCGCGGCGTGGATGTGCTGGATGGCCTCCTCGGTCTGCGGCATGACCCCGTCATCGGCGGCCACGACCAGAATCGCCACGTCGGTCACGTCGGCTCCGCGGGCGCGCATCGCCGTGAACGCCTCATGGCCTGGGGTGTCGATGAACGTGATCAGTCGGCCGTTGCGCTCGACCTGGTATGCGCTGATGACCTGGGTGATCCCGCCCGCCTCGCCGGCGGCAACCTTGGTCTTGCGGATGGCGTCGAGGAGCGATGTCTTGCCATGGTCGACGTGGCCAAGCACCGCCACGATCGGCGGCCGGGTGACCAATGTCCCCGCGGCATTCGAGAGATCGATCAAGGGGTGCTTGCGCCGGCCTCCGGAAGGCGACGTGCCCCTGGCCTGCTCCGCGACCGATTCCTCGGATTCCGCCTCGAAACCGAAGTGGTCGGCGGCGAGCGCCGCGGTGTCGAAGTCGACCGTCTGGTTGAGCGCGGCCATCACCCCGTTGCTGATCAGGTACTTGATCAACTGGGCGCCCGACACGCCGAGGCGCTCGGCGAGTTCGGCGACGGTGAGCCCTGCCGGCAGGGTGACCTTCTTGACCGTGGCTATGTCGATTCCTCCGTGCCGAGCTCCCGCAGCGCTGCCGCGAGGGTGGGCTCGTCGATTACATCATCCCCGACCCGCAGCGACCGCGCCAGGGATCGGTGCCGCCGTGACCGGCGCAGACAGGTGATACCCGTTTCCCGGCAGAGATACGCACCGCGGCCAGGACGGGCGCAAGTCGGGTCAAGGGTAACCTGCCCGGTCGGGGCGGTGATCGCCAGCCGGACGAGCTCGGTCTTGGGCCGGACGCGCCGGCAGCCGGTGCAGGTGCGCATCGGGGAGCTGGTTGCGGCCACCGTGTCACCCCTCCGGGGGCGTGTCCCCGCGGATGTCGATGCGCCACCCGGTGAGCTTGGCGGCGAGCCTGGCGTTCTCACCGCCGCGCCCGATCGCCAGTGAGAGCTGATCGGTGGCCACCGCGATGTGGGCGGTCCGGGTGTCGAGGTCGAGCTCGACACCCTGGGCGACGGCAGGGATGAGCGAGTTCATCACGAACGTGCCCGGGTCGGCCGCCCAGGCGACGATCTGCACCTGCTCCTCGCCCAGCTCCGACGTGACCGCGCGCTGGCGGACCCCGTTGCGGCCGATGCAGGCACCCTGGGGATCGAGGTCACCGTCGGGCGCGTCGACGGCGACCTTGGTGCGCCGGCCGGGGTCGCGCGCGATGGCCCTTATCACGACCTGGCCGGTGGTCAGCTCCGGGACCTCCTGCTCCATGAGGCGCTGCACCAGCTGCGGGTGCGACCGTGAGACCACGACGAGCGCGTCGGGTCCTCGCCGGCGTCCCTCCACGATCACCACCTTGAGATGGGCCCCGACGGTGAGGCGCTCCCCGGGGATCTGCTCCTCGGGCGGCAGCATGCCGGGGACGCCCGCGGCGTCGACGTACCAGATACTGCCCAAGCGCCGCTCGACGATGGCGTCGCGGAGCACGCCCCGCTGACTCGAGCCCTCACCGAGGATGCGCCGACGTTCGATATCGGCAAGCCGCTCGGCGACGGCGGTGCGGGCGGCGGCGGCCGCCTGGCGGGGGAAGTCGGCCACAGTGACCTCGAGGGCCTCCTCGGCCCCGTCATCGCCGGGGCGATAGACCACGAAGCTGCCGGTCTCGAGGTTCACCCTCGCCCGGACCAGCGGGTCGTCCTCGACGAGCCTGCGGTAGGCGGCAGCGAGACCCTCCTCCACCGCACCGGTGATGTCCGCCTCGCTCAGTGGGGTCGCGGCGGCGAGGTCCCGGAGCGCGCTCAGGGTGACGGTCGGCGCAGCCATCAGATGTCGACGGCGATCCGAGCCGCGATCACGGCGCCGAGGTCGAATCCCGCGGCGCGGCTGGCCCGGCGATCACGCACCTCGATCTCGGCCTGGCTGCCGGCGATCGAGGTGAGGCGGCCCTCGAGCACGAGCTCGGCGTCGCCATCGCGCAGCCGGACGTTGACGCGGCGGCCGACCGCGGCCGCCCATTCCTCCGGGCTCCGGATCGGGCGTTCGGCGCCGGGTGAGCTGACCTCGAGCCGGTAGGAGTGATCGATCGGGTCGTAGACGTCGAGCACCGCCGAGGCGGCGTTGGACGCGTGCTCGCAGTCGTCGAGGGTCACCCCGCCGCCGGGCCGGTCGATGGTGAGCCGCAGGACGGCGCCCCGGCCGTGGCCGGACCAGTGCACGTCGACAAGCTCGAGGCCGAGGTGGGTGAGCGACGGCCGGAGCGCGTCGACGATGCCCGAGACGTTGTCGTTGTTCATGTGTGGTGACTCAGCGCCCCGGCGCTAGGCGATCACGCGGTCCTCGTGACCACCCGCCTCCGGCCGGCGGGCGGCGCCGTCGACCTCGAGGCGCGAGCCTTCTCCCACGCGACCAGCAGCGTGCTCGCATTGAAGATCGAGCTGTAGGTCCCGGAGACGATGCCGATGAGCAGCGCGAGCACAAAGCCGCGGATCGAGTCGCCACCGAAGATGACCAGCGAGAGCAGCACGAACACGACCGTCAGCGAGGTGTTCAGCGACCGGGTCATGGTCTGCACGGTCGAGAGATTGATGACCTGGTCGAACGTCAGCCGGGGACCGACGCGCAGGTTCTCGCGCACCCTGTCGAACACCACGATGGTGTCGTGGATGGAGAAGGCCACCGACGTGAGCACGGCGGTGACGAAGAGCGAGTCGACCTGACCCAGGTCGGAGAAGTGGCCGAGGATCGCCCAGATCCCGGCAAGCACGAAGACGTCATGGAGGAGCTTGAAGAAGGCGCACGCCGAGAACCTCCACGGTGAGATCGCGCGCTGGCGTCGAAACGCGAACGCGAGGTAGATCGCGATCGCGGCGGCCGAGACGATGATCATGATGATCGCCCCGGTGACGAGGCTGGCGGCGATGGTCGGCCCCACCTGCTGAAAGCTCACGTCGGGTTGGTGCGTCTTGGGGTCGGTCGCGATCTTGAATTTCGCGCTGAGCGCGTCGTCGATCTGGAGGAGTCGTTGCGTGTCCGAGGGCAGCGTCGAGATGGCGAACTGGCTGGTGCCGCCGCTGCTCGTCCCCTGCGCCTGCACCACCGGACGGAGGTCGGAGGCGACGCTGTTGACGACTGTGGCCACCTGCGCCTGGGTGACCTTCTCGGCCAGGCCGACGTTGACCACGTTCCCACCGCGGAAATCGATGCCGAGGTTGAATCCCCAGAAGATGATCGCGAGGATGCCCGGGATGATCACCGCCAGGGATCCGGCGAAGAACCAGTTGCGGTTCTTGACGATGTCGAAGCGACCCCTGGGCGGGTGCGCGGCGAACTCCTCGTGGATCTCGGTGTAGAGGCGAGGATCGCGCCCGATCCTCCAGCTCAGGACCCAGGCAAACAGCGAGCGGGTGATGGTGATCGCCGTGAAGAACGAGACGATCACGCCGATGGCCAGCGTGATCGCGAATCCGCGAATCACGTCGGTGCCGAAGAACGCAAGGATCACGCAGGTGATCAGGGTCGACACGTTACTGTCACGAATGGCCGGAAATGCCCGGCGGAAGCCCGTCTCCACAGCGACGGGCACACTTCTCCCATGGCGTAATTCGTCACGGGTGCGCTCGAAGATGAGCACGTTGGCGTCGACCGCCATGCCGACGCTCAGCACGAAGCCGGCCAGTCCCGCGAGGCTGAGCGTCACCGGGATGAGCTTGAAGAGCGCAAGCACGATGGCCGCGTAGATGAAGAGCGCGACGGTGGCGAGCAGGCCGGGAAAGCGGTAGTAGCCGATCATGAAGATGATCACGATGAGCAGGCCGATGGCGCCGGCGATCAGGCTCAGGTTCACGGACTGCTGGCCGAGCGTCGCGCTGACCGTGGTGCTCGCCACCGTCGTGATCTCCGCCGGCAGTGCCCCGGCACTGATCAGGTTGGCCAGCTGGGTCGCCGAATCGGAGGTGAAGTTGCCGGTGATCTCGGTCTGGTTGCTCTGCCCGCCTCCGGTCACGACCGGGGCGGTGATCACGTCGTTGTCGAGGAAGATCGCTATCTGCGCCGTCGGCGGCGGATTGGTGGGATTCGTTTGCTGTGCCGCAAAGGCGGCGTTGGTGATCTTCGCCCACTCGGTTGCGCCGGCCGAATTGAAGTTGATGTCGACGGCGATCGCCCCGGACGTCGGGTCCTGACCGACGGTCGCCTTGTTGACGTCGGTGGCGTCGAGGTTGTTGTCGATCTTCCAGTGGTATCCGGTCGGGTAGAAGAGCGTGCTCGCGAATTGCGCAGGGTTGAAGTGGCCCTGCTGGTCGGCGAGGAACGAGGGGCTGCTGGGGTCGGGCGCTCCCGGGACCGGGGTCGCGAAGTAGAGCCGCGACGTCTTGCCGATCGTGTTGATCGCCTGCTGGAGACTGACCCCCGGCAGCTGCACGAGAATCTGGTCGTTGCCCTGCGCCTGCACCGATGCTTCGGAGACACCGAGCGAGTTGACGCGCAGGTCGAGGATCGGGATGGTGGCCTGCTGCGCGGTGGCGAGGCTGGCGCCGTGGGGAGGCCCGTTGCGGCAGTCGCTGTTGGGGTTGTTGAGGCCGTGGCAGATCTCGATGGTCAGCTCGGTGCCACCCTGGAGGTCGAGGCCCTTGTGGATGAAGAGGTCCCGGCCGAGGAACGACGGCGTCGAGGTCAGCACCTGGCCGAGTGGCTGGTGGACCACGAAATAGCGATAGATCAGGCTGTAGCCATCGATGAAGAACGCGCCGACCACCACGAGGAGGACGACGGCCAGCCGGAAACGAGTGATCCTGAACACCGATCGTCCAGTCTACCGGGGCTCCAGCCGGAGCCGGCCGTCTCGCTCCGCTCGGAACGCCGCGAAGGTGTGATCGCGGATGGCCGCGCGGGCATGCTCCATCAGCCGTGCGAGATGGGTGATGTTGTGGATGCTGACCAGGCGGTGAGCCAGGATCTCGCCCGACTGGAAGAGGTGGCGGAGGTAGGAACGCGAGAAGCGCGCGCAGGCCGTGCAGGGACATTCGGGGTCGATCGGGCCCAGGTCGTCCTTGACAGCGGCGTTGCGCAGCGAGAGGCGTCCGTCGGGCGTGAGCGCGCTGCCGTTGCGCGCCAGACGGGTCGGGACCACGCAGTCGAACATGTCGACGCCCAGGGAGATCGACGCCAGCAGCTCGGAGTCAGTGCCGAGGCCCATGAAGTAGCGGGCGCGATCCTCCGCGAGCCCGGCGAGGCTCGCCTCGGTCATCGCCAGCATGGCCTCGACCGGTTCGCCAACAGCAAGGCCCCCGATGGCCACCCCGTCGAAGTCGAGCCCGGACATGAATCGCGCCGACTCGTGTCGGGTGCCGGCGTCGAAGCCCCCCTGGGCGATGCCGAAGAGGAGCTGACCGTTGCCGGGGTGGACGGCACGGCAGCGCTCCGCCCAGCGGTGGGTGCGCTCGGTCGCCGCGCGTGCCGCCGCGTCGGGGGTGCCGTGCGCCACCGGATGGTCGAGGCACATGAGCACATCGGCGCCGAGGCGGGCCTGGTTGCGCACGGCGTCCTCCGGCGTGACCCGCAGCCTCGACCCATCGTACGGGGAGACGAAGGTCGCGGAATCGTCGTCGACCGCGGCGACCTCGACCAGGCTGACCAGCTGGTAGCCGCCGCTGTCGGTGAGGATCGGATGCTCCCAGCCCATGAAGGCGTGCAGCCCCCCGGCGCGCTCGACGAGATCGATACCCGGGCGCAGCGCGAGGTGATACGCGTTGCAGAGCAGGATGTCCACGCCCGCATCGCGGACCTCGTCCGGATGCAGCGCTTTGACGGTGGCATGGGTGCCCACCGGCATGAACGCGGGGGTTCGCACGTTCCCATGTGCGGTGCGCAGGTCGCCAGTGCGCGCGGCGCCGTCCACGGCCTCGACGGTGAAGGCGGCGTTCATGCGGCGCGCCAGCAGAGCATGCAATCACCGAGCGAGAGAAATCGATAGTCGGTGCGCAGCGCATGCGTGTAGGCATCGCGCCAGCGCTGCTCGCCGACGAACGCGGCGAGCAGCACGAGCAGCGACGAGCGAGGCTGGTGAAAGTTCGTGAGCAGACCATCGATGACGCGAAAGCGATGTCCCGGACGGATGAACAGCCCGGTGCGCCCGCCTCCGGGACGCGGGATGTCACCGGCGTCAGCGCACGTTTCGAGGACGCGAACGACCGTGGTGCCGACCGCGATGACGCGGCCCCCGGCGCGACGCGTGCGCGCGATCGCCTCGACGGTCGCGCCCGGCAGCGCGTACTCCTCCTCGTGCATCGGGTGGTCCTCGACGCTCTGCGCGCGGATGGGAGCGAAGGTCGCAAGCCCGACGTCGAGGCGCAGCGTCGCCCAACCGATCCCGTTCGATCGCAGACGCTCAATCACGCTCGTGGTGAAGTGCAACCCGGCTGTCGGGGCTGCTGCGGAGCCGGGTGCCCCGGTGGCGTAGAGGGTCTGGTAGCGGTCGGGATCACGCAACTCGGCGTGTATGTACGGCGGCAGCGGAGCGGTGCCACGGTGTTCGATCGCCGCCTCGACATCCTTCGCGTCGAAGCTCACCCAGCGACCTCCCGGGTGCTTGTCCGACGTCGCGGACACCGTCGCGATCAGGTCCGTGCTGACCCTGATCACCGCCCCCGGCGGGGCGAGTCGCGCCGGCCTTGCCAGACACAGGTAGTCGCCCGCGTCGCCTCGCTCGAGAACGAGCAGCTCGACGTCGCGGCCGGATGCATCGCGACCGTGCAATCGCGCCCGCCGCACCCGCGTCTCGTTGACCACGAGCAGGTCACCTTCGCGGAACAGATCCGGCAGGTCGATGAATCGCAGGTCCTCGAGCTCGCCGTCCTCGCGCACGTGGAGCAACCGCGACGCGTCGCGTTCGGCCAGCGGCTCCTGCGCGATCCGCTCGGCCGGGAGCGCGTAGTCGAAGTCGGCAGTCCTCAACGCTCGAAGAGCGCTGCCTGCGCCTCCGCCGCCCCGGGCGCTCCCGCGGGGACCGGCAGCCCGAGGTGCTGGTACGCGGCGGCGGTGGCAAGACGCCCACGCAGGGTCCTCGCGAGAAGTCCGCTGCGAATCAGGAAGGGTTCGACCACATCCTCGATGGTGTCCGGGTCCTCCTGGACACTCACCGCGATGGTCTGCACGCCCACCGCATGGCCGCCGAGGGTGCCGGTGAGCACGCCGAGCACCCGGCGATCGAGCTCATCGAGCCCGATCGAGTCGATGCCGAGCACGTCGAGCGCCGCCGTCGCCACCTCGACGTCGATGCGTCCCGCGGCGCGTACCTGCGCGTAATCCCGAGCGCGCCTGAGCAGACGGTTGACGATGCGCGGCGTGCCGCGGGAGCGCGCGGCGATCATCGAGGCCCCATCAGGATCGAGCTGGATGCCGAGGAGGTGAGCGGATCGGTTGGCGATGGCGACGAGGTCTTCGGCGTCGTAGAAGTCAAGCCGGAAGGTGACCCCGAAGCGGTCACGCAGCGGAGCGCCGAGCGCTCCCGCCCGCGTGGTCGCGCCGATGACCGTGAAGCGGTTGAGCGTGAGCCGCAGGGTCTGGGCGCCCGCGCCCTTGCCGGCAACGAAGTCGAAGGCGAGATCCTCCATGGCCGGGTAGAGCGCCTCCTCCACCGCCCTGTTCAGGCGGTGCACCTCGTCGATGAAGAAGACGTCGCGCTCGTCGAGGCTCGTGAGGATTGAGGCGAGCATGCCCTGGTGCTCGAGCGCCGGCCCGCTGGTCAAGCGCGCGTTCACCCCCATCTCCACGGCGATGATCTGGGCGAGCGTGGTCTTGCCGAGCCCGGGAGGGCCGTAGAGCAGCACGTGGTCGAGCGCATCCCCACGCTGCCGGGCGGCCTCGACGAGGATGCGCACCTGATCCTTGATGGCCGCCTGGCCGATGAAATCGTCGAGACGGCGGGGGCGCAGCGCAGTGTCGGAGACGCGCTCGGCTTCGAGCTCTTCGGGGCTCACCACGCGCTCATCGGTCACCGTGTCGCAGCCGATGTGTCGAGCCGGCGGAGCGCCGCGCCGACCAGGTCCGCAACGTCGCGCGCGCCGCCGTCGACGGCGATCGCCGCCACCGCGCTGCGCGCCTCACTCTCCCGAAATCCGAGACCCACCAACCCGGCGATCGCCGCCGTGACCGCCTCGTTCTCTCCGTTGACCAGCGCGTGATGCGTCCCCGGAGGTTCGAGCGCACCGACTTTGTCGCGCAACTCGAGGATGACTCGCTCGGCGGTCTTGCGCCCGATCCCGGGAACCGTCGCGACCAGCGCGATATCCCCCTCGGCGATCGCCCTGACCAGCACCGGAAGCTCGGCGCGACCGAGAATCCCGAGCGCCGCCTTCGGGCCGATGCGCTCGACGCCGATCAGCAGGCGGAAGAGCCGCAGCTCGTCGTGGGTCACAAAACCGTAGAGCCGGATCGCGTCGTCGCTCACGCTGGTGTGGACGTGCAGCGAAACCTCGGGCTCGTGCGATGCGTGCAACGTGGCGATCGTGCGCAGATGGCAGAACACCTCGTACCCGACGCCGCCGGTGTCGATCACGACATGATCGTCCCCGATCTGGGCGAGCGTGCCGCGGACGAGCGCGATCATCGAGTCGCTCGCACGAGCGCGGCGCGCGCGCTGTTGACGGCTCGATCGAGCGGGCTCTCCTGACGCGTGACCGCGCGACCCGTCTTCGCCGCAAGGCGTCCGCGATGGTGGTGGCACACCGCTACCGCGCATGCGTCGGCGATGTCGTCGGGTCCGGGCACGTCAGTCACCCCGAGCAGGTTCGCCACCATCCTGGCCACCTGCGGCTTGCGTGCTGCTCCGTAGCCGCAGACGGCTTCCTTCACCTGCGTCGGTGTGTACTCGGCGACCCCCACGCCCTCGCGGGCGAGCGCGCAGAGGACCACGCCGCGCGCTTCGCTGACTCGCATCGCGGTGCGCCGGTTGGTCGAGAAGAACAGCTGCTCAACCGCCGCGACCTCAGGACGGAGCGACGAGCAGGCGTCGACGACGAGGTCGAAGAGTGTCGCAAGCCGCGCCGCTTCGCTTGTCTGGGGAACGGTCTCGATGCAGGAGGCATACACCAGGACGAGATGACCCGGTGAGCCTTCGACGATCGCCACGCCGGTGCGAGCCAGGCCGGGGTCGACGCCGAGCACTCTCATGGGAGCGCGCCGGCGCGGCGCTCAGCCGACCGACTCAAGGACGTCGTCCGGGATCTCGGCGTTGGCGTAGACCTGCTGGACGTCCTCGTGCTCCTCGAGACCGTCGAGCAGGCGCAGCACCTGGCGTGCCTGGCCGCCGTCGAGCGCGATCGACGTGGTCGGGTTCATGGTCACCTCGGCGGTGTCGATCTTGTAGTTGCGCTCTTCGAGGGTGCGACGGACCTCCTCGAATCTCGATGGCGCGACCGTGACGACGACCTCGCCTCCGTCGACGCCGACATCGCCGTCATCGCCGACATCCACGGCGTCGAGCAGCTCGAGCGCGAGCTCCTCGGGGTCGCGCTTCCCCGCCTCTATCGTGATCACGCCCTGCTGGTTGAACATCCACCCGACGCTGTTCGCCTCGCCGAGCGCCCCGCCCGATCGGGTGAACGCGTTGCGAATCCCCGCGACCGTGCGGTTGCGATTGTCGGTCAGCGTGTCCACCATCACCGCGACTCCATGGGGTCCGTAGCCTTCGTAGCGCACCTCTTCGAGCTGCGCGCCATCCTTGCCGCCGGCGCCGCGCTGGATCGCCCGCTCGATGTTGTCGGCGGGCATGTTCACCTCGCGGGCCTTCTGGATCGCCAGGCGCAGCCGGAAGTTGCCCTCGACGTCGGGTCCGCCCTCACGAGCGGCGACGGTGAGCTCCCGGGTGACCTTGGTGAAGGCCTGCCCGCGGCGCGCGTCGACGATTGCCTTCTTGTGCTTGATGCCAGCCCACTTGCTGTGACCGGACATGGATCCTCCGAGACGAACAGGCGTTCCGATTCTAGCGCAGCCTCGAGCCCAGTCTAGGCCTCGCGCTCCTTGTGGTAATCAGCCGACAGGTTTATCGTGGGGGGAAGCATCGATCCATCAGACGGAGGTAGCCATTTCAATGATGCGTACCGTCTGGCAGCGTTTCCGGCGCGGCCGAGCGGAGGGTTGAGGCCCGGCTGACGGGCCCCCCAGCTGCACAACTGTGATGCCCCGTCGAGGTCGCTGGGCAATCGGTGACCCCCGGAAGTCCTGAAGTGGACGAGAGCGCACTGTGCAGGGTCGGGAGTTCGAGACCGGGCCTTTCCGAACCTGGCACCGGTTGCGGTGCCGCATAAACGCCCGGGAATTTCCTACCGGGCTGCCGTACTAGAAACGGTGTAATCACTGAGGGGCCGGCTCAGTCCGGCCCCTTTCTCTTGTCTCGCGACGGGGCATCGACGGCGGGTGCTCTGGGCAGCGGCGATGACACCGCAGGGTCTCCCTCCCATGTGAAGCGAAGCAACCGATCGGCTGCGAGCCGGACGCCGACCCGAGTGCTGACCGCGATGGGAGGGCGCCCGGCGCCTGGTGCGATATGCAGTCGAGAGCGGGGGTCGAGCAGGTCGATGCCGTCGTCCGCGCGTGTGATCCCAAGGCCGCGACAGAGGTTGCCTGGACCACGAAGCATCGCAGCCGCCGCGACCCCGGCGCGTCTTGACACCACCGTTGTGAAGCCCTCCTCCACCGATGCGGCGCGCAGCAGCACCGCGCCGGCGACGCCGTCGATATCGGTGACCACGTTGGCGCAGTGGTGCATCCCATAGGTGAAGTAGACGTAGAGATGCGCAGGCGGACCGAACATCACCGCGCATCGAGGCGTCGGCCCTCGGAACGCGTGGGAAGCCGGGTCTGCCAGTCCGAGGTACGCCTCGGTCTCGACGATGCGCGCGACCACAGCGTCGGGGCTCCCCGCGTCGACCATCAGCGTGCAGCCGACCAGGTCGCGAGCCACCTGCGCCGTCGGCCGTGCGAACCACTCGCGCGACAGCTCGGCTACTGGCGGATCTCTGCGTCGCACCGCGTCGTGAGCGCTTGGGCGATCCTCTGTTGCGCCTGTTGCGCCTCCTCCCCGGTCAGTGTGCGGTCCGCGGCGCGGAAGGTGAGCCGGAACGTCCAGCCCTTTCTGCCCGGCCCCAGACTGCCGCCGCGGTACTCGTCGTAGAGCTCGGCACTCTCGAGCAGCGGCTCGCGTGCCTCGCGTATCGCCTCCATGGCATCACCAGCACGTTGCTCGACCGCCACCGTGACGGCGAGATCCTGAACGATCGACGGAAAGCGCGGCGGGGGCGCGTAGCGCAGGGGCCGCGGCGGCGAGGGAACCAGCCCGTCGACCCGCAGCTCACCCACGGCGACGCGTCCACGAAGCTCGAAGGCCGATGCGGTCTCGAAAGCAAGCTCCCCGATCACGCCCACGCGAGCCCCGGCGATGCTGAGGGTCGCGCCCCTGCCGGGATGGAGTCCGGGTTCAACGGAGGGATCGACCCGCGCGGGCTCACCGGCGAGGTCGGCGACGATCCAGCCGAAGACCGCCTGCACATGCCGGAGGGCATCGGCGGCGGCGTCGGGCGCTCCGCTCGACACGTGGATCGCCAGGCTGATCAGCAGCGGCTCGAGTGGCAGCGGGGGCAACGCACGGTCGGAACCATCAGGCGTCGAACCTGCGGGCAGCCCGATGCGCTCGCCTTCCCAGAAGGCCCTGCCGAGCTCGAAGAGCATGACGTCGGCATTGCCATGATTGGCGTTTGCGGCCAGCGTTGCGCAGAGCCGGGGCAGTTGAGAGGTGCGCATCACGCTCCACTCGTCACTGAGCGGATTGCGCAGCGGGATCGGGGTGCGCCCGCGACCCAGGCCGGGAAGGACGTCGGCGTCGAGCCGGCCCACGAAGGAAAACGTGATCGCCTCGTCGAAGCCTGCACCGACGCACACGTCGCGAATCCTGTCTTCCACGGGCGGCTGCGGCGCGGTCGTGGTGACCTCGGTGCGGCGACCGGGGAGGGTGCTCGGCACCCTCGAGTAGCCGATCATCCGGCCGACCTCCTCGACCAGGTCGTGCTCGATGGCGACGTCGCGCCGGAAGTACGGGGGCACAACGGTGAGCGTCGCTCCGTCCTGCTCGACCGCGAAGCCGAGCTGGGCGAGGATCGTGGCCATCTCGGTGGCGTCAATCGGGATGCCGAGCAGGCCCGCGGCGAAGGACGCTGTGAGCTCGATGGGACCCAGCTCGGGGAGCGGGCGCGGCCACTCGTCGATCACCCCGCGCAGGACGTGTCCCCCGGAGAATTCGGCGATCAGCGCCGCAGTTCGCTCGAGCGCGACCGGCGGCAGCAGGTCACTCAGTCCCTTCTCGAAGAGGGTCGACGCGTCGGTGCGGACCCCGAGCCGTTTTGATGTCGCCCGGACCGTCGGGCCGTCCCAATTCGCCGCCTCGAGCAGCACCGTCCGAGTGGCGTCGGTGACCGCCGTGGAGCTCCCCCCGATGACCCCGGCGATGCTCACCGGTGTCGTCCCGGCACAGACGACGAGGTCTTCGGCACCGAGGGCGCGGTCGGTGCCGAGGAGATCGACGACCCGCTCGCCTTCGGTGGCCCGCCGGACCCCCACATCCGCGACCTTCGTGCCCCCGATCTCCACGAACCGATCGAGATCGAAGGCGTGCAGCGGCTGCCCGAGCTCGTGGGTGACGAAGTTGGTCGCGTCGACGACGTTGTTGATCGGCCGGAGCCCGACGGCACGAAGGCGCTGTCGCAGCCACGGCGGCGATGGACCGACGACGACACCCTCGATCACCCGAGCCGCAAAGCGCGGGCAGCCCTGTGGATCGTCGATCCGCACGGTGGCGCGCAGCTCGACGCCCGTCGCCGACAGTAGTTCCTCCGGCACCAGCGCGGGTGGCTCGGTGAGCGCTTCACCGAGTGCGGCCGCAAGCTCGCGCGCGATGCCGACGTGGCACAGGCAATCCGGCCGGTTGGTGGTGACCTCGAGATCAAGGATGGTGTCGAGCACCAGCACCTCGCCGAGGGCCTGTCCGGGGGTCCCCTCGTCGAGAATCAGAATGCCGTCGGCATCCTCCCCCACGCCGAGTTCGATCGCCGAGCAGAGCATGCCCGGGGACTTGTGGCCCCGGATCGTCTTGACCCCCAGGGGCTCGTCCATCGCGGGCGGCCGGGAGCCGGGAGGCGCATAGGGAACCAGGTCTCCGACCTTGAGGTTGGGTGCCCCGGTCAGCACCCGGACCGTGCCGGGGACCACGCTGAACGAAGCGAGCGCCGCGGGTACCGCGCCGCCAAGATCGATGTCGGCGAACTGCAGGTGCGCCGATCCTGGGACGGGGGCAAGCGCCGCGACGCGTGCGACCACGAGGCCATCGCCGCCGATCTCGACGGCGCCGACCTCGGTCCCGGTGTCGACAAGCGCTTTCGCGATGGTCGCGACCGGCGCGTCGAGGGTCGCGTAGTCGCGCAGCCAGCGAAGCGAGGCCTTCACGAGGTGTTGACGGCTTCCACGTGTCCGGCAGCGCCCGCCGGCACGGGGCGCAGGAATCGGACGTCGTTGTCGTAGAGGAGGCGCATGTCGGGAATGCCCCAGGCGAGCATCGCAGCGCGTTCGATGCCCATGCCGAACGCAAAGCCGGAGTACCGGTCCGGGTCGATGCCGCCGTTGCGAAGCACCTGTGGGTGCACCATGCCGCTGCCCAGCAACTCGAGCCAGCCGCTGTGGCCGCAGAGGCCGCAGCCCGATCCGCCGCAGACCACGCAGGCCAGCTCCAGCTCGAGGGATGGCTCGGTGAACGGGAAGTGATGGGGTCGCCACTGCAGGGTGGACCCGGGACCGAAGAACGAGCGTGCGAAGTACTCGAGCGTCCCCTTGAGGTCACTCACGGCGATCCCCTCGTCGATGCAGAGCCCCTCGACCTGGTGGAACATCGGCAGGTGGGTTGCGTCGTGGTCGCGCCGGAACGTCTTGCCGGGAACGATCACCCGTTGCGGAGCGCCGCGGATGAGCATGCTGCGGATCTGCACCGGAGAGGTATGGGTGCGGAGCAGTCGCGAGTCATCGATGTAGAAGGTGTCCTGCGAGTCGCGTGCCGGGTGCCCGGGAGGCTGGTTGACCAGCGTGAAGTTGTAGCGGTCGTATTCCACCTCGGGCCCTTCGACGGCGGCGTATCCCAGCTGCGCGAAGATGCGGCGGATCTCGATCGCCGCCAGGGTCACCGGGTTGAGCCGGCCCCGCCGGAGCGGCGGCGCCGGCCTGGTCAGATCCAGGGCTTCGGTCTCGAGGCCGCGTGCCCGTGCGGCGCGCTCGATGTCGCGCTGGCGCTCGCCGGCTGCGCCGGTCACGCGCTCGACGAGCTCGTTGACCATCTGACCCATCTGGCGACGCCCGTCCGCGTCGGCGATCTTCCCGAGACCGCGCCGGAATGCGGTCAGCTCGCCATCGCCGCGACCGAGGTATCTGATCCGGACCGCGTCGAGAGCGCTGAGATCCTGCGCAGCGGCGACTGCCTCGAGTGCCTCCGCCGCAACGCTGTGCAGGTCGGCGGTCACGCCTTGGTGAGAGCGCCCCGCGCGACTTCGACGAGCTGCTGGAACGAGCCCGAGTCCCTGACCGCGATGTCGGCGAGCATCTTGCGATTCACCTCGACACCGGCTTCCTTGAGGCCGTGCATGAACTGGTTGTAGGCCAATCCGTTCTGCCGTGCCGCAGCGTTGATGCGTGCGATCCAGAGGCCGCGCATGTCGCCTTTGCGCTGCTTGCGGTCGCGATACGCGTACGCAAGCGAGTGCATGACCGCCTCGTTGGCGTTCTTGTAGAGCCGATGACGAGCACCCTGCATCCCCTCGGCAAGCTCGAGAATCTTGCGGTGGCGAGCCTTGGCCGTCACCCCACGCTTCACTCTGGCCATGTCGCTCTCCTACAGATAGGGTGCGAGCCGGATGACCTTGCGGCGATCCGACGGCGACACCTCGTGTTGCATCCGATATTGCCGCTTGCGCTTGGCGCTCTTGTGCTCGAGCAGGTGCGAGCGAAACGCCTTGCGCCGCATCACCTTTCCCGTCGAGGTGACGCGGAGCCGCTTGGCGGTTCCCTTATGGGTTCGTATCTTCGGCATGGTCGTCGTTGCTCCCTGATTCGGCGCCGGGCTCCTCCCCGGGAACGGTGACGGTCACCTCCACTTCCTGGGCCGGACGCCGGTCGTTGCTGTGCTGGTCTCCCTTGGCGTGTTTCTTGTTGAGCGGGCTCATGATCATGATCATGTTGCGGCCCTCGACGAGGGGGTTCCGCTCGATGATCGCGACCTCTTTGAGTTCTTCTGCCATGCGATCCAGCAGCTTGCGCCCGTACTCCTGATGCACCATCTCACGCCCGCGAAACATGATCGTGAGCTTGACCTTGTCGCCGTCTGCGAGGAAGTGACGGACCGACCCGAATTTGGTCTGGAAGTCGTGCTCTGAGATCTTCGGACGGAGCTTCATCTCCTTGACGTTGATGGTGTTGTGCTCTTTGCGGCTCTCCTTCTCCTTCTTCAGGGCTTCGAACTTGAAGCGCCCATAGTCCATGAGACGGCAGACCGGTGGTTGGGCTTGAGGAGCCACTTCGACCAGGTCCAGCTCCCGCTGGGCGGCGAGCTCTCGCGCCTTCTCGATGGGGACGATCCCCAGCTGCTCGCCGGTGGTGTCATCGAACAGACGGACGGTAGGGATGCGGATCTGGTCGTTGACCCTCAACTCTCGGAATGCGATCGGCGCGGCCTCCTTGTGGATAAAAAAATGGACAGCGGTTCCGCTATCCAGGGGTCGGGTGCTGGACCTTCAAGGCAAGCCCGGAAGGTGAGGGCCGTACCTGACGGTCCTGCTTTGCGGCGCCCACCATGGACGTCGGCCGCTGAATATAACACGCGCGAGCGAGCGCCAAACGCAGCCTGATCTCACGGTGACCTGCGAGCGTGCAGCAGCGCCTCGACGGCGCCGCGTCCGCCGAGCACAGGCGAGGGCATGCTCCCGACCACCCGCCAGCCCGCTTCCTCGATGCCGGTCGCAGCGCGCTCGATCGCCGCTTCCACGGTCTTCTGATCGGTCGGCGCCGTGGGCAGGCGTAACTCGAACATCGGCTTGACCAGGCCCACAAGATCAGCGTCAGCCGCAAGCACGATCCCGCCGAGCTGTGCCGCAGCAGCGGCGAGCGCAAGATACGAGACGTCGATGGTCACGACGTCGATCGGATCCGGAACCAGGCGCATGTCGAGCTTGGAGACATTCGTCGCCTCGAGGTTGAGCACACGGGGGTCCTGACGCAGCGACCCCAGGAGCTGCCCGAAGCCCGCGTCGACCGCGTATACGCGCGCGGCACCACTCTCCAGGAGGACGCGGGTGAAACCGCCGGCGGCGGCACCGACGTCGAGGCATGTACGGCCGCGCACATCGACACCGAACACGGCGAGCGCGGCCCGTAACTTGGCCTCGCCACGCAGTGGCACCCGAGTCGGGGTAGGGTCCGGTGCCGTGTGGCGACGGCCGCGCTTTACTCGGGCCGCCGCTCGCTCACCTCGGCGATCAGGCGATCGATGAGCGCGCCGGTCGCCACGTCGTCCTGTGCATTGCGACGGACGTCTCGGACGCGAACCACGCCGTCGCCGCGCTCGACGTCTCGCTTGCCGATGACCACGACATACGGGATCCGTTGCAGCTCCGCGTCGCGGACCCGTGCCTGCATGCGCTCTCCATGGCGGTCGTCGACAGACACGCGCAATCCTCGTGCTTCCATGTCCGCGGCCAGGTTGCGCAGGTACGCCATCACCTCGACACTGTCGTCCTGCACCGGGAGGAGCGCGCACTGCACGGGGGCAAGCCAGAGCGGAAAGTGCCCCGCGTAGTGTTCGAGCAGGATGCCGAAGAAGCGTTCGATGGAGCCGAAGAGCGCGCGGTGAATCATGATCGGGCGCTGCTCGGCGCCGGTGTCGTCCACGAAGTGGAGATCGAAGCGCTGCGGGAACTGAAAGTCGACCTGGATCGTGGACATCTGCCAGGTGCGGCCGATGGCGTCGCGCGCCTGGACCGAGATCTTCGGACCGTAGAAGGCTCCGCCGCCCTCGTCGAGGACGAGTTCGAGGTTGCGTCCATCTGCAGCGAGGCGCAGCGCGCGGGTGGCTTCGTCCCACTCCTCCACCGTGCCGACAGCCTTGCCCTCGGGGCGCGTCGAAAGCTCGAGGTAGAAGTCGGTGAGACCGAAGTCTCTCAACATGCCGAGCGTGAAGTCGAGCAGGGAGACGAGCTCATCCATCATCTGCTCGCGCGAGCAGAAGATGTGCGCGTCGTCCATGGTCAGCCCGCGCACGCGGGTCAGTCCGTGCACCACTCCCGACTTCTCGTATCGATACACGGTGCCGAACTCAAAGAGCCGCAGCGGCAGCTCCCGGTAGGAGCGCATCCTGCTTCGATAGATGAGGATGTGCATGGGGCAGTTCATCGGCTTGAGGTAGTACTTGGTTCCCTCGTCGAGCTCCATGGGAGGGAACATCGCCTCGGCAAACCACTCGAGATGCCCCGATACCTTGAAGAGGTCCTCCTTGGTGATGTGGGGGGTGTTCACGAAGGAGTAGCCGGCCTCCAGATGGCGCTTGCGCGAGTAGTCCTCCATGAGCGAGCGCACCAGGCCGCCCTTGGGATGGAACACCGGGAGTCCCGAGCCAATCTCGTCCGGGAATGAGAAGAGATCAAGCTCAGCGCCGAGATGGCGGTGGTCGCGCTTGCGCGCCTCCTCGAGCCGCAGCATGTAGGCGTCGAGGTCATCCTGTGAGAACCACGCGGTGCCGTACACGCGCTGCAGCTGCTCATTGCGCGCATCGCCGCGCCAGTACACGCCGGCAATGCGCAGCACCCGGACCGCGCGCAACCATCCCGTGTCCGGCACGTGGGGGCCGCGGCAGAGGTCGACGAAGGCACCGGTCCTGTAGATGCTGACAGTGCTCACGTCGGCAGGCAGCCGGCTGATGATGTCGACCTTGAAGTCCTGATGCAGCTCGGCGAACATCGCCACCGCCTGGTCGCGTGGCATGGCCTCGGCCTCGAACGGAATCTTTTGCTCGGCCAGCTCCGCCATGCGGCGCTCGATGCGCTGGAGATCGTCGTCGACGAAGTGCCGGCCGTCCGGGAGACGGAAGTTGTAAAAGAATCCGTCCTCAATCGCGGGACCGACATCGTACTGGGCTCCCGGGAACAGCTCGACCACCGCCGCCGCCATCAGGTGCGCGGCGCTGTGACGAAGGATCTCCAGGGTCGGCTCGGCGGGGGCTGGGAGTGGAGCGCCGGCTTCAGCGGCGTCATCGACGATCTCATCTGGCATGAGATGCCGATTCTACGCAGTCGACCTGGGACGCCTCGCTTCGGCGAGGTACGAGCGCCTCAGCCGGTGAGGCGCGACATCCCCGACGGGACGTCCTCGCGTGCTTGACACAGCTGCGACAACTGCGCCTCGGGGTCGAAGGCTTGCGACGGGAAATCGAATCGGAGTTGGCGCAGCATCGGTATCGGCCGCGACGATGCTCGACGCGCCTGGTTGCGCAAACGCTCGTGCCGCTCTGGATCGATGGAGCAGCACTTGATGCTGCAGTACTTCGCCGTTGGCTTGTGCACCGGTTCACCACACCCGACTCGTGCGCAGATCCGATGCGTCATGGAGGTTCGTCCTGAAAGTTTGAACGCGCCCGCCTCCGATACCACCGGAGGAGTGTACGCCGCGCCCCTGACCGTCTGTCAACTGTCTGGTTGCGTCTGCTTGCGCGCTCGGCGCGACGCGTTTGGCACGCGCCGGGCTGTAGACAATGTGGACAACTCAGTACTTTGATTGCACAGTAAGGCACATGCCTGTGCGCAACCGGTTTGCTGCGGTGGCGCACACGACGCGGCCATGGTGAGTTGGGAGTTGTGATTGATCATGAGATGTTGTAACGGTCGTGTCACCCACCCGGTCGCGCATGCTCCGAGTGATGCGGTGGGCGCGTCGTGAGCCCGGCGGCACGCGGATCGATGCCCAAGCCGAGCGGCGACAGCGCGGCTGCATTCGCGAAGCTCGTGCCGGACGATCCCGCGGTGACTGCGCGCCCGATGTTCGGTAACCCGGCGGCGTTCGTCAACGGGAACATGTTCACCGGTCTGTTCGGCGACAACCTCTTCGTCCGCGTGTCCGATGACGATGGCGCGCGTCTGCGTGCTGCGGGTGGATCTGACTTCGCACCGATGCCGGGGCGACCGATGAGGGGATACACGACTCTTCCGGTCGCGTGGGCGAGCGACGTAAAGGCCACTCGGCGGTGGATCGACCTTGCACTCGAGTGGTCGCGCGCGCTTCCCGCCAAAACCGCTCGCGCTGGTGAGTCCAGACGAGGACGGTGAGCGCACGGGCACGCGCGCGACACCTCGCGCGCGGCCGTGCGCACTACGACGGTGCTATCGAGCTGATCCGGCGGTCGCGCCCGACGTCGACCCGCTCAGCTCGCGGTCGCCGGCTCCGACCTCGTGCAGCGTGCCGGTGGTCACGTCGTACACAAATCCGCGCACGTTGTCGCGCAGCGGGATGAACGGGCTTGCCTTGATGCGAGCGATCGACTGGCGGACGTCGTCGGTGGCGTCGGGGAACGCTTCGAGGGAGAACGGCGGGCGGATGCCGGTGTCCTGTTTGATCTGCGCCTTGACCGCGTCGTCGGTGAAGGTCAGCATGCCGCAGTCGGTGTGATGGATGAGGATGATCTCCTTGGTCCCGAGCAGACGCTGCGAGATCACGAGCGAACGGATCGCATCGTCGGTGATCACTCCCCCGGCGTTCCGGATGATGTGAGCGTCGCCGACCTCGAGCCCGAGGATCGCGCTGACATGGAGGCGAGCGTCCATGCACGCCACCACGGCGACCCCGCGCGCCGGCGGCATCGGCTTGCCGCCTTTGTCGAAGGCTGCCGCGTAGCTCTCATTGTTCTTGAGCAGTTCATCGGTGACGGTCATCACAGTCCTCCTTGAGGAAGGGTTGATGGCAGACGTGTGCGCGTACCGAGACAACCATGTCCCGTGGCCGAGGACGCTAACAAAACCCGACCAGTTCAGTCAAGTTTACGAGCCACTACCCCGCGAGGGTGGCACCTGCTACGTGACGGGCAGGTAGCTGGTCCCCTCCTGGTAGAGCTCCGGGCTGCCCACCATGCTCCATATGAGGGTCGCCGGCCCCGGCTGCGTCGAGCGGTACGTCGATGTGCATGTCAAGTGTCTCGCTGCCCCCGGCGGGAATCGTCTTGACGCGTCCGCAGTCCAAGTGGGAAACCTGGAAGGTTCCAACAACTCCTTCGATCTCTTCGTAGAAGGTTGGACATGGGGTGAACGTCCACGTGGAGCTCTTTGGAATGCTGTTGCCGAGACGAGAAGCTGGGCTGTTTTCAAGCGTGACCTGGAACTCCAGGCGTTCTCCCGGGTGTGCCGAGGATGGCGCGTGGATCGAGGTTTGCGTCAGTGGCGCCGAACCCCCGGTGACCTCGTTGGCGCCCCCGCCGTAGAGCTCCGTGAAGTACGAGGCACCTGCTACTGGGCGGGCGATCCCATATCCGCCTGCGGGCCCCGGCGTGGTCACGACATTCCCAAGCGCTGGACCCAGGCCGATGCGCACGTGTTCGAGGGAATGTACATAGCACCCATCGATACCAACCGAGCCGGTGGCGGAGCTGAAGTACGGGGGCGCGGGGTCAGCGGCCGGAGCGAGATACACGATATTTCCCGGCCAATTCTCGCTCTTGGGGATGTCAATCCAACCGCTCGTGGTGTCGAAGGACAGATCGGGAGTCGGTCCGACAAAGCAGGCCTTGATGCCCGTGTCTCGGACGTCGATCTCCCACCACATGGTGTTTGGTGATCCCGCCCCGACATATGAAGGGTCCGCGGCCTGAAGACTCACCCGGAGGTCCGATGGCCGGCACGCTGCGACCCCGGCTATGGTGAATGGGATTGGCCGAGTGGCGACGGTCGGGTCTTGCGATGCCACCGTGTTCGGGAGGAGGGCCGGCCTGACGATTGCCCCGGGCACGGTACCGGATGCCTGACCGCACGACGCCGCCGTTGCCAGTACGGCGACGGCCATCAGACGCCAGGCGCCCCGGAGCATCGACTCAAGAGTAGTCGCTCGACTTCCACCCCACTCGCGCCGTGATGTCGTGCGCTACGTTCCGTGCAATGGAGGCACCAGTCCGCGAGCGCGGAGCGACGATGACCCGGGTTCAGGTCGCGCAGCAAGCGGTGGTCGATTCGGTCGCGGTGGCGCAACAACCACCGGTGCCGGCGTCGATTGTCGCAGCGGGAGCGTCGGCGAGCACCGCGTATACCTCCCATCGCGTGTCGGCGCCCGCAACCCAGACCTTGTCCTGGAGCGCATGACAGCAGGTGACGCCGTCCTCGACCTCGGTGGACAATCCCTGTGCAGCAAGTCGCCGTGTGGCAGCAATGACTTCGCCGCTCGAACCGACCTCGACGCCGAGGTGGTTGAGTGTGCCGGCTTGCGCCGGATTCTCGAACAGCACCAGCTTCAAGGGCGGGTCGGTGACGACGAAATTCGCGTATCCCGACCGTCGTTTGGCGGGCTCGGTCTCGAACAGCTTGGAGTAGAACCCGATTGCCTCGTCGAGATCGGACACATTCAGCGCGAGTTGGACCCTTCCCATCTCAGCAGCAGTCGCAGTCGCACGGGCAGGAACCACAGGGGCAGTCGCAGTCCATAGCAGTCTCCCATCGATAGACGTCGATTGATGAGGCCGAATGGTAGCTCGTGGCATCGATGGTTGTCAATGGGTAGAATCAGCGCATGACCACCAGCGCGAAGGCTGCTCTCGCGACACTCCAGGCGTTCGACCGGGTCAAGGGCTGCTGCCAGCCGGTGGCGCCTCCCCTCTCGGATTCGCACGCGGACGAATTGGCGGCGCTCTACAGGGCGCTTGGCGATCCGACGCGTATCCAGATCATTCACATCCTGGACGCCGCCGCGGATCCGGTGTGCGTGTGCGACTTCACCGCTGCCTTCGATCTCGGCCAGCCGACTATCAGCCACCATCTCGCCAAGCTCCGCGAGGCTGGGATCGTGACCAGCTTCAAACGCGGGATCTGGGCGTTCTACCAGCTCAATCCGAACATGTCGGCGGCGGCGCGCTCCGCCATCCAGCCGGTGCGCTGACGCGGCGGGAGCAGCTTCAGCGATTGTCCCGCGCGGGGAACATCCAGAGACGTGCCGTCTGAGAGGCGACCGAATCACCCTCACGGCCTGTCCGGTCCCCCGCCGGATATCGCCCGCCATCAGACGAAGAACGCACCAGATGATGCAAGGTGAGCGAACGGGGGGTCGCCGACTACATCCCCGGCATCGAGAGGACTTCGAGAACAGTGATCGAACTGTCCCCGGGCGTTTTCAGGTGAGGATGATCCTCGACGAGCGTTCTGACAGCGTCCAGCGACTCCCCCTGAAGGATCGAGAACCCGGTGGTATGCGTGTCGGTGCCGCTCTTTGACCCACCACCCACGGACGCTGAGGCTCCCAGTGGGGAACCGAGGTCCACGATGGCATCACCGGTTTTGGCGGCCCAGCGTTGCCAATCCTCCATCCCCGCCTGCATCTGCTCCGGTGTCGACGCGGCCATCATCTCGCCGGCCGGTGTTGAGGATTTGTAAAGCACCAGGAACCGTTTCATGTGAGCCACCTCCTCGGCGATCGAATTCTCGCGTGAAGAATGTACATCCGCGGGTCAGCCACCTCGCTCACCGGCCCGGCGGACGACAAGCGTGGATGAGTCGTTGTGCCGCAGTGTGATCGACGTCTCGCCCTTGCACACGCGATCCAGGCGCACGACCTCCAATGGGTTGACGGGGTAGCGGGCGAGGGAGCGTGCTACACGAAGTCCCTTGGTTCTCGCCATCTTCAGCAGTATTCGGGATCGCTGAGCTCGCTGTCCCGGAAACGCTGCCTGACCGCTTTGACCCTAGACGTCTGACTGCGGCGGATGCGTCGGGCAGTGCGGTGCGAGGGGCTTAGCCGACCGCCACCGAGGCATCCGCCATCACGTTTTGCTGTGACGTTTAGCTCCCGAGGGTCTGGATCTGCGACTGGGTGAGGGCGACCCGGAAAATCATCACTTCGTCCAGTTGGCCCACGAACGCAACGGTCCCGTCGACCCCATCACAAGTGCTCACACCGGCCCGCATCGGCGTTCTTTTCGAGATATCAGCGGTTGTTGCAGTCGTGGTCGTCGCTTGAAGTTGGCCGTCCACATACAGCGATGCCATTGTTGTCTGCCTAGTGACGGCCACCCTGTGCCACGCTCCGTCGTTGACCGCCGCGGTTGAACCCAAGTTCATGTAGTCTTGGCCGACCGTATTCTGAGCCTCGAAGCTGACCCGCCCGTTGGGCTGCATTCGGAACCCCCAAAAGCTGGTCCCGTCGGAGTCGCATTGTGCTCGCTCCTCCCATATGGCCTGTTCTTGGGTTGCCGCGGTCGTCTTGATAGCGAACGCGAACGTGAAGGCACCGGTACCACGGTTGCCGCCATCCGTGTTGAATACGACTTGATCCGCCGTTCCGCCAAAACTGAACGCCTGGTCGGTTCCATACATACCCGGACCGAAAGTGACTCCGACGAGTGTTCCGTTATCCATGCCCACGGAGTCCTCGGCATTCCCCTCGGCTTGCCACCAATAGGTCGGCGACGGCGGCACCGGAGTGGGTGATGGAGTCGGCACGGGCGTTGCGGTCGGCGCAGGGGTTGAAGTGACCGTCGGCGCGGGGGTCGGGGTCAGCCTCGGAGCAACTGTCGATCCACATGCTGCGAGGCCAAGAGCGGCGATCGCAATGCCTATGGTGGTTATGCGTTTCATGTCTGCCTCCACCCAGTCAACGGCAACACGGCACAACAGTTACATCCGCGCAACTGCGTCAAACGCTCTCTTCATCCATCGTACCAAACATCTGTTCGTCCAGGCACGGAACAATGTGGCGGCGTGATAAGTTTTGGCTATATTCGGCAATAACCCCTCGGCGCGGCGGCCAACCGAGACGAGGCCAGCGTGGTGCGCTGCAATTCAATACCCCTTCGTCGCCCGGACTGATCAGGGGTTCAACGCAGTCGGCAGGATGCTAGGTCCGGCTGGTTGTATTCAAAGCCAATGGTGGGCGCAATAGGGATCGAACCTATGACCTCTGCGATGTCAACGCAGCGCTCGTACCAACTGAGCTATGCGCCCCTGGCTCGCACCTGGCAAGCGTGAGCGCCGTCGATGATACCAGCGGGTCGGCGCGACTCCCCGACAGTCAGACCCAGGCGACCGGCTTGGTCTGCCTGCCAGTGGACAGCTGCGCTGCCTGGAGATCGTCCAAGGTCACCTCGACCCGGAGCACCCCTTCGCAGCTGTGGCAGACGAGATTGAACGACTCGGGATGCACGATCTGCCGGGCTATCGCCTGTCGGTGCCCGCAGCACTCGCACGTCACAACCGCTCGCATCTTCTCTCCGCCACGCCCGCAAATCGGGCTGAAGGCTTCGGAGCTTCGCACTCGGCCCCGTTGGCGCCGGGCATTACACGGGTTCGCGACACCGCCGTTGCAGCGCCGTTATTCGGTGCTGACAGGTGCTCGTGCGTCGGTCGAAGCGAGGTCGGGTTCGAGCACCTGGAGCTGCTTCCATCCGAGCCAGCGCACGGCCGCAGCGATGAGAATGAGAATCACGCCAAGCGCCGCGACCACGCGAGCCACGCCGATCAGGTCGGAGACCACGCCTGCAAGCAGCAAGGGGATTGCCACGGCGGCGTTGATGACCGTGAAGATCCCGCCGAAGATGCGTCCGCGACTCTCGCTGTCGGTCCGCTCCTGGAGCACAGTGAACGCGGGAATAAGCAGCGCACCGAGGGCACATCCGAAAATCACCCCGACGATCACGGCGAGCGGGACTATCAGCCCCTCCGCTCCGAGAGTCCGGAGCACGTCGGGCACCACGCCCATGATCAGCAGCGAGGCGCCGGCGGTGGCGATCGCTGCCACCAGCGTGGTGGCGCGTGAGAGGGTCGGGCGCTGACCGAGCAGGCCGCCCGTCGCGAGCAGCCCGAACATCGCGGGCACGAGCACGATGTACGTCTCGGTGTCAGAGCGCTTGAGCACCTCCACGAGGTACACCGGCCCGAGCGCGAAGATCGTGAAGACCACGACGATCGCCAGCGCAAGTTGGTAGAGGCCGAGCCTGAGTGGCGCACTGCCGCGCAGGATCGCGACCCCGTCGCGCAATTCGCGGAGGATGTTCTGCGACGGGCCGCTGGTCCGCTTCTCGGCGCGCAGGCTGACGCTCACCTTCCACACCGACAGCGCCGCGAGGCCGAACAGTCCGGTGGCGATGTAGAACGGCGCCTGGTTGCCGAACAGGCCGATTGCGATGGTGGCGGCGGGGACGCCGAGCACGAGGGTGAGGATCACGGTGGTCATGAACAGCGAGGTCGCCTCGGTGATCTGCTTTCGCGTCACCAATGACGGGATGCTCGCGGCCTCGGCGGGAGCAAAGATCTGTCCCGCCGAGCTGAACAGCAGCGTGATCACCACGAGCGGCCATGCCTGCCCACGCAGCGCTGGAAACAACTGCGCCAGGGGGATGAGGAGGATCAGCCCACCACGGACGAGGTTGGTGCCGAGCATCAGCACGCGCTTGTCGTGCCGATCCGCGTAGACACCCGATGGCGCGCTGAGCAGGACGCTCGGCAAGGTGTACGCGATCATCAGCACCGACTGCAGCGACGCGCGCTTGGTGAGCGTATACATGAAGACGAGCAGCGTGAACATCAGAAACTTGTCGGCCAGCTGCGAGAGCAGTTGCGCCATCCAGAGGTAGCGGAAGTCGCGGCGACGGAGCACGGCGATGAAACCGCCCGCCTGCTCGGGATGCGGCGGCACCGCGGGTCGAGTGGCGTGCAGCGGCGCAACCGCCGTGTCGCCGTTCGCGTTGTCCGGCTCGGTGCGATCGCTGGTGAGCGGTTGCCTCATCGCGTCACGGACCTCACCTCGGCGACCGCGCGAGCAAGCAGCTCCCACTCATCGAGGCGAAGCGTACCCGGACGGCGGCCGGAATCGATGCCCGTAGCCAGGAGCACCGCCGATGCGGTCGCTGTGTCGTTACCGAGCGCGCGCCCGAGCCCGTTGCGCAGGGTCTTGCGACGCGACTGAAAGAGCGGCCTGGCGAGCGCGATCACCGAGGCTCGCATGGCCGCGTCCATGACGCGCGTGGGAACCAACCTGAGGATCGAGGAGTGCACCGCCGGCGGGGGGTCGAAGGCTTCGGGCGGCACGTCCCGGAGCCGTTCGACGCCGGCGTGCAAGCGCACCGCGACAGTCGCGAGGCTCCAATCCCCCGGCTCGGCCGCCAGCCGCGCCGCCACCTCACGCTGGACGAGGATGACCGCGCGCGCCGGCGGGTCGGGTGCCTCGAGCAGCCGGGTGAGCACCAGACCGGTGAGCTGGTAGGGCAGATTGCCCGTCGCCAGCCACCCGGGGCGCAATCCGAGCGCCTCCGCGTCGACCGTGCGCGCGTCCGCCTGGAGGACCGTGACGTTCGCGTGGGCGCGCTGGGTGATCTCGGTGCCGGCGACACAGGCAGGGTCGATGTCGATGGCCACGACCCGCCCGGCGCGCTCCGCCAGTGCCCCGGTGAGCGTCCCCAGTCCACAACCGATCTCCAGCACCTCGCTCTGAGGTCCCGGGTCGAGGGCATCGACGATGGCGTCGAGCACCTCGCGGTCGATGAGGAAGTGTTGCCCGAGACTCGTGTCGCGTCGCAATCCGACGCGGCGCGCGACCGCGGTCACCGTCCTCGGATCGGTGAGGTCGATCGGGTGGCGTGCGCGCGCCGCGCGCGCTCTCTCAGGCACGCGCCGGAGCCGCGATCGGGAGGTCGAGGATGCGCCGTGCGGTGCGCGTGGTCGCCGTTCGCACCTCGTCCACGGTCGCGCCGCGCAACCGGGCCACCGCGGCCGCCGTGATCGCCACCCGTTCCGGGAGGTTCACCGTGCCGCGCTGCGGCGCGGGGCTCAGAAAGGGTGAGTCGGTCTCGACCACGAAGCCGTCGTCCGCAACCGTGCGCGCGGCGTCCTGGATCGGGCCGCTGCGGGGGAAGGTGACGATCCCCGAGAACGATGCGACGAATCCGTGCTCCGCGCATCGCCTCGCATGCGCGGCATCGCCGCTGAAGCAGTGCATCACCCCGCGCGCTCCGGGAGTGCCATCCAGGGCGGCGAGCACCTCGGTGTGTGCGTCTCGGTCGTGGATGAGCACCGGCTTGGCGGCGTCATGCGCCAATTCGAGCATCGCCCTGAACGATCGCTCCTGCACCTCTAGGGGCACCTCGTGATACCCGGGTCGGAAGAAGAGGTCGAGCCCCACCTCCCCCACCGCGACCGCCTTCGGATGGCGCAACAACTCCGCGAGCGCGTCGAGCTGTCGCGCGTCGGGCGCGACTCGCTCGTGCGGATGCCATCCGCAGGTGAAATAGACGTTGGGATACCGCTCCGCGAGCACTCGGTTCTGATCGGAGTCCTCGAGGTTGAGCCCGACCGAGATGATCTGCTCGACCCGCGCCGCCGCGGCACCCTCGAGCGCCGCGTCGAGCAGGCCGCGTTCGTCGAGCAGGACCAGGTGGCAGTGCGTGTCGATGAGGGGCGCCAGCCCGTCAGTCATGGGCGCGCTCCCACCAGGACGGTGCACTCGCCGCGGGGTGGTCGCGCCGAGAACTCCTCCACCAGCGCAGCCGCGGTGCCGCGATGCATAGTCTCGTGCATTTTCGTCAGTTCCCTGGCGACGACGACCGGGCGATCCCCGAGCACCGGCGTCGCCAGGCGGAGGGTCTTGACCAGGCGCATCGGCGACTCGAAGAATGCGAGCGTGCGGTCCTCCTCGAGCGCCTGCTCGAGCACGTGCACCAGCTTTCCTGCCGTGCGCGGCAGGAAGCCGAGAAAGCAGAACGCGTTGCCGGGCAAGCCACTTGCTGCGAGCGCCGCGGTGAGCGCGGAGGCGCCCGGTATCGGCGTCACCTGATGGCCGGCGTCGACGGCGGCGCGGACCAGGACGGCGCCGGGGTCGCTCACGGCCGGCGTGCCCGCGTCGGTGCACAGCGCAAGGGTTTCACCACGGTCGAGCCGTTCGAGCAGCTGGGGCACGCGACGTCGCTCGTCGAATGCAGGCAGTGAGAGGACCGGCTTGTGCACACCGTGCGCGCTGAGCAACGCCTTGGTGCGCCGCGAGTCCTCGGCGACCACGGCGTCGCACTCGCGCAGCACGCGCAGGGCCCGCAACGTGATGTCCTCGAGGTTGCCGATCGGCGTTGCGACCACCGCGAGGGTGCCCGTGGACCCGCTCACCTGCCCCAATCCCGCGGATAGCGGAACTCGCGGTCGATGGTGCGGCTGCTCAGCTTTGCGATCACCGGCGGGCGGCGCTTGTACTGACTGCCGCGGACCCGCTCTGCCACCTTGTCGACATCGGCGACGTCGAAACCGAGCGCGATCACCTCGGAACGGCTGCGCCGCTGGTCGACGAGCAGGTGCAGCACCTGATCGACCACCGCATAACGAATCCCCAACTCCTCCTCATCGGACTGGCCGGCCCAGAGGTCCGCGCTCGGCGGTTTGGTGAGCACGTTGTGGGGAAGATCAAGCTCGCGCGCCAGCGCGAACACCTGGGTCTTGTAGAGGTCCCCGATCGGGTTGAGTGCGCTCGCCATGTCGCCGAAGAGCGTCCCGTATCCGAGCAGCAGCTCGGTCTTGTTGGAGGTGCCGAGGACCAGCGCTCGCTGCGCCATCGAGTGGTCGTAGAGGATCGACATGCGCTCGCGCGCCATCTTGTTGCCGCGACGGGTGCGATCCGCATCCGGGAAGCGCTCGAAGTAGCCGTCCACCTGGGCGGTGATATCGATGGTCTGGGCTGCGATGCCGAGACTCTCACAGACCGCGTACGCGTCGAGTGCGGACTGGGGATCACTGGTCCGGTAGGGCATGAAGATCGCCACGACGTTGCCGGGGCCGAGCGCCGAAACTGCGAGTGCGGTCACCAGCGACGAATCGACACCGCCCGAGAGGCCGACGACGACCCGTTCGAAGCCCACCTTGCGAACGCCGTCGGCGATGAAGCCGCGAAGCAGACCGGCTACGAAGCCGGCGTCAATCGCGAGCGTGTCGGCGGCGGAGTCTGTCGGTCTCTGCGTCGTTGACATCGTTTCGTTCGTCGCGAAGCAGCGGATAGGTCACCCGTGCTCGCCGGAGCGCGCCGCGCTCGAGGGTGTGCAACAGCACCGTTTCATCCGCGCCCGGAAGCGCGCCGATCACGGTGCCGGCCGGGCCGACCACGCGCGAGCCGCCCCAGAAGCCAACCCCGTCCTCGAAGCCGGTGCGGTTGCAGTAGATGACGTAACTGGTGAACAGCTGCGCATAGGTGCGCGTCATGACGTCGTAACTCCTCGCGGTGCCAAGCGCCTCACCCTGGAGGACACCGCTCCCCGGCGACGCCGACGGACAGATGAAGATGTCGACACCCTGGCGCGCGAGCAGCGCGGCTGCTGACGGGTGCCAGAGGTCCTCGCAGATGAGCATGCCCGCGCGCCAGCGATGCTCGGTGCGGCCGCCGAGCGGAGCATCGAAGGCTCGGAAGCGGTTGCCGGCTGAGACGTAACGCTGCTCGTCGAACAGCCCGTAGGTGGGGAGGTACACCTTGCGGTGCACGTGCACCACCTCACCCGCGCTGATGTAGATGGAAGCGTTGTAGAAGCGATGGCTGTCGCTCTCGAGGATGAGTCCGACGACCATGTCGATCTGCACCGCCCGCGAGGCCTCGCGCAGGGTGCCGACTTCCCTGGAGTCGAGGCGCAGGGCCACATCCGGCACCTGGTCCTTGAGGAAGTATCCGGTCATCGACAGCTCCGGGAAGACCACGAGCCCGGCATCGTGGGCGGCCGCATCGGCGATCACGGCCAGGTGCTTGGAGAGGTTGGCGGCCACGTCGCCGAGCTTCGGATAGCACTGCGCGAGGGCGATGGTGATCGAACCGGCGGGGTCGATCGTCGGTGCCGGTTCTTCGTGGGGAGTTGCGGCGGCGGCCGTCGCCAGGTCCGGCGATGCCATCACGCCGGTTCGAGATCGTTCGAGGACCATCCGCCTGATTCTCCCACGGTCTCGGGCAATGCCCCCGTCTTGACGAAGCCGTCGACCAATGCGGGGACCGCATCGAGCCCGGCCATGGCCATCGGTGCGGGCGGCAGTGCGCGCAGGAAGCCGACGCCATACTGACGGGTGCGCAGGCGAGGGTCGCAGAGCACCACGGCGCCGCGATCCGCGGCGCTGCGGATGAGCCTGCCGAATCCCTGTCGCAGCCGGATCACCGCCAGCGGAAGGATGTACTCGGCGAAGGGGTCGCGCAGCTGCTCCGATCGGGCCCGGACCAGCGGGTCGGTCGGGACCGGGAACGGCAGCTTGTCGATCACCACGCAGCGGAGGCGGTCGCCGGGGATATCGACACCTTCCCAGAAGCTGCTCGTCGCCAGCAGCACCGTGCGAGGATCGGCGAGAAAGCTCTGGAGGATCTGCCGTCGCGTGCCGTCGAGGCCCTGTGCGAGGCTCGCGATCCCACGGGCGTCGAGGCGGTCCTGGAGCAACGTCCATATCCGCTTGAGCGGACCGTAGCTGGTGAACAGCACCAGCGTGTGGCCATCGAGCCGGCCGGCGATGCCGTCGATGAGCTCGGTCATCCGGCTGTCATGGAGGGGGTCGTCGTACGCGGTTGCGTCCTCGGGCAGGATGCAGATGGCCTGGCGCAGGTAGTCGAAGGGTGACGGGAGAGTCAGCTCGTCAGCCGCGCTGCCGATACCGACCCGGGTGCGGATGAAGTCGAAACCGCCCGCGACCGACAGGGTGGCGGAGGTGAGCACCACCGATTCGGCGGGGTCGAAGATGGTCTCGGCGAGCGGGCCGGCGACATCGATCGGGGCCTCGTGGAGCTCAGCCTGCTCACCGCGCATCTCGATCCAGGCGACCGTGCCGGCTCGGGGACGGCAGAGCACATGGTCGATCGCCGCTGCGAGGCCGGTCAGCGCTGCCGCCGCGTGTTCGAGCTCGTCTCTGGCACGATCCGGCTGGGGCAGGAGGTCGGCCTGGATCGTTCCCGCGGTCGCGGAGAGGAGCGCGCTCGCCGTTCGCTGGAGCACTCCAACCGCGTGCACCGCGGCGCGCTCGACCACGGCGAAGTCCCCGTCCGCCCGAACCGCCTCGGAGAGCCCGACCCTGCCGTTGGCGGGGTGCTCACCCCCGAGCCTCGCGGTCATGAACCCCTTGGCGTCACCGAACAACCGTTGGCCCGCTTCGCGGCATCGATCGAGGTCGGCGCCGAGCGGGCTCGGCTGCGTCGCCGGCAGGCGATCGAGGACCAGTGCCAGGTCGGCACCCCGCACCGCGACCCCGAGCTGCTCGGTTGCGACCGCTTCGAGCTGATGTGCTTCATCGATCACCAATGCGTCGTACGCACCCAGGACCTGCCCCTGACTCTCGTTGGCGGCGAGGAGCAACGCGTGGTTGGTGACAACGATGGCAGCATCGACCGCGTTGCGACGAGCGCCGACCATATGGCACCGCGCATTCGCCCAGTTGGCGCACGCGGAACCGAGGCAATCGGTCACATCGGAGGCGACCTTGCGCCAGAGTTGCTCCTCCTCGCCTGCCAGGTAGACCTCAGACCGGTCGCCCGTCTGGGTGGTCGCAAGCCACGCGAGGATCTTCAACTTGAAGCGAATCGCCGCCAGGTCGGGCTCCGGGCCCGTGGAGTCGGGCGTGTCCAGAAAGCGCTGCCAGCGGCGAAGGCTGATGTAGTGGTTGCGTCCTTTCAGCACCGCCACCGGGATGGCCTGTCCGAGCAGGCCCGCGAGGGTGGGCAGATCGCGATCCGCGAGCTGCTCCTGGAGGTTGACGGTGTGGGTCGCGACCACCGCGCGCTTGCCGGTCCGGGCCGTCCAGAGTGCCAGCGGGGTCAGGTAGGCGAGCGACTTGCCGACCCCGGTCCCGGCCTCGACCATGAGGCGCCGCCCGCGCTCCAGCGTCTGGCCGACGGCGATCGCCATCTGCTGCTGTGCCTCGCGGTACTCATACCCGTCTGTTGTCGCGAGCGGGCCCTCGGGGCCGAGCAGCACTGCCGCGGCATCGCCGACATCGCGACTCGCCAGCGTGGCCGGCGTGCGCTTCGGCATCGGCGCGGAGCTCGGCGCAGGTGGCGGGCCGGCTTCGAGAGGAGCCTGCGCGTCGATCCCAGGTCTGAGAATCAGATCACCGAGGAAGGTGGCGAACGGCCCGGGGGCCTGGTTCGCCACCCTGCGCATCTCCAGCTGGGTGCCATCAGGAAGCGCCCGGCCGGCGCCGACCAGTACGCGGAAGAGATCGCCCGTCGCCAGCGCGTCGCTCAGGGCTCGGTGCGGTCGCTCGTGAGGAATCCCGAGCCGCCGGCTCAGCAGCGGGAGACTGTGGCTCTCGAAGGTCGGCAGCAGGATGCGCGCCAGATCGAGGGTGTCGAAGACCAACCGCGAGCCGAACGAGTCCGAGAGGAGCGAACGGAGGAAGAGGAGATCGAAGGTCCCACCGTGAGCGATCAGCGCCGCGTCGCCGCAGAAGGCGGCGAGCTGAGCCGCTGCCTCGAGCGGAGGCGGCGCGCCCAAGACGTCGGCATCGGTGAGGCCGACCAGCCGTTGAATCGCGAGCGGGATCGGGATCTGCGGATCGACGATCAGCTGCATCTGGTCGAGCGGCCGGAGTAAATGGTCGTATCGGACCGCTCCGATCTCGAGGAGACGGTCGCTGCGCGGCGACAGCCCGGTTGTCTCCAGGTCGAATGCCACGAGGTCGTCCGGATGTGCCGATCCGTAGGTCACGCCGCGGCGGAGCTCCCCCCGAGGGTGAGCGTTTCGGCTCCCACGGGCCGGCGCTCCTCGGGGAGCAATGCGATCACGCGCTCCATCATGGTCGCACCGGCTTGACGGCCGCCCAGAGGCCGAGCGCGTTGCGGACCATCTCGTCGATACCGAGGACACCCGTGTCCAGGACGTGCGCATCGGACGCCGGTCGCATCGGTGCGGCAGCCCTCGACGCGTCACGGTGGTCGCGTGCTCCGACCTCGCCGTGGAGCAACGCACCGTCGACGTCGGCGCCCGTGACGCCGAGCTGGCGTGCCCGCCGGCGGGCGCGAACCTCCTCGGAGGCCACGAGGTAGAGCTTGAGCGGAGCGTCCGGGAAGACGACGGTGCCGCAATCCCGGCCCACCGCCACGGCTCCCTCGATGGCGAGAGCGCGCTGGGCGTCGAGCAGTGCCGCGCGAACCTCGGGGATGCTGCTCATCGATGCCAGCAGCGGCGCATTGGCGGGATCTCGAAGCTCGTGACGGGCATCGACTCCGTTGACGCAGGCGGTGCTGTCGCCTTCCTCGTGGGTCGGGTCGGTGTCGATGACGACGACGGCGTCGCGAGCGCACTCGATCAACGCCTGGCGATCGTCGGGATCGATATGTGCCCGCGCCGCCGCCACCGTCACTCCGCGATAGAACAGCCCGGTGTCAACCAACGGGATGCCGAGAGCGAGCGCGAGCTGCCGGCCGAGCGTGGTCTTGCCGCTGCCCGCCGGCCCGTCGATGGTCACGATCGGCGGATTCACCGCTCAGGCCCGGCGGGTCGTGGACGCGCGGCCGCGCGTGACGGTGCCGGGAGTCCCGCCGCGGCGCGGAGCGATGTCAACTCAGCGGCGCGAAGCCGGCGTGCCTCGCCCTCCCCAAGGTCACCCAGTTGCAGCGGACCGACAGCTGTCCGGACGAGGTCTCGCACCTCGATGCCGATTGCAGCGAAGAGCCTGCGCACCTCGCGCTTGCGACCCTCCGCCATCACGACTTCGACGACGGAATCGGATCCGGCGCGTTGCGCCGTCAGCGCTCTGGCGGGGCCGTCCTCCAATTCGACGCCGGCGACGATCTGCGCGAGCTGTTCCTCGCCGATGGCGCGATCGAGCGTGGCCACGTATCGCTTGGTCACACCGTGACGTGGGTGCGAGACTGCGTGGGCGAGGTCGCCGTCGGTGGTCAGCACCAGCAGGCCGCGACTGTCGGCATCGAGCCTTCCCACCGGCACCAGTCCCGGGACCGGTTCGATGAGGTCCATGACCGTGCGCCGCTGATATGGATCGCTGCGCGTGGTCACCACCCCGGCCGGCTTGTTCAGGACGATGGTGACCGCAACTGTCCTGGCTGGAATGCGGTGGCCGTCGACGCACACGCGGTCCATCGCTGGGTGCACCACCGTCCCGAGCTCGCTCACATCACCGTTGACGGTGACCCTGCCTGCGGCGATCAGCGCATCCGCGCCGCGTCGTGACGCCACGCCGCGACGCGCGAGATACCGATTGAGACGCTCGGGTGGATGCCCGCTCACTCGAGGATCGGGAGCGCCGCGCTCTCGGAAACGGGCGGCAGGTCCTCGATTCGCTCGAGTCCGACGAGCTGCAGGAATCGAAGCGTGGTACCGAACAGGCGGGGGTGACCGGGCGAGTCCTGGCGCGCAATCTCTTCGATGAGCCCGCGCTCGGTGAGGTGTTCGAGCACCGCTTCGCAGTCCACCCCGCGAATCGACTCGATGACCGCCTTGGTGGCCGGTTGTCGATAGGCGATGATCGCCAGCGTCTCCATGGCGGCGCGGCTCAGGCGCGAGGGACGCTCGGGATGGAGGCCTCGCTGCACCGCCCAGGCCATCTCTGGACGGGTGACCAGCTGCACCGACTCGGCCGAACGCTGGAGCATCAGCCCGCGGCCCCGCAGCTGCATGGCGAGCACCGCGGCCGCGTTGGTCACCGCGGATGGACTCCGATCGAGTGTCGCCGCCGCCTCCGCGATGCTCACCTCCCGGCCCAGCGCGAAGCAGAGCGCTTCGAGCGCGGGCGCCAGATCCTCGGGTTCGGCATCCGCCGTGCCGTCCGGCACCGTCGCGCGCCCGAACACGTCGAGGACGAGCACGTCATCCACGCGCGGTCACCGTGATCGGTCCGTACGCATCGCGCTGCTCGACGGTGGCCTCGCCGCGCTTGAGCATCTCGAGGAGGGCGAGGAAGCACGCGACCGCCTCGAGGCGGCTGGCCACGCCCGCGAACACGTCTTCGAAGTCGAGTGGACCCCGGGCGAGTCGCTCTCGGAGCAATGCCACCTTGTCCTCGACGGAGTACGTGACAGCGACCGGCAGCGGTTCGGCATCGCTGAGCCGCTCGAGCACCGCTCTGAATGCGGCGGCGAGGCGCTCGGGAGCGATGCGCAGCCGCTCGACCGGGATCACCTCGGTCGAGACAAGACCCAGGAAGCTCCTCGCACCCTCGGTTGCCGCGTCGGCGAGGAGCGCCTCTGCAGCGGCCTTGAAGAGCCGGTACTCGGCCAGCCGCCTGCCGGCGTCGGTGGAGGCGTCGTCCTCAGGTTCGACGATCGCGGTGACCTGGTCGGGCAGTACAGCGGCGGCCTTGAGCGCGACGAGCCTGGCCAGAAGCGCGAGCGCGTCGGCCACCGCCCGAAGGTCTCCGCTTCGCTCGGGGCTCTCCAGCGCGGACCTGGCTTCCGCGACGACGGCGCTCACCGAGACCTCGGTGAGGTCGATGTCGCCTCGGTTCGCACGGGCAACCAGTTCCTCGAGGCTGCCATGGAATCCCGCGGCGTCAACGGTGATCGTGGCGGCGCCCGCGTCCTCCCGTTGCATCGGCTACATGGTACGGACGCCGGGGGCGCCCCGATCGCCGTGGCCTTCGTCGAGCAGCTCGGCGGCGCGGATCAACGCTGCCTCGGTGGTGCGGCCCGACATGAGCCTGGCGATCTCGCGCACCCGTTGGTCACCCACGACGGCGGCCGCGGTTGCGTCCACGCGGCCGGATCGATCGAGCTTGGTGATGGTGAGATGCGATCCCGCCCGGGCGGCGATCTCCGGACGGTGGGTGACCGCGATGACCTGACGTGTCCGCCCGATACGCGCCAGCACGTCTCCAACGCGCGCGGCGGTCTCGCCGCCGATACCGGTGTCGACCTCGTCGAGGACCAGCACCGGCGCTTCCTCCTCGCCGACGACCGCGCTCAGCGCCAGCGCGAGACGGCCGAGCTCCCCGCCGGACGGCCCCCCGTCGAGCGGCATCGGCACCGAATCGCGGTTGGGGGCGAGGCGGAAGTCGATCTCGTCCACTCCCGCAATGCCGCAGCGAGCCGGTGTCCCGTCGCCGGTGTCGACTCCGTCGACATCGAGTGTGCGACTGAGGACGACCCGGAAGCGGGCATGCGGGAGCTCGAGCGATCGGAGCTCGGTCGTGGCGGCGCGCTCGAGGCGGCGTGCCGCGCTTGATCGGGCCGCGCTCAACGCCGCTGCCGCCGCTCCCGCGTCCGCGCGTCGACCTTCGACCGCTGATTCGAGCGTGGCGATCGCGCCGCCTTCCCCGTCGACGCCGGCCACCAGCGCCGTGGCGCGCTCGAGCTCTGCGAGTGCGGCATCCAGCGACCCATGGCGCCGGGTCACCCGGGTGAGCATATCGAGGCGCTCCTCGACGGCGGTCAGCCTCGCTTCGTCGACGGTGATCTCGTCCGCGTGCCGGCGCGCGTCGAGCGCGAGGTCGCGGAGGCGGTCGACCAGCTCGTCCGCGCTCTCGAGCAAGGCTCCCAAGCCGGGATCGACAGTCGCGAGGTCGGCGCCAGCGCCGATCGCCGAGGCCAGCGTGTCCGCCGCGGAGCGATCGTCTCCACCGCTCGCCTCGGCGATCGACATCGCGCAGCCGGCGATGCGCGCGGCGTGCCGGAGGCGGAGGCGCTCGGCCTGCAACTCGGCATCCTCGCCGGAGCGGAGGTCGAGGGCTCCGAGATCCTCGACCAGGTCGCGTGCCCGCTGCAGCTCGGCCGCGCCGGTGCTGGCAGCGCGATGCGCGGCGGAGAGCGCCTCAACCGCCCCTCGCCAGAGTCGAACCGCCTCGGCGGTGGCCGATCGGGCCGCTGAGAGGTCGTCGCCGCCGAAGGCGTCGAGCAGGTCGCGCTGCCACGCACGAAGGAGCATGCGGTGGCTCGTGCCCTGGGCGGTCACATCGACGAGGAGGTCGCCGAACTCGCGAAGGACCCCCTGGGACACCAGCGCGCCATCGACCCGGCAGGTAGTCCGCCCTGATGCCGGAAACTCTCGAGATAGCGTGATCATGTCGTCGTCGGCGATGCCGAGCTCGGCGCGACGTGCTCGAAGCCGCGGGTTGGGTGCGTCGAATACGGCCGCGACCCGAGTCCCCGAGGTTCCGGCGCGCACCGCTTCGGGCTCGAGCCGACCACCGAGGGCAGCCCGCAGCGCGGCGACGCACATCGACTTGCCCGCGCCGGTCTCGCCGGTCAGGACACTGAAGCCGTCCTCGAAGGGCAGCCGAGCTTCCTCGATGACCGCCAGGTTGGTGATTCGCAGCTCACGAAGGGCCACTGGTCCCTCCGGGGGCTCGGCTTTCGCCGGCACCGGGCGCCTCATCGTCGACCGGTTCGAGGAGCAGGTCCTTGTGGGGGATCCCATAGCGGAACTTCTGGCGGAGCCGGGACTGGAACGATGGCGAATCCGCGAATCGCACGACCTGGAGCTCGGGCCCGGGCCGGACGAGGACGCTCTCACCGTCGCCGAGCCAGGCGATGGAACGCCCGTCCGCCGCCACGAAGACGCGGCCGCGTTCGATGGTCACCCGCACGTCGAGCAGCTCCGGAATGACCACCGGCCGGCTGATCACCGCGTGCGCTGCAAGAGGCACGACGACCACGGCCCTGACCCGTGGGTCCACGGGCGGCCCGCCCGCGCTCAGGGCGTAGGCGGTCGATCCGGTGGCGGTCGCCACCACGATGCCGTCGGCGTCGAAAGCCCCGAGCAGATCACCGTCGACGTCGACACGAAGCCGAACGACATTGACGTCGCGGGCCCGGACCACGATCTCGTTGACGGCGAGGACGACGTCCTCGGCATCGCCAACGCTCGTCTCGAGCAGCGACCGGCGCTGGGTCGTGTAGTCGCCGGCGGCGAACCTGCTGATCGCCTCGGGCAGGGCGTCGACCTCGACGTCGTTGAGAAATCCAAGCCGGCCCCGATTGACGCCGACCACCGGGATCCCGCGGGGCGCGGCCAGGCGGGCGCCATAGAGGAATGTCCCGTCCCCGCCGAGGGTCACCATCAGTGCGGTGGAGGCACCGTGCTCGGCCATCGCCGCCTCGGGATCGTCGAGCGCGGTCCAGACCGCGAACCCGCATGCCTGAGCTCGAGCCACCGCGGCCTGGACCGTTGCGTGCTCGCCCGGGTGCAGCAGGAACCCAATGCTGCGCGGCGCGCTCATGCCCTTGGTCCGGAGGGCGCCGCGGGGGCGCCCGGGAGGCGAGCCGCCACGAGCCACTCGAGGTTGCCCTTGGCGCCGCGGACCGGGGAAGCCATCGGCGTCTGGGTGACCGCGCCGAAGACCGTCTCCAGCCAGGTGACGAAGCCCGCCGCAGCGGCCTCCGAGGCGACGGCGTCCCGAACGATCCCGCCCTTGCCGACGGCTTCGCGGCCGAGCTCGAACTGCGGCTTGAACAGGGCCACGAGATCAGCGCCGTCGGCGGAGATGAGACGGACCACCGCGGGGACGACCAGGCGCAGCGAGATGAATGAGAGGTCGAGCGTGACCAGGTCGGGTGCAGCTCCGGGGAGTGCATCCAGCGTGCGCAGGTTGGTGCGATCCATCACACAGACGCGGGGATCCACGGCCAGGCGGGGATCCAGCTGCCCGCGACCGACGTCCACCGCGTATACCAGTGCGGCGCCCCGGCTGAGGAGCACGTCGGTGAAGCCGCCGGTCGACGCCCCGGAGTCGAGGCAGACGCGGCCCTCGCAGGAGATGCCGAAGGCGTCCAGTGCGGGGGCGAGCTTGAGCCCTCCCCTGCTCGCCCAAGGATGGTCGCGGCCAAGCACCCGGATCGCGCTGGCGTCACCGACCCGCTGATCGGCGCTGATCGCTCGGGCGCCGTCCACCTCGACGAGGCCGGCCGCCACCAGCGCCTGGGCACGCTGGCGGCTCGGTGCCAGACGCCTGGCGACGAGCTCGAGATCGACCCTCCGGACCTCGGACACGGCTGTCATGGCTCCCATGTTTACCACAATTCTGTGTATTCGTGCCGTCAGAAAGGAACGTCGTCGGGATCGATCCGCGATGGCGCCGTCCGCGCGGGCGCGGACGCCACCGGAGCGGGACGCGCTGCAGCAGGTGCGCCGGCGGCTTCGAGCGGTCGCTCACCGATGCCGCCGTCGGCTCCGACGACCAGCTGGTTGACACGCTGCTCGGTCCGCTCCAGGAGTGCGGCGCAATGCTGGGCGAGCAGCGTGCCGCGTTCAAAGGCGCCGATGGCCTCCTCCAGCGCGATGCTGCCTCCCTCGAGCTTGGTGATGAGCGTGTCGAGCTCGGCGAGCGCCGCCTCGTACGTCAGTCCAGTGATGTCGTCCTCCACCGTCGGGGTCATGGCGAATCGGAATCGTGGTCGAGATCGTACATCTGTTCGCCGGCGCCTGCAGTCCCCGGATCGACGCGATCGACGGTGCTCTCGAGGGAGCCGCGCTGGAGCACGGTTCTCAGCCGAGTTCCAAGCGGAACTCGGGCGGCATCAGTCAGCACATGCCCGCCCTGGTCGGAGGTGATCGAGTAGCCGCGCTCGAGGGTTCGGCGGGGCGAAAGGGTGGTGAGGCGGGCCGACCGCGTGGCCAGGGCGGCCCGCCGAGCGACCGCGACCCGAACGGTCGCTGCATGGAGGCGCTCAGCCGCCCGACTGAGCCGCATCCGCTCGATCTCGACGCGTCGGGACGGGTGCGCGATCGCAAAGCGCGACGCCTGGTGGTCGAGTTCCCGGCGCTTGATCGACGCCTCCTGCATGAGCGCCTGGCGGAGGCGCAGCGACGCGATGCGCACGCGGCTTCGGCGCGCCTCGACGGCGCCGGCGATGGCAAGTCCGAGACGCGCGCTTCTCGCGGCAACATCCTCGCGCAGCACCGAGAGACTCGGAGCAACAAGTTCGGCCGCGGCAGACGGCGTCGCCCCGCGTCGATCCGCGGCGAGGTCAGCGACGGTGGTGTCGGTCTCATGCCCAACGCCGGTGACGACGGGGAGGCGTGTCGATCGGATCGCACGAGCGACCGCCTCGCTGTTGAAGGCCATGAGATCCTCGAGCGATCCGCCACCGCGGACCAGCAGGATCACGTCGGCATCGCGCACACGATCGGCGCGATGCAGCGCACGGACCAGGGTCTCCACGGCTCCCTCACCCTGCACGGTCGCGGGCGAGAGCACCACGCCGATGCACGGCGCGCGTCGCGCGATCACGGTGCACACGTCGCGGAGCGCTGCGCCGCTGCGCGAGGTCACGACGACCACACGCCGGGGCAGCACCGGGAGCCGGCGTTTCTTCCGATCGTCGAACAGCCCTTCGGCGCTGAGGCGTTGCTTGAGCTGCTCCACGCCGAGCGCGAGCGCGCCGACCCCGCTGGGCTCGAGGCGATCGACGTAGAGCTGGTATCTCCCCTGCTGCTCGTACAGCTGTATCGATCCGTGGGCGACCACCGTCATCCCGTCGTCGGGGCGAAACGGAATCTGCTGAGCGTTGGCGCGAAAGCACACGCACGCGATCGCTGAGCGCGCGTCCTTGAGCGTGAAGTAGAGATGCCCGGAGACGTGTGCCTTGAGGTTGCTCACCTCACCTTCGACGAGCAGATCCTCGAGCTCCGGGCGCGCGGCGAGAGCATCGCGCACCATCGCCGTCAGGTCGCTCACCGTGTATGCGGACGCGGTCACACTCGCTCCCGTGCCACGTGGCCGAGAACACCGTTGATGAACTGGGCAGCCTCGTCTCCCGCATACGCTCTGGCCAGCTCGATGGACTCGTCGATGACCACCGCAATCGGCGTCGTCTCCATGTAGAGCAGCTCGAAGGTTCCGAGTCGGAGCACCGCGCGCTCAACCTTGCCCAGGTCGATGAGCGTCCAGTGCTCCATCGCAGCGACGATCGCGGTGTCGATCGCGTCCAGATGGTCGACGCATCCGACCACGATGGTGCGCGCGAACGCGACGACATCGGCGGTGGCGCGCAGGTCGCCGCCCTGATAGCGCAGCGCGAAGTCAGGGTCCTTTGCGGTCCCCTCGATCTCGAAGAGCACCCGCAGCGCAAGCTCGCGACCGCGCCGCCGCCGGCCCGTGCTCGGGGCGGCAGGGGTCACGCGAAGGCGACCTCGCTGACGAAGACGTTGACCTCCTCGACGCGCAGCGCGAGCATCCGGTCGATGGCGTCGGCAACGCGCTGCTGGACCTCCGCCCCCACGACCGGCACGTTGCCACCTGATGCGATGACCACGTAGAGGCTCAGGTGCAGCGCGTCGTCGCGCATCTCCACGCGCACGCCCCGATGCGCATGCGACCGGCGCACGATCCGGTCGAAGTTCTGCCCGCTGGGGTGATACATCGCGTGGACCCCGGGAACCTGGAGCGCCGCGAACGCGGCGATCGACGCCACGACTTCGTTGGCGACCCGAGTGGTGCCGAGTTGCCTGCGCCCGTTGACCACGGGGCGGAGCTGCAGGCGATCCGGTTCGTCGCCGTCCATCAGGCCCGCTCCAGGTATCGGCCCGTGCGTGTGTCAACCCGGATCATGTCGCCCTGGTTGACGAACAGGGGGACGTCGACCGCGAGCCCGGTCTCGACCACGGCGGGCTTGAACGATGCGTTGGCGGTGTCACCTTTGAATCCGGGCTCGCTCTCGGTGACCTGGAGCACCACCGAGGTGGGCAGATCGACGCCGAGCACGCGGTCATCGAAGCGCAGCAGGAACAGCGAGTCGTTCTCCTTGAGGTAGTCGATGCCGCTGCCGAGCTGCTCGGGGCTGAGCGTGATCTGATCGAAGGTGGTGTTGTCCATCACCACATAATTCTCGCCGTCCTTGTAGAGGAGTTGCGCTTCAGTGCGCTCGATGCGGACGCGGCCGAACTTCTCCTCGGGTCGAAATGTCGCGTCGGTGACCGCCCCAGTGGTGACGTTGCGCAACTTGGCGCGGATCACCGCGGTGCCGCGCCCCTGCTTCATGTGTGAGAAGTCGAGCACCTCGAAGAGGTCGCCGTCGCGTTCGACTGTCGCGCCGGGGCGCAGGTCGGAGGCGGTGATCATGCGGTGCTCCCAATGTCCGGCTGGTCCTCGATCAGCTTAGCCAGTCCTTCGACAGCGAGGACGTAGCCGTAGAGCCCGAGACCTGAGATCACTGCCACCGCAGCCTCTGCCGAGAGCGACACACGGCGGAAGGGCTCGCGGGCCAGGATATTCGAGAGGTGGACCTCGACGACCGGTCCGCCGAAGCCTCGAAGCGCATCGGCGAGGACGACGCTGGTGTGCGTCAGCCCGCCGGGGTTGACGATGCACCCTGCGCTCTGTCCGCGCTCCGCCTCGAGCAGGTCGACCATCGCGCCCTCGTGATTGGTCTGCTCGCAGCGCACCTCGAGCCCCAGCGATGCGGCGCGGTCCCGAACCGCGGCATCGATCTCCGCGAGGGTGACCGAGCCGTAAACCTCCGGCTCGCGCTCGCCGAGGCTCGCGAGGTTGGGACCGTTGAGCAGGAGGATCCTGGTCATCGCGCCAGCACGGCGTGCAGTGCGTCGCGCACCTCAGGTTCTGGCACATGCTGGCCAGAACGCGGATGGCCTCTGGAGTCGAGCAGGACCCACCCCAGCCGGTCTCCGACCATCTTCTTGTCGGCGCGCATGTGCTCGAGCACGCGCTCTGGTTCAAACACCAGCGACGTGCCGAGTCCGCATCGGATGATCATCTCATCCTGCCAGTCGATGTCCTCAACCGGGCAGCCGAGCTCGCGGATGCTGAGGCGGCCGGCGGCGCTCATCCCGACCGCCACCGCCTCGCCATGCAGGAGGCGCTCGCCGAATCCCGCCGCCGCTTCGAGCGCGTGTCCGACCGTGTGACCGTAGTTGAGCACCGCACGCTCTCCGCGGTCGCGCTCATCGAAGGCGACGACCCGTGCCTTGATCGCGCAGCACTCGCGCACCACGTCGGCGAGAGCCTGCGGATCGCGGCTGAGCAGGCGGTCGAGACGCGCATCGAGATCTGCGCTCAGGCGGGTTTCAGCGATCATCGAATACTTGACGATCTCTGCGAACGCGGAACGGAACGAGCGATCGTCCTGGGTGCCGAGCAGGTTCGGATCGCAGATCACCGCATGCGGCTGCCATATGGCGCCGGCCTGGTTCTTGCCGCGGGCGAGGTTCACGCCGGTCTTGCCGCCGAGCGCGCTGTCGACCATCGCGAGGAGTGTGGTCGGCACGTTGATCCAGGCGACGCCGCGCAGGTAGGTGGCGGCTGCGAAGCCGGCAAGGTCTCCCACCGTCCCACCACCCAGAGCGATCACGCAGTCGTTGCGCTGCAGGGCCGCCGTCCCCAGTCGCGCCAGCAGACGACCTGCGGCCGTCCAGGTCTTGATGGGTTCGCCGCCGGAGACAGGCAGCAGGGTCGTGGAGATGCCGGCGCTGCGCAGTGCGGCGACCAGCCGGCTCGTGGCCGCTCCGACGGCGCGGTCCGCCACCAGCGCCACCCGCTTTGCGCCCGCAGGGATATGGAGGACCACGTCATCGATGGCACCGGGCCGCACCTCGACGCAGTAGGAGCGGCCGCTGACGTCGACGGTCACCGCTCCGTCGAGCGCGGCGGCAATCCGCGATGCGACCGCCTCCGGCTGGTCGTCCGAGCTGACCTGCAGATGCGCGGCGTGATGCGCAGCGGCGCGCTCTGCGCGCAGCCGCGGCAGGACGGTCGCGGCCGATCCCTCGAGCAGCGGTCTGGTTGCGACGTCACCGAGCCGTTCCACGAGCACCGCATCCGGGGCGTCGAGCCATACCACCGCGCACGCATCGGTGAGGGTTCTCTGTGCCGCCGCCTGGGTGATCACCCCGCCGCCGCAGGCGATGACCACCGGACCGGCGCGTTGCAGGACCGACTGGAGCGCGGCCAGCTCGACCTGCCGGAAGAAGGCCTCGCCGTCGCCGGCGATGATCGCGGCCGGAGAACGACCGGAGACCGCGGCGACCTCATCGTCGAGATCGACGCTGCTCCAGCCGAGGCGTTCGGCGAGCAGCGGAGCGACGGTGGTCTTGCCCGATCCCGGCAGTCCCACCAGGGCGATGCGCTGGATCGTGCTCATCGCAGGCGGCGCACCGCGCGCCGGTGGGCGGCCGCGGCGCGGCGCACCTCCGCAAGCGTGTCGCCGCCGAATTTCTCCACCGCGGCGGCCGCGAGCACCCACGCGAGCATCGCCTCGGCCACCACCGCGCCCGCCGGCACCACGCAGATATCGCTGCGCTCGTAGTGGGCGTTGATCTCCTTCCCACTGCTGATGTCAACGCTGCGCAAGGGGTGCAGCAGAGTCGATATCGGCTTGAAATGGACGAGCGTCCAGACCGGTTCGCCGTCGCTCATGCCTCCGGCGAGACCGCCCTGCCGGTTGGTCAGATGGTGAAAGCCATGCTTTGCGTCCCAGCGCGGCTCGTCGTGCACCGCCGATCCCGGCGACTGCGAAGCGATCACAGCGGCACCCAGCTCGACGCCCTTCACCGAGGGGATGCTGCACATGACCTGGGCGATGAGCCCGTCGAGGCGCCGGTCCCACTGCACATAGCTGCCAAGTCCGGCAGGTACGTTGGAGGCGACGACGTATGCGGTGCCACCGAGGGTGTCGCCCTCCTCCCTGGCCTTGTCGATGGCGGCGACCATGCGCGCCGCCGCGTCGGGGTCGGCGCAGCGGACCGGAGAGCGTTCGACTGCATCCCAGCGGGCCCCGTCGTTCGGCAGCGGCGCGTCCACGCTCCCGATCCGGACCACAGACGAATGGATCGCAACGCCGACGGCGTCGAGCAGAGTTCGTGCCACCGCGCCCGCGGCGACCCTGGCGGCGGTCTCCCTGGCGCTGGCCCGCTCGAGGACATCGCGGGCATCGCTGAACCCGAACTTCAGGACCCCGGCCAGATCCGCGTGACCCGGGCGCACTCGGGTGACGCGCTTGGACTTGAAGCCCGCCGCCTCGATCTGCATCGGGCCCCGCCAGTTCTCCCAGTCGCGATTGTCGATGACCAGGGTCACCGGGGAACCCAGGGTCTTGCCGCCGCGGACTCCACTCACGATGCGCGCCATGTCGTGCTCGATCTGCTGGCGCTTGCCCCGGCCGTGGCCGCCCTGGCGCCGTCTGAGGTCGGGGTCGATATCGCGCTCGGCGTCGAGCGGCAACCCCGCCGGGACGCCCTCGACGATGACGGTGAGCTGCGGACCGTGGGACTCGCCGGCGGTCAGAAAACGAAGCATCTGCAAGCGATTGTATTGGCGAGCGCGTCATCGCCCCGCTGCGATCGACCCGCGCGCTCCGGTTTGTCCAGGTGCGGTCCCGAGCTGAGCCCAAGAGTCAACGCGGTGAACCAGGCTGCCGACGTTGCCGCTCGTGTCGCAGAGCACCTGCGCATCGCGCGCCTGCTCGAGGATCACGGCGACGCCATCGGAGCGATCCTCGCCTATCGCGAGGTCATCCGCGATGGCATCGAGCCGGCCGCGCACGATGCCCGACTTCGGGTTGCAGCCCTCGCCCGGACTGCTTTGCCGGCGAGTACCCGGTAGCGCGCGGAAAGCTCAGACGCCGCCCGGGGGACGCGCCGGCGCAGCCGGGGCCGAGGGCGCGTTCATGGTGGCCAGCAACTCGTTGTAGAACGCCTCCGCCTTGGGGATCCGGTGCAGGACCTCGACGCCATCACGACCGGCGGACTCGATCTCGATATCGCCGGCGCCGATCAGGCGGTCGCCGAGCGGCCGGTGGATGACCGTGTTCTGAATGCGGTCGAGCGGGATCGTCTCCGCGGTTCTCGAGAGGATGCCCCCCTCCATGACGATTCGCTTGTCGGTGAGGTGATAGGTGGCGAATCGCCACTGCAGCACCCGCAGCCCCGCCCAGAGGACCGCTGCGATGATCAGGACCAGCACGATCACCGTCTTGACGGTCGTGATCGAGAGACTGCCGATCTTCGCGGGCACGATCGCGTTGAGCACCAATGCCACGACCACGACGACGATGGCCCCCAGGACGTGACCGGCGATCACCGACCAGTGCTGGCGGACCAGTGCGATTGATCGCTCTCCTGGCATCAACTGTGTCGGCATCTCTTACCTCGTCGAACCCTGGCGTGGTGCGGGTCACGGACCGAGATACAGGATGAGCGCTGCGCCCGCACAGAGGAACGGACCATAGGGTATCGGGTCCTTGAGCTTCCGGATGCGTGTCACCAGCAGCACGATCGCTGCCGCCCCACCGACAAACACCCCGGCGACCACGGCGTACACCGCACCGAGGTGAGCGCTGGTCGGCCCCGCGCCGGTGAGCGCGCCGACCAGGGCGCCGAGCTTGGCGTCCCCCAGGCCGATGCTGCCGCGCGAGACAAGGTTCTGCACCAGGAAGAACGCCGCCACGCCCACCGCGCCGATCACCGCACTGGTCACGGTCAGCCCCGGTGACCACTCGCTGAGCAGCACCGCGAGCAGGATGCTCGGATAGGTGATGACGTTGAGGATGAGGCGATGCTTGAGGTCGAAGTCGACGATCTGGACGAACACGGCGATCCAGAGCAGGTGGATGAGCAGTCCCCACCCCAAGGCCTCGTGCGCGGCGAAAGCGCCGAATCCGATTGCGCCGAGCGCCGGCGACATCCACCGTTCCATCCAGGTCCAGCCGTAACGCTCGCCCTTCCACGGACGTGGCGCGACGCTCTCCTCCCCTGCCTCGGCGGCGCGGGCTTGCTCGACCGCAATATCGCGCTCGTACTCCAGGCGCTCCTCGCGCTCCTCCTCCTCGAGCTTCTCGCGCCGCTCCAGAGCGACCGCGAGCCAACCGGAGCCCAGCCCGACCACGCCACCGGCGACGGTGATGCCGGCCACGACGAGGGGAGTCACGCCTCGACAGCCCCCAGCAGGGCGTTGCGCACAGCCCCGGCCGGCGCGGCGATGCCCGTCCAGACGGCGAAGCTCAACAATCCCTGCTGGAGCAACATCTCGAGCCCATCGGTTGCGCTGTGACCGGACTCGAGTGCAGCGCCGACCACGTCGACCGGGCGCGGGCGGTAGCGGATGTCGACGACCGTGGCCGCCGCCGGCAAGGCGCGCGGATCGAACGGCAGCGATGCGAGGCCTGCCGAGGTGGCATTGACCACGATCGCCCCGTGGGCGCCGGCGCGAGCGATCGCATCCTGATCCCACGCCACAGTCGCGATGTCCCCGGATCCGCGGAGCCGCTGGACGAGGCTTGCGGCCGCTTCGGGATTGCGCGCCGCGATGCGCAGGCGTAGCAGCGGCACCCGGGTGAGCGCGAGCGCGACCGCTGCGGCAGCCCCGCCGGCGCCGAGCACGAGCGCGGTGGCACCCTGGCGCGGCCACATGCGTGCCTCGCTCAACGCGAGCTCGAATCCGTCGCCGTCAGTGGTCATGCCGATCAGACGACCGCCGCGAACCGTGACGGTGTTGACGACTCGGAGCGTCTCGGCGTCGCCGTCGAGGCGGTCGCATCGAGCCGCCATGTCGGCCTTGTACGGAGTGGTCACGTTGCAGCCCGTGTAGCGCCCGGCGCGAAGCTCGGTGGTGAACGCGTCCAGGTCCGAGGCGTCGAGGTCGCGGAGCGCGTAGGTGCCCTCGATCCCCGAGGCCAGCATCGCTGCCTGGTGCATCACCGCGCTCGGCGATCGCGAGATTCCCTTGCCGATGAGGCACAGGCGCAGCGGTGTCGTTGTCATCGATGTGCGCGTGCCGTGGCGAGGCGGCGTGCGTCGAGCCAGGATTGCAGCAGGACGGTGGCCGCGACCGCATCGATGACCCCGCGGCGGCGGCGTCTCCGGACGCCGCTCTCGATCAGGGAGCGCTCAGCAAGCGCCGTCGTGAATCGCTCATCCCAGAACTCGATCGGCGCCGAAGCGCGTTGTTCCAACTCGGCCGCGAACCGGCGCGCGTGTTCGGCGGCGTCGCCCTCACTCCCGTCGAGCCGTCGCGGCAAACCGATCACCACTCGCTCCACCCGGCGATCTTCCATCTCGCGCGCGAGACGCGCCCACAGCGTGCGCGGGTCGTTCGGAACCGTGGCCAGCGGTGACGCCAGCGTGCGCGTCTCGTCGGAGACGGCAAGCCCGATGCGCACCGAGCCGACGTCGATGCCGAGAACCCGCGTGCGGCCGGTGCCTTCCCCGGCCGGGGTCACGGCGAGGGTGTCGGGGTCGACGCGGGCGTCGAAGGGGCGACGAAGTTCTCGTCGATCTCGATTCGCGACGCGAAGAGCGGCAGGTAGAAGAGCTGGAATGGCGACTCTGCAACGTGCACGTTCTGGACTTTGGGCAGGCGATTCTTGACGATGCTCGCCGCGCTGCCCGGATTGCGGCCCGTGAGCTGCGACTTCAGCGCATTCAAGTCGACCTGGGGCTGGCTGAAATCGGTGGCCGAGCAGGCGAGCACCACCGTCCCGTTGGTGCTCGCCTGGGTCACCGTGCATGGTGGCGTGGAGAGCTTGCCGGGCGCGAGCTGGTCCCCCGGCTTGAGCAATTTGTCGAGGTCGGCGAGGACGTCGGTGCGCACCGCGACGGGATCGTAGGCTGCCGCCTGAGCACTCGCGGTGATGCTGATCTGGGTCGTGGCGAACTGCTTGTTGACGGCAGGGAGCGCCGGGGTTATCGCGAACACGATGGTCTTGCCATTGCCGCTGGGATCGACGGCGAACGCCTTGCCGGCCGCCCTGGCCTGCAGGTCGGTGTTGAGCTGGGAGGTGAGCTGAGCCTCGACCGCCTGGACCTGGGCGGTCCACTGGGCTAGATCGGCCGCGCTCGCCGAGGTGACGGTCTTGGCGTCAATACCGCCGCCGGCCGCATTCGGGTTGGTGACATTGATCGAGTGGTAATTGGCGTCGCTGCCGAAGCAAGCAATGAATTTGCTGTGCGCGTTGGGCGGCTCGGGCGATGGGCATGGATCACTCGGCCAGTTGGTGAGCTGGTTGGCGGTCACCTGGTTCCCCTGCGCCCCGGAGGTGGTGTCGGCCACCGCAGCCGATGCATTCGGCTTTGCCCCGCCACACGAACCAGTGGTTGCGGGGTTGCCGTTGGGGCCGATGCAGATGTACGTGGTCTTGCTGACCGCGAAGGTCGCACTTCCTCCTGCCTGGGCGATCTCATTGCCCTGGGGCAGCGAGAATTGAAATCCGTCGGGATTGTCGGTGCTGAACACCACCTTGGTGCTGGCCGCTACCGCGGCGATGGGAAGCGTTCCGGTCGGAGTTGCCTGAAACGTCTGGTTTGCGGTGCTCGTGATCACCTTCGTGAGCACGTGGTCGGGCTTGCTCGCCACGCTCGCGCTGGTGCTCCCCTGGATCGTCGCGTTCACCGACAGCGGCGTTGCCGCGAGGGTGAGGGTGACCTTCGCCGACGGGCTCAGGGTCATGAAGAGCACGATGCCGAGGATCGCGACCGCGGCGCCGGCGGCGTAGAGCAGACGGCGCCGGTCCCAACCACGTGATGGGCGCGCCGGCGGTATCTGGGTGATCACCCGTCGCGGCTCTAGCCTGGCGGTCGTCGGTGCGTGCGCCGGCGGAGTCATCGTCGGCGGCGCGGGCGGCGGCGCCGGCGGTGGCGCGAGGACCGCTGCGGCAGCGGCGCCGCCGGCTGCCCCAGCGGCGGCGTTGCGAGCCTGTCCAGCCCCACCCAGGCGCGGCGCCGCGAGCTCGATTCCCCGCTCGAAGGCGGGCACCGACCCGTACACCTGGAGCCCATTGGCGCGGGCGAGCTGCTGGACGCGCGGATCCTCGCTGACGATCGCCGTCCGCCGGCCCGACTGACTGCTGAGCTGCGCCAGCAGGCGGACGTTCAGCGGTGTCTGCAGGGCGCGGCTCGAGGTGGGGACGACCAGGCCCACGTCAGGATCGCCGGAGGCACGGACGCGATCGATGAGATCGACGATCTCGTCATCGGGCTTGGCTACGACCACAGCAGGCATCAGGCGCCTCTATACCTTCATCGTCTTCAAAACTCGGCGCATGAGCCCGCCCAGGGGCTCGTCGGCGTCATCTTCCAGCGTCACGGCGTGACGCGCAAGCCCCATCGGGGTCACGTCCTGACTTCCGACCAGCAGGCCGGTGGTGTCATACACGCCCGGAACGTCACCTGGGCCGAGTACTTTCACGGTCGGCGGTCGGGTGAAGGGCACGGTGTCCGCCCAGTCGAGGATGCGGAGCTGCTCGGCGACCTCGGGAAGGGCGGCGCCCCCACCGGCAAGGCAGATCGACCCCGGGAGCGGGTCGGGTCCGGCGAGCTCTTCGAGGGTGAGGGCGACCCCCTGAGCGAGGACCTCGGCGGTCGGGGTCAGCGCTCGACGGGCCAGGGCGCTCTGCTCGGCCGCGAGACGGCCCTCGGCGTGCGCCACCTTGAAGCGCTCCGCCTCATCGAGGTCCATGGAGAGATCGGTGGCCAGGCGTTTGGTGAACGACCGCCCTCCGAGCGCGAACATGCGCGTCGCCTCGATGCCCCCGCGGCGGACCACGGCGATGTCGGTGGTGCCACCGCCGACGTCGACGAAGATCGCGCCAAGCTCGTGGGACTCGGCGGACGAGGCTCCGCGCGCCAGGGCGTAGGGTTCGGCGACCGTCGCCACCAGCTCGAGATCGAGCTCCTGAGCGATCGCCTGCAACGCGCCGATATGGGTGAGCGGTGCAAAGGTGTTGAACACGGTGATCTCGACGACGTGGCCCTGGAAATCGACAGGGTTGCTCACCGCGTAGCCGTCGATGCGCACCGAGGTGATCGTGCTGTGCACAAGCTTGACGTTCACCTCCTGGACGCCGAGGTCGTGGGACATCTGGCGCACCGCCTCGCGCAGGGCTCGACGCTGCACCGCCTGCAGCGCGGTGGCGAGGTCGGCCTGGGTAATCCGCGCTTGAGGCTGCGGCCTCGGCACCGTCATGGTGGTGCTGAAACCGCGCACCTGCTCGCCGGCGATGCCGATGACCGCCTGGCCCGGGATGGTCTCGCACATGTCCTCTGCTTCGGTCAGGGCTCGGTCGCAGTTGTCGATCACCGCCTGGAGATCGGCGACCGCACCGGCCTGCATGTGGGTCTGCGCCTGGCGCACCTTGCCGACCCCGAGCACGATGCCCTTGTCGCCCTCGCGCTTGACGATCAGCGCCTTGACGAACTCGGTGCCGATGTCGAGCACGGTGTAGTGGCTCTGGAATTCCTCCCGACGCTTGAGCAGGGCGAATTTGCGCTTCGACATCAGGCGGCGTGCCCCATCGCGCTGGCGATCGCCGAGCGCAGCTGCGACACCGCCGCCTCGCGCTTGGCCGGATCGCCGACCTTGCCGCGTCCGAGCTCCGGGCGTCCACCGCCCCTGCCTCCGGTGATGTCAGCCGCCTCCTTCACGAGCGAGCCGGCGTCGACGCCGGCTTCGAGCGCCCTGCCGCCCACTTTGACCACCAGCGTGCCCGGTCCGAGCACCGCCACGACGCCGTCGCCCTGGAGGCTCTCGGCGAGGAGCCGGTCACCAGCCAGGGCGACCGCCTCTGCGTCCGCATCGCCGTCGAGCACGAGGTGCGCGAAGCGGACGCCCCCGGCATCCTCGACGACCGCGGCGTCGGTCGCGACGCTGGAGGGGCCCGCCTGGCGGGCATGACTGACGTCACGGCTCAGCCGTTTGACCTGCTCCTGGAGGGCCGCGACCCGTGCCGGAACATCCTCCGGTCGAGCCTTGAGCTCGCGCGCCGCCAGGTGCAGCGCGGTTCCGGTGCGCTGCCATCGCTCCTCGGCGCCCTCTCCCGAGACGAGCTCGATGCGCCGGATCCCCTGACCGATGCTGCTCTCGGAGACGATCATCGCGGCGCCGAGATCACCACTCCGGGTGGCGTGGGTGCCACCGCACAGCTCGCGCGACCATCCTCCGAAATCGACGACGCGGACGTCGGGCGTGTACGCCTCGTCGATCAACGCGATCGCACCGCTCTCCCGAGCGTCGGCCAGGGGCATGAGCGCCACCGTCCGCTCCAGGTTGCGGCGGATCCCATCGTTGACGCGATGCTCGATGTCCGCGAGCTCGGCGGCGGTGAGCGCACGAGAGAACGAGAAGTCGAAGGTCGTGTGGTCGGGGCCGACGTACGAGCCCCGCTGGACCACGCCCGAGCCCAGAACGTCGCGCAGCGCGCGGTTGAGCAGGTGGGTGGCGCTGTGGTTGCGGGCGACCCGTCCGCGCCGGTCCGCGTCGACCCGAGCGTCGACGGGCTGCCCGGTGCGGAGGTCCCCCGACTCCACGCTGACGTGATGGGCGCGGGCGTCGCTGCCCGCGACGGGCTGGGTGTCACGGACAATCGCAGTGCCACCCGGCCAGTGCAGCGTCCCCGTGTCGCCCACCTGTCCGCCCGCCTCCGCATAGAACGGCGAGACGTCGAGGAGCACGACCCCGTCGTCGCCGGCGGTGAGGACGGGGAGCGCAGGCTCGAGGCCGATCCGAACCACCGTCGCCTCCGCTTCGAGCTCGTCGTACCCGATGAAGCGCGTCGGCGGCAGTGCCTCCGCGCCGGCGAAGCCGCCGCGGCGAGCCGACGCCTGCCCGCGTTCGCGCTGCTCGTGCATCGCCGCCTCGAAGCCGTCGAGGTCCACCGTCGCCCCACGTTCGCCTGCCATCTCGACCGTTAACTCGATCGGCAGCCCGAAGGTGTCATAGAGGCGGAACGCGTCGACGCCGTCGATGCGCTTTCCGCTCCGGGCGAGGAGCCCGGCCAGGCGCTCGGTGCCCGCGTCGAGCGTGCGCGCGAAGGCGTCTTCCTCGATCCGGAGCGTTTCCTCGATCAGGCTCTGGTGCTCGACGAGCTCGGGATAGATCGGCCCCATCACCCCGACGAGGTCCCGCGTCCCGGCGGCGAGGCCTCCCGTGACGGCGACGCGGCGGGCGTGCACGGCCGCGCGCCGGACGAGCCTGCGGAGCACGTAGCCTCGCCCCTCGTTCGCCGGGAGGACTCCGGCGGCGATCAGAAAGCCCGCTCCGCGAAGGTGGTCGGCAAGGACGTAGAGCGAGCGAACCTCTCCCGGATCGACGACCGCAGCGGCGGCGCGCCCCCGGAAGCCCTCGACCATCGGAGCGAAGTGGTCGGTCGCGTACCCGGTGCGGTCACCCTGGGCGATGGCCACGATCCGGTCGAAGCCCAGGCCGGTGTCGACGACCGGCTTCGGCAGCTTCGGCAGGGAGCCGTCGGGTTGCTGGTCGAACTCCATGAACACGAGGTTCCAGAACTCTTCCCAGCGGTCGCCGCCGCATTCGTCCTCCGGTGTGCAATCCGTCCGTCCGCAGGAGCACGGACCGCCCCAGTCGAAATACAGCTCACTGTCGTAGCCGCAGGGTCCAGTCGGTCCCGCCGCCCACCAGTTCTCGGTCAGGCGCGAGATGCGCTCTCTGGGGACGCCGATCTTCTCCACCCAGAGCCGCTCCGAGTCGACGTCGTCCGGGTAGATGCTGGGCCAGAGGCGGTCGGGGTCGAGGCCGAGCACGTCGGTGGAGAACTCCCACGCGTAGTCGATCGCGCCTTCCTTGAAGTAATGGCCGATCGACCAGTTGCCGAGCATCTCGAAAAAGGTGTGATGCGTGGGGTCACCGACCGATGAGATGTCGTCGTATTTCAGGCCGGCGCCACGAAAGCATTTCTGACACGACGCCAGGTCAGACGATGGCGGCGTGCGCTGTCCGGTGATCCACGGTTTGAGCGGCACCATGCCGGCCACGGTGAAGAGAAGCGACGGATCGTCGTGGGGAATGAGCGAGAAACTCGCGAGCCGGTGATGCCCACGCTCCTCGAAGAAGCGAAGAAATCGCTCCCGGATCTCAGCGCTGCGCACGTGAAAATAAATGTGACCGCAAGTTGACGAATTCTACACGGGCGCCTCGGTTCCGAACTCCTTGCGCAGGTGTTCGACCGCCGCGCGCTGCAATCGTGAGACGTGCATCTGCGAGATGCCAAGCCGTTTTGCCACCTCGGTCTGCGGCAGTTGTTCGACAAATCGCAGTGCCAGGATCTTGCGCTCGCGAGGGGTCAGGTGAGCCATCACCTGCTCGAGCACCTCCTGCATCTCCACGCGCTCGAGGTTGTCGTCGGACAGCCCGATGCGGTCGCCGAGGGTGAGCGGGTCGTCGCCGCTGCCGACGGGCCCGTCGAGCGAGATGGTGTGCTGGGCGGGGGCGACCTCCATGGCGGCGAGCACCTGGTCGGGCTCGAGGCCGACCCGCGCGCCGATCTCGGCGACCGACGGCGACCTGCCCAGCTCGTTCTGCAGCTGCTGGGTCGCGGCGTTCACCTTGGCGAGGTTCTCCTGCAGGCGGCGGGGCACGCGAACCGCCCAGGACCGGTCGCGGAAGTGGCGGCGGATCTCGCCGGCGATGGTCGGGGTCGCGAAGGTGCTGAACTCGTTCTCGAGGGACGGGTCGAAGCGCTCGATGGCCTGGATCAGACCGAGGAATCCCACCTGCTCGACGTCTTCGAGCGGTTCGCCACGATTCGCGAAGCGGCGGGCGATGTAGTGGACCAGGTCACTGTTGAGCTCGACGAGCTGTTCACGGATCTTCGGGTCGCGAGTGCGCTGGAACTCGCGGAGCAGCCGCCGCATCTCGGTCCGTTCCGGCGTCTCCGCTGGTTTGGCAATGGTTCGCTCGCGGGTCGCCACGACGTCGCCGCGCCGCGGCGATGGGGTCACGACGCTCGGTATTTGGTCAGCCGAACGCGCAGGTTCCCAGTTCGCTCGTCGACCCGGTAGGTGCTGTCGTCGACGAAGAGTCCCATGAGCCTGAGCGCGAGGTCGGTTGCCGCGACCAGCTCGGCGCCGCCGCCGATACCGGCCTGCTCGGCGCGTGCGCGCAATTCGGCCTCACGGTTCACGGTGCTGCGCACGGTCACCTCGAGGCCCTTGTCGCCGAGCTTGAACACGATCCGGACCTGGCCGGCGATCGAGCCCGAGGTCTCCAGGCAGCGGATGGCGTTCTCGCATGCCTGGGCAACCGCGATCGTGAGATCGTCGATGGCGTCCATGTCGAACCCGGCGAGCGAGCCGATCGCCGCCGCCGCCCGTTTGGCGACCAGGACGTGCTCCCGGTCAGCGGGCAGCCGGAGCTCCGAAACAGTTCCCATCGCGGTGTTCACGTACCCCGACGAGGGGACCTCGAAACAGAGGGGCCGGCCGCGCTACGCAGTCGAAGGCTCGGAGGAAGGCTCGGACGCGTTCCCGGCCGCGGTCGCCGCCCGCCCCTCGTCAACCGCGCCGGCGATCTCAGCCTCCCACTCGCGGGCCTCGGCTTCCTCGCGGCGGCGGGCACGCACCCGCCAGAAGAACACGCCGCCGGTGATGGCCGCGCCGGCAGCCATCAGCCCTTTCTTTCCAAACGGTACGCGCATCTCACGAGCCTCCGGAATTGCCGATCAGGGGATTATGGCCCTCGATGTCGGGCCGGCGCGAGCACGGCGCCGGTGACCTCGAAGAGCACCACCCCGACCGCGTCCGCGACCGGGTGGAGCACGCCGAGCTGGGGCCCTCCGGCGCGCGTTGCGATGGCCACCAGCTCGCCCGCCACCAGTCCGGCGGCGGCGAGCACGAGCGTGAGCAGATATGCGCCGCGCCGCGGCATGACCAGCCCCGAGACAGTGGCGCCGATGAGGACGAAGAGGATTGCGAGGACGAGCCCCGGGCTCACGGCGTGCGCGCGGGAGGGAGCGTCGCCAGCCCCAGCTCACGGAGCTGACCGGGGTCGACCGGCGCCGGCGCGTCGGTCATCGGCTCCTGCGCCTGCTGGTTCTTCGGGAAGGCGATCACGTCGCGGATGTTCTCGGTGCCAAGCCCTTCCATGACCATGCGGTCGATACCGCCGGCCCAGCCACCATGGGGTGGGACCCCGTACTCGAACGCCTCGAGCAGGAAGCCGAATTTCCGGTGTGCCTCATCGGCGTCGATGCCGAGGGCGGCGAGCACGCGTTGCAGGATCATCGGGTCGGTGGTTCGGATGCTCCCGCTACCGATCTCGCGACCGTTGACCACGAGGTCGTAGGCGCGCGAGCGCACGCTGAGCGGATCCGTTTCCACCAGGTCCAGGTCGTCGCGCTGCACCATCGTGAATGGATGGTGGGCGGCGCCGATCTGGCCGGTCTCCTCGCTGCGCTCGAACATCGGGAACTCGGTCACCCACAGCATGTCGATGCGTTCCTCGTCGTAGAGCTGCCGCGCCCGGCCGAGATGATTGCGCAGCGCGCCGAGCGCGGCGTGGACCACCGGTTCACGGTCCGCGACCATGAGCACGCAATCCCCTGCTTGCGCACCTGTTGCGCTGCCGATCGCGTCCAGCTCGGCGGCGGAGAAGAACTTGGCGATGCCGCCCTGCCACTCGTCGGCGCGCTTCCAGATGTAGGCGAGTCCTTTCGCCTTGGCGGTCCGGGCGATCTCCGTGAGCCGGCCTTCGATATCGCCCCGGGTGAGGTCGTCACCGCCGGTGACGCAGATGCCCTTGACGATGCCCCCGGCGGCGACCGCGTCCGCGAAGACGCGGAAGCCCGACGTGCGCACGATGTCGGTGAGATCGTTGAGCAACAGCCCGAAGCGTGTGTCGGGCTTGTCGACGCCGTAGCTGTTCATCGCCTGTCGCCAGGTGATGCGCGGGAAGGGAACCGTCAGCGCTCCGCCGCGGAACGCGCACGCCTCCCACGCGCTCGGGATGGCGTGTTCGAGGGCGGCAAAAATATCGCCTTCGTCGACGAACGACATCTCGATGTCGAGCTGGGTGAACTCCGGCTGGCGGTCGGCGCGCAGGTCCTCGTCGCGCATGCAATGCGCGAGCTGGAAGTAGCGGTCGAAGCCAGCGACCATGCAGAGCTGTTTGTAGAGCTGCGGCGATTGCGGCAGCGCGTAGAAACTCCCCGGGAAGAGCCGGCTCGGCACCAGGTAGTCGCGCGCCCCCTCCGGCGTGGCCCGGATCATCAACGGCGTCTCGATCTCCAGAAAGCCGATCTCTCCCATCGCACGCCGAAGCTCGGTGCAGAATCTTGCCCGGGCGCGCAGGTTGCGCTGCAGGTGCACGCGGCGCAGGTCGAGGTAGCGGTGGCGCAGGCGCAACTGCTCGTCGACGTCGGTGTCCTCGTTGACGGGGAACGGCGGCGTTTTCGCGATCGCGAGCACGCTGCAGGAGGCGGCCCGCAACTCGACCTCGCCGGTCTCACGTTTGGCATTGAGGTTCTCGGGTGCGCGCACGTTCAAGACCCCGTCGAATCGGAGCACCCATTCCAGACGCGCATCCCGAGCGGCCCGGTGCGCCTCGGGCGCTTGATTGGCATCGATCACGACCTGGAGGATGCCGGTGTGATCGCGGAGATCGATGAAGATGAGGCCGCCCTGGTCGCGACGCCGGTCGACCCATCCGTACACGGTCATCGAGGTGCCGGAGTCGGACGCCCGCGGCGTCCCGCAGTAGGTGCGCGCTGTGGTCACGCCTCGCCTCGAAGGATGCGCGTGACCGTGTCCGCGAGCTCGGTCGCCGCGACGGTCTGCTGGCTGTGTCCGTCGAGGTCGCGCACCACCGCGCTGTCGCCGGCCACTTCGTTCTCGCCAATGATGACTGCAACTCTCGCGCCCGCCTTGCCCGCGGCGCGCAGCTTGCGGTCGAGTCTGCGCTGGGCCACGTCGAGCACAGCGCGGGTGCCTGCATGGCGGAGCTGGCGCGCCGCACTGGCCGCAGCCTCCGCCCCGGCCGGCTCGACCGAGCAGACGTAGACCTCGGCGGCCGGCTCGATCGTGGGGATCGTGCCGAGCGCGCGAGCCAGGATGAGAATTCGTTCCACGCCGAGGGCGTACCCGGTCGCCGCCGTCGCCGGGAAGCCGAGCAACTCGGCGAGTCCGTCGTACCGGCCTCCTCCACCCAGCGAGCTCTGTGCACCCTGGAGCAGGTCGTGCCAGAACTCGAAGACGGTGTCGCTGTAGTAGTCGAGCCCCCGCACCACCCGGTCGTTGCGGATCGCATCGATGCCTGCCGCCTCGAGATCGCGGAGCACCGCGGTGAGATGCTCGCGGCTGGCGCCGGCGAGTGAGTCCCAGATCACGGGGGCGCGCTCGGCGAGCGCGGCGTCACGCTTGCAATCGAGGAGACGCAGCGGGTTGGTGTGCAGACGCCGGCGGCAGTCATCGTCCAGGGACGACTCCAGCGGCGTGTAGTAGGCGACCAGCGCGGCGCGATACCGAGCGCGATCCTCGGGGCTGCCGAGCGAGTTGACCTGCAACTGGATGCCGGTGATGCCGAGTGCCTCGAACAATCGCCACGCGACCTCGATGATCTCCGCGTCGAGCTCGGGCGAGCGCTCGCCGATGCACTCGACACCCACCTGGGTGAACTGGTGCTGGCGTCCCGCCTGAGGCCGCTCGGCGCGAAAGAAGGGGCCCGCGTAGTGCACGCGCACCGGCCGGACCTCCTGGTCGAGATGCGCCCCGAGCACCGCACGGAGCGTTCCGGCGGTCCCCTCGGGGCGCAGCGTCAGCGACCGGCCGCCTCGGTCCTCGAAGGTGAACATCTGCTTCTCGACCACATCGGTGTCGGCGCCGACCCCGCGGCTGAACAACTCCGTCGACTCGATCAATGGCGTCTCGATCGGCCGGTAGCCGAAGGACTCGGCTACCCCACGATGCGTCTCGAGCAGCCAGCGCCGGGCAGCAAACTCGTCGGGGAGGATGTCGCGCGTTCCGCGTGGCGCTGCGATCTCGGGCATTGGCGTCCGAGTGTACGGGCTCGCAGCTCGAACGAACCCCTGAGAGCCTGATCAGCCCGAACGGGGGAGCCATCCAGCGGCGTTCACCGGGTTGTCGAACCAGACCGTCGAGTCGAACCCGAGTGGGAGTCCGTGCACGGTCCGCAGGGTGCGTTCGCATCCCGCGGCCAGCGCTCGGGCGCCGAAGGCTCCTCGCGATCGCAGCGACCGCATCGGCACCAGGACCGAGGCGCGGGGTCGGATCGCGACCAGCACGCTGCATCCGAGCGCGGTCACGATCAGCGGTTCGCGGCCGCCACCGCTCACCCCGACGACCAGCGATCCGTTTGTCTCCGATTCCAGCAGCTCGGCGACGGCCTGCTCGAGGATGCGTAGGCGCGCCAGCGGGTCCACGCAGCGCAGTCTCCCCACCTGCCGCGACATCTGGGTGTCGCGTGCGCCTCAGCCGGAGTCGCGTGCCACCGTATGGACATCGCGAACCGATTCGAGCCGCTCCAGGAGACGGCTCAACTGCGAGAGGTTCTGGATCTCGACGATGGTGCTGATCACCGCCGTCTTGTCGTCATACACCTGCACATCGGCGCCGCTCAGGTTGATCTTCGACTCGGCGATGACACCGGCGATGTCGCGAAGCAGTCCGGTGCGGTCCCACGCCTCGATCTTGATGGCCACGGGATAGACCTGACGCGCTCCGGTCTCCCATTCGACGTCGACGATGCGCTCGACGTCGGTGGCGTTGCGGACGTTCACGCAGTCGGCCCGATGGACGGTGACTCCCTTGCCGCGGGTGATGTATCCCCGTATCGCGTCGCCCGCGACCGGTTTGCAGCAGTGCCCCAGGGAGGTGAGCATGTCGACGTGCCCGTGCACACGAACATGCCCGGTCGGCGCCGGCGTGCTGGTCAGCGGGATGCCGAGGATGCGATCGTCGTCGCTCTGCTGCGCATCTGCTCCGAATCGGAGCACGGCGCTGCGCGCGCTGATGTCCCCGTAGCCGATCGCGGCGACGAAGTCCTCGGTGGTCGTCATCTTGAATTCGCGAGCGAGCTCGAGCAGCTCGTCGTCCTTCACGCCGCTCAACGCCATCTGGCGGAGTCGCCGGAACTCCTTGTCGAGCATCTCGCGGCCCTTCTGGATGTTCTCGTCCCGGCGTTCGCGCTTGAACCACTGGCGGATCTTTTCGCGTGCGCTCGACGTCTTGACGAAGTTCAGCCAGTCCCGCGACGGACCGTGCAACCCCTTGGTGGTCAGGACCTCAACGATCTCGCCGTTCTCCAGGCGGTGGTCAAGCGGGACCATGCGTCCGTTGACCTTGGCGCCGATGCACGCGTGCCCGACGTCGGTGTGGATTCGATAGGCGAAGTCGACCGGCGTCGAACCCTGTGGCAGCGAGCGCACGTCGCCACGCGGCGTGAAGACGAACACCTCGTCCTGGAAGATGTCGACCTTCACGGTGTTCACGAAGGCCTCGGCGTCGAGCACCTCCTTCTGCCAGTCCATCAGCAGGCGCAGCCATGTGAAGCGCTCGTCGATGCGCGCACCGTCCTGACCGCCCTTGTACCGCCAGTGGGCCGCAACCCCGTACTCGGAGGTCTCGTGCATCTCCTGGGTCCGGATCTGCACCTCCATCGGCTCACCCGTGTGGGACAGCACGGTGGTGTGCAGTGACTGGTAGCCGTTGCCCTTGGGCATCGCGATGTAGTCCTTGAAACGTCCGGGCAACGGCTTCCACAGCGAGTGCACGATGCCCAGTGCGCCGTAGCAGTCCTTGATCGAGTCCACGAGGACGCGGATGGCGATGATGTCGTAGATCTCGTCGAATTCCTTCTGGCCGCGCACCATCTTCTCGTGGATGCTGTAGGTGCGCTTGGTGCGCCCCGCGATCCCCGCGTGCATGCCGAGCGGCGCGAATTCGCGACCGAGGATCTCGGTGACGTCACGGACGAACCCATCACGTTGTTCGCGGGTGCTCGCCAGCCGCGCCTCGATCAACTGGTAATTGTCAGGATCGAGTTGCACGAAGGCCAGATCCTCGAGCTCGCCCTTGATCTCCCAGATACCGAGCCGGTGCGCGAGCGGCGCATAGATGTCGAGGGTCTCGCGGCTGATCCGCAAGCGGCGCTCGGTGGTGTGCGCGCTGACCGTGCGCATGTTGTGGAGACGGTCGCCGAGCTTGATGAGCACGACACGCACGTCCTCGGCCATGGCGACGAGCATCTTCCGGATGTTCTCGGCCTGATGCTCCTCGGCGCTGCGCACATGGATCTTGCCGAGCTTGGTGACCCCGTCGACGAGCTTGGCGACCTGGTCCCCGAAAAGCCGGCGCACCTCCTCTCGGGTGACCTCGGTGTCCTCCACGGTGTCGTGGAGGAGCGCGGCCATGACCGTCTCGGGGTCGAGGCGGAGGTCGGCGAGGATCCCGGCCACCGCGAGGGGATGCTCGATATAGGGCTCACCGGTGAGCCGCGCCTGGCCCGCATGCGCTCGCTCCGCGACGTCGAAGGCGCGCCGAATCGAGGCTTGATCCTCCATTGGGAGGTACTCGACACGGGCCATGAGGTCGGTGATGGGCACGTCCCTTACGAGTGTAGAGCCAGCGCCTCGCCATCAAACACATCGGGATCGCTGCCCTGGTCGGCGGTTATCAAGGACCAGGGCCAAATGCGGTGTCGGGAACTGTGGATCGCGGTGACAGGTGGCGTTGCGCGGGTGTGACGAGGGCTGTGCTGAAGGGTTCACCCGGTAGACTGACCTCGATGACGCTGGAATCACGCGAGGCCCGAGTGGCTGAGGCACCGCAGCTGGTCTCACCAATCGGGGGGTCGCTTGTCGATCTGCTGATGACCGCTGACGAGCTCGCAGACTTCGACGCGCGGGCCGACGAGCTCATGTCGCTGCGAATTTCGTCGACCGCCGCGGCGGACGTGGCGCTGCTCGGCAGCGGTGCCTACTCGCCACTGGCCGGGTTCCAGGGACGGGCCGACTACGACAGTGTCGTCGAGCGCGCGCAGCTCAGCGGCGGGACGCCGTGGACCCTGCCCATCACGCTGCCCGCCGGTGACGGCGGACGCGGGCTGCACGAGGGCGCGGTGGTCGCGCTTCGCGACGACGGCAACCGCCTCGTCGGCGTGCTGACCGTGGATGAGGTCTACGAGCGCGACCTCGAGCGAGAGGCGAGTGAGGTGTACCGGACCAACGACCAGGCCCATCCCGGGGTGGCGGCGCTGTTCGCCCAGGGGCCGGCCGCGATCGCGGGTCCTGTCCGGGTCGCGCCGCAGCCGCCGGGCGAGGTGCCCTCGACGCCCGCCGAGACCCGGGCCGCCTTCCAGGAGCGGGGGTGGTCGACGGTGGTCGGGTTCCAGACACGCAACCCGGTGCATCGGGCCCACGAGTACCTCACCAAGGTTGCGCTCGAACAGGTCGACGGGCTCCTCCTCCATCCCCTCTCGGGGGTCACCAAGGGAGACGACGTCCCCTTCGATGTGCGCATGGAGTGCTATCGGGTGTTGCTCGACGATTACTACCCGCCCAGCCGCGTGGTCCTCGGGGTCTTCCCCGGGGCGATGCGTTACGCCGGACCGCGCGAGGCGATCTATCACGGGCTGGTGCGCCGGAACTACGGCTGCTCGCATTTCATCATCGGTCGGGACGCGGCCGGCGTCGGCAATTACTACGGCACCTACGACGCCCAGACCCTCTTCGATGAGCTGGGTGGCGCCGACCGGCTCGGCTTCGAGGCGTACAAGTTCGAGCACACCTTCTATTGCAGGGCGTGCGAGAGCATGGCCAGCACCAAGACCTGCCCGCATGGCGCCGACGATCGGGTGATCCTGAGCGGGACCCGGGTTCGCGAGATGCTCACCCGAGGTGACGCGATCCCGCACGAGTTCACCAGACCCGAAGTGGCCGAGATCCTCCGCGCGGCGTACGCGCTCGCGGCATCCGGGGTGGGCTCATGAGCGGGCTCACCATCTGGTTCACCGGGCTCTCGGGCGCCGGCAAGTCGACGATCGGGCAGCGGGTCGCCACCGCGCTCCGCGAGCAGGGGCACCGCGTCGAGGTCCTCGACGGCGACGAGGTGCGCCAGACGCTGAGCGCCGGGCTGGGCTTCAGCAAGGAAGACCGCGACATCAACATCCGGCGCATCGGCTTCGTCGCCGAGCTGCTCACCCGCAACGGGGTGGTGGCGATCACCGCCGCGATCTCCCCGTACCGGGACACCCGCGCCGAGGTCCGCCGCCGCATCGGTCGGTTCGTCGAGGTCTACGTGAGCTGCTCCATCGACGTGCTCTCGGAGCGCGACGTCAAAGGGCTGTACAAGCGCGCGCTGGCCGGCGAGATCGAGCACTTCACCGGCGTGTCAGATCCCTACGAGGCCCCCGAGGCCCCGGACGTGATCGTCGACAGCGGGACGCAAACTGTCGAAGAGTCGGTCGCGGCTGTGCTCGCGGCCGTCCAGGCGAGCGGGCTCCTCCCCGAACCGGCGCTGCGCGGCTGAGGCCGCGATGCGCACGCCCCACACTCGGCCGCGGCACCCGCGGCCTCGGGTCACACTCGACCAGCTGCACACCTTTCTTGCGGTCGCCGAACGCGAGCACGTGACCGCCGCGGCGGAGGCGCTCGGTCTGTCACAGGGATCGGTGAGCGGTGTCGTCCGCCGCCTCGAGGCAACGCTCGGACTACCGCTCCTCCAGCGGGTCGGCCGGAACGTCCAGCTCACCGACGTCGGCAGGGCGCTTCGTCAGCTCGCTGAAAGAGTGCTCGAGGATGTCGGCCAGATCGAGGAGCTCCGGACCGGCTACCTCGCCTTCGAGCGTGGGGAGCTGACCGTCGCCGCCGGGCGCGTGATGGGCGCGCACCGTCTCTCGGACTGGCTGGCGCCGTTCGTCGCCGAGCACCCGGAGATCAACGTGCGCCTCGCGCTTGCACCCATGCGCTCGCTGGTCACCATGCTCATCGAGGGTCGGGCCGACATCATCCTCGCCGGGTCATCGGTGCGCGTTCCGGGTGTCGAGATGGTCGTGCTCGAGCACACCCAGCTGGTGACGGTGGTGGCGGCCCATCACCCGCTGGCGTCCAGCCGCACCGCGGTGCGCGACCTGGTGGCCCATCGCCATCTGGCCCACGAGCGAGGCAGCGCGACCGAGGCGCTTGCCGCCCACGCGCTCGGCACCCACGTGGACCCGGACAACACCCTCGAGCTCGAGGAAGGTGCCCTCCACGCCGCGCTGCTCGCGGGGCTCGGGTTCGCGGCCATGCCCCGATCCGTTGTGGAGCAGGACATTGCGGCCGGGCGGCTCGTGATCATCCCGCTCCCCGGGCGCAGCGTCTCGCAGTCGTTCGCGGCGGCGAGAAGGCGCGACCTGCACACCCCCGCGGTCGAGGCATTCTGGTCGCACCTCCAGCGGATCGCCGTCGACCCGTCCTGAAGCCTCAGTAGGAGCGGGCGAGGAGCGCGCTGAATTCGGCGGGCTCGCCACATGCGAGGCATGGCGCGCCCCCGCCGGGACGGTCGGCCCGAAGCACGCGAACCGTGAGCGCATGCACCGCACCCTTGATCGCTTCCTCGCATTCCGGGGTGTCGCAGAACGGCCCGGTTGCGAAGACCGGGCGTTCGGCGAACGCGGCTTTGAGCTCGTCGATGGTGCCGACGTCAACGCTGCGCTCTTCGAGCCTTCGCTGCGCGCGCTCGAATATGGCTCGCTGTGCTGCGACGAGAAGCTCGGGCAGCCGGGCGGCCAGCCCCGCGACCGGCACCGCCTCCTGGGTGCCATCGACGCGATGCACCAGCGTCACATTCCCGGCGGCGAGGTCCTTGGCCCCGACCACGATGCGCAGCGGCACGCCACGCAGCTCCCAGTGCGCGTACTTCTCGCCGGGACGCATCGCCTCGCGACGGTCGACGCGAAGCCTGACGCCCTCCGGGCACTCGCGCTCGAGTCGCGCCGTGGCCTCCTCCACCACCGATGCGCCGGCCTCGTCGTTGCTGCGCGTGATCGGCACGACGACGACCTGGATCGGCGCGACCTTCGGGGGCAGGATCAGGCCCATGTCGTCGCCGTGGCCCATGATCACCGCGCCCACGGTGCGCGTCGATAGTCCCCACGATGTCTGGAACGGATGCTGCCGCTGATTCTCGCGATCGCTGTAGGCGATGTCATACGCGCGCGTGAAGTTCTGACCGAGGTGATGGGAGGTGCCCGACTGCAGTGCCCAGCCGTCGGCCATCATCGCCTCGATGCTCACCGTGTAGCGAGCACCCGGGAATTTCTCGGACTCGGTCTTGCGTCCCTTGATCACCGGGATGGCGAGCCATTCCTCGGTCAGCTCGCGGTAGCAGTCGAGCATGGTGTCGACCTCCTCGGCCGCCTCGCTGTCGAGCTGGTGGAAGGTATGGCCTTCCTGCCAGAGGAATTCGGTGGTGCGCAGGAACAACCGGGTGCGGTGCTCCCAGCGGCACACATTCGCCCACTGGTTGATCTTCACCGGCAGGTCGCGCCAGGAGTGAATCCAGTCGGCATACATCGAGCAGATGATCGTCTCGCTGGTCGGACGCACCGCGAGGCGCTCCTCGAGGTCCTTGCCGCCGCCGCGGGTCACCCAGGCCACCTGGGGGTCGAAGCCCTCGACGTGGTCCGCCTCCTTCTGCAGATAGGACTCGGGAATGAACAGCGGGAAGTACATGTTCTCGTGGCCGGTGCGCTTGATCATGTCGTCGAGCGCGCGCTGGATGTGCTCCCAGATGGCATAGCCGTAGGGGCGGATGACCATGCAGCCGCGCACCGGCGAGTAATCCGCGAGCTCGGCACGACGGACCACGTCGGTGTACCAGCGATCGAAATCCTCGCTCTGCGCCGTGATCCGCTTCTCGTCCGCCATGGCCGAGCAGTCTACGTGAGGACGCCCTCGCGCTCGCTCAACCCGACCGGCAGCGGCTTGCCCTCAGCGATGCATCGCGCATCCTCTTCCGCAATCGCGTGCAGCTCGTCGAGCAGCGTCGACACGAGCTCACCCTCGGGAAGCGTGGCGACGACCTTGCCATTGCGATAGAGGATGCCCTTCTGCTTGCCGCCGGCGATGCCGATGTCCGCGTGCATCCCCTCACCGGGGCCGTTGACGACGCACCCCATCACCGACACGGTGATGGTCCGCTTCACGCCCTCCAATGCTTTGGAGACCTGAGCCACCATCGGGACCATGTCGATCTCCAGACGTCCGCAGGTCGGGCACGCGACCAGGTTGGGTCCGTCGCCGCGCTCCTGCAGGTTGGCGAGGATCTGACGGGCGACCCGCACCTCCTCCTCGGGCGAGCCCACCAGCGACACGCGAATCGTGTCACCGATGCCGTCGGCGAGCAGCAGACCGATGCCGAGGGCGCTCTTGATGCTGCCGGTGTCGACCGGGCCGGCCTCGGTGAGACCGAGGTGCAGCGGATATCGGTTGCCGAGTGCCACGAACGCGCGGTTGGCGGCGATGTTGGTGAGCACGTCGCTCGCCTTCAGCGAGACTTTGATGTCGCGAAAATCGAGCGCCTCAAGCACGCGGATGTGGCTCAACGCCGCTTCGACCATGTTCTTCGCGGTCTCGTCGATCGATGCGCCGCGCCCGCGCGCCAGATCCTTGCGCTGCGGAATGCTCCCCGCGTTCACCCCGATGCGGATCGGAACACCGCGGGCCTTCGCCTCACGGGCGATGTCGGCCACCTTGGCGGTGTCGGTGATGTTCCCCGGGTTCAAGCGCAGGCAGTGCACACCGGCCTCGAGCGCGAGCAGGGCGAGCGGTGCGTCGTAGTGAATGTCCGCGACCACCGGGATGGGCGACTCGCGAACGATCTCGTGCAGGGACGCGGCGGCATCACGGGTGTCGCAGGTGACCCTGATGATGTCGGCCCCTGCTTTCGCGGCACGCTGGATCTGCGCGATGGTCGCGGCGGCGTCCTCGGTCTGGGTCTTGGTCATGGTCTGCACCGCGATCGGCGCAGCACCACCGATGACCACGTTGCCGACGCGCACCGGAACCGTCGGCCTTCGTTCGCTCGTCATGCTCACAACCTGGTCACGTCACCGA
>DAITPY010000003.1:68454-72207 GCA_036833315.1 Candidatus Dormiibacterota bacterium
ATGCTCACAACCTGGTCACGTCACCGATGGTGACATACACCGCGAATATCAGGATGACCGCCAGGCCCACCGCCGTGATGGCCGCCTCGACCTTCGGATTGAGCCTGCGCCGGCGCACCGACTCGATCAGGATGAAGAGCAGTTTGCCGCCGTCGAGGAACGGGATGGGCAGCATGTTCACGAACCCGAGGTTCATGCTGATGAAGCCGATCCACCAGAGCAGGCCGTTGGGGCCGAGGAACCCGTTGTTGGTCGCGGTGGCCGTCTCCTGGGCGATGCCGACCGGCCCGGTGAACCCCTGCGGACCGTTCACGCCGCCCTGCGGCGGATGGACGATAAGCCCATAGATGCCAGAGAACTCGGCCCCGATGAACTTGGGGATCGCGACGAACCCGGTCGCGATCGCCGCGGGCACGCTCAGCCCGTTGTAGCCGGGTGATACGCCCATGATCCAGGAGACGCGGATAGCGTTCTCGGTGGGATAGCCGTTGTGAATCCCGAAGACGGTCACGTTGTTGAAGCGCTGCGCGACCGAGCCGTTCCCTTCCTCGTACCCGCTCACGGTGACGGGAGTGCCGCCACCGAGCAGGGTGGCCGGATCGCCGGTCCCGACCGGATGGCCGTCGATGGTTGTCACCACCAGACTGCCGATCGGCAGGCTCCCGTTCGTCACCGACGACTGGTCGTTGAGGAAGTTCGCGATCGTGAGCCGCGGTGTGAGCGTGGTGCGATGCACGCTCCCGTCGGATGCCTGATAGGTGACCGTGATGGGATTGCCCTGGCTCGCCGCGGTGGCCTTGTGGAGGTCGGTGGTCACATCGGCGAGGCTGTCCTGCCGGATGACCTGGCTGTTGAGCGCCAGGATGGTGTCGCCGCTGCGAAGCCCGGCCTGGCCCGACGCCGCGTGCGCGTCGAACTGGTACGGGGTCGGCTGCATGTCGATGATCGCGAAGATCAGGGCACCGAAGATGAAGTTCGCGAAGATGCCCGCCGCCACGGTGGCAAACCGCCTCGGACGGCTGGCGCGATAGAAGTTGCGCTCGCCGGCGTCGGCCTCCCCGGTCAGGCCGAGCATGCCGGCCATGCGCACGAAGCCCCCCGCGGGAATCGCACGTAGCGCGTAGAGGGTTTCGCCGATCCGCCGCGAGTACAGCTTGGGTCCGAAACCGACCGAGAACTCCTCGACCTTGATGCCTGAGAGCTTGCCCACCAGGAAGTGACCGCCCTCGTGGATGGTGACCACCGAGACGAGCACGAGGATGAAGGCGCATGCGTAGATGAGGAACTGGGTCATCGGGCGGCGGCCTCTCTGGCTGCGCTCGATCGGACGTGCTCGCGTGCCCACGCGTCGGCCGCGAGCACGTCGTCCAAAGTCGACGCGCTGCGGTCTTCGAAGCCATCGAGCGCGTCGCCCACGAGGGTGGCGATCTCGTCGAAGCGGCAGCGCCCATCCAGGAAGGCGCTGACCGCCTCCTCGTTGGCAGCGTTGAGCACACAGGGCGCGAGACCGCCTCGCTCGCCGGCGGCGCGCGCAACGGTGAGCGCGGGGAACCGCTCGGTGTCGACAGGCAGGAACTCCAGTGGGGACGCATCGCGAAGATCGAGACGCGGGCCCACGCCGGGGAGCCGCTCGCCGTCCGCCAGGGCCAGGGCGATGGGGACACGCATGTCAGGAACTCCCAGCTGGGCGACGATCGCGCCGTCGCGGAACTCGACCCAGCTGTGCACGATGCTCGTCGGCTGGATGGCCACGTCGATCGCAGCATACGGAGCATCGAACAGGAAGTGCGCCTCGATCACCTCGAGGCCCTTGTTCATCATGGTTGCCGAATCGATGGTCACCTTGGGGCCCATGTTCCAGGTGGGGTGCGCCAGCGCCTCCGCCGGCGTGATCGACGCGAAGGTGCCGATCGGGCGGCGCAGGAAGGGTCCGCCACTGGCGGTGAGCACGAGCCGGGCGACCGACTCCCGGTCCTCACCGCGCAGGCACTGCCACAGCGCGGAGTGCTCGCTGTCGATCGGGATGATGTGCGCCGCCGACTCTGCGGCACGGGCGCGGACCAGCTCGCCCGCCATGACCAGGACTTCCTTGGTGGCGGTGGCGACGGTCGCCCCGGCGTCGATCGCGGCGAGCGTCGGCCGGATCGCGGCTGCGCCGGTGATGGCCACGCAGACCACGTCGGCATCCATCGCCGCGATCTCGCAGGCGGCATCCATGCCGGCGGCGCATCCCTCCGGCAGCGGTGCTCCGGCGACCGGGTTGACCAGCGCCGTGCGCTGGACGCCAAAGCGCGCCGCTACGGCGGCAAGCGCGGTCGCATCGCTCCCGGCCACGGCGCCGACGAGTTCGAAGCGATCGGAGAACCTGGCGATGACGTCACACGCCTGCCTGCCGATCGATCCGGTCGCGCCGAGCAGGACAACTCGGCGGCGGGGCGTCATTTGGGTCACTTGTGCGCAGATGCCTCAGTACCGAGTAGAGCAGACCACGCGGGCGCTTTCGCCGTGGTTACGGGAATGCGATCAGCTTCAAATAGCAATATACGACCGGAGCTACCAATACAAGGCTGTCGGCACGGTCCAGGAGTCCCCCGTGGCCCGGGATGAGCGTCCCCGAATCCTTGACCCCGGCCTGACGCTTCAGTGCCGACTCGACGAGATCGCCGCCCTGGGCCGCGACCGCGATCACCCCACCGAGGAGCGCGCCGAGCGGGACGCTGATGCCGATCAGCCAGGGTCCGGCGATGGCGCCGATGAGGATGGAGGCGATCGCACCGCCGACCGCTCCCTCCAGCGATTTGCGCGGCGAGATCGACGGAAAGAACCGGTGCCGGCCGATCGCGCTGCCGACGAAATACGCGACCGTGTCCCCGACCACGGAGCCGGCGAGCGCCAGGGCAACCAGGCGGAGCCCCAGGTGCGTGGAGTCGTGCGCGTGCCACCGGTAGATCGCGATCCAGAATCCGAGGCAGAGACCCACGTAGGTGGCGCCCCCCACCGCAGCGGCCCACCCGGCGAAGCCCTCGTGGATGGCGATGCCGGCGAGCAGACCGAGCACCGCGGCCGCGGCGAAGGCCCAGTCCGTCGCCATGTCCGGCGCCGGGAGCACGAAGCGGATCGCCAACCAGAGTGTCAGGGGCAGGATCAGCCACGCCGGCGGCGTGGTGCCGATGCGCCCGAGCAGCGTGCGCAGCTCCCACGCTCCGATCACGGCGCCGGCTGCGACGAACGCAGCCAGGGCGGCGGTCCCGACCCAGAGCGCCGCGCCGAGCACCGCGATCAGCACCAGGCCCGAGATCACCCGCAGGGCGAGATTCATCCCGCCGGCGTGGCGCGATGCATGTCGTGCGGCTCCGGTGGGAGCCGCGGCCCTGACGGTGCCTGCCCCACCGACTCGGGGACCGCGCCGAATTTCCGCTCCCGGCAGGAGAAGTCGTCGAGGGCCTCGTGGACCGCGGTTTCCCCGAAGTCGGGCCAGAGCGTGTCGGTCACGTACAGCTCGGCGTAGGCGGCCTGCCAGAGCAGGAAGTTGCTGATCCTGAACTCCCCCGCGGTGCGAACGATCAGATCGGGGTCGGGCAGGCCGGCGGTGTACAGGGCGCCGCTCAGGGTCGGTTCGTCAAGTGCGCCGAGGTCGCTCCCGGACCGGGCCAGCTCCCGGATGGCGGCGACGATCTCGTCCCGGCCCCCGTAGTTGATGGCGACGTTGAGGATCGCCGAGGTGTCGTGGGCGGTCAGCGCCTCGGCCTGCGC
>DAITPY010000004.1:0-21202 GCA_036833315.1 Candidatus Dormiibacterota bacterium
CGGCGTACACCTCGACCAGCCCCGAGTCGAGGGTCTGCCCGTCGCCCCAGACCGCATCGTGGATCTGCTCCTTGCTGAGCACCTGGGCCGGGTGACGGAGGAAGAGCTCGAGGAGCTCGTACTCCCTGCGCGTCGTCGGCACCAGGTCCCCGCCGACCATCACCTGCCGAGCCGCGGCGTCCATGCTCAGGTTCCCGGCCTGTAGCACACGAGCCTGGGGACCCTGCTGCCGGCGGCTCAGGGCGCGGACCCGGGCGAGGACCTCCTCGAAATGAAACGGCTTGGCGAGATAGTCGTCGGCGCCGGCGTCGAACCCGGCCAGCCGGTCTTTGACGTCGTCGCGAGCCGTGAGCATGAGGATCACGGTCGGCGCCCTCTGCACGCGCAGGTAGCGGCACAGGTCGATGCCGTCGAGGTCACCGCCGAGCATGACGTCGAGCACCGCCACGTCATACGGAAGGCTCGCCCGGATCGTGTCGACGGCCTCCTCGCCACTCAGGGCGATATCGACCGACAGCCCGGCTTCGGCCAGGCCACGAGACAGGCTCCCGGCAACCTCGGGTTCGTCCTCGACGACGAGCACACGCACGTTTGGCATCGTATTCGCGGGTGGCGGGCGTATCTTGGCCGCGAGTGACTCGATACCCGCTCTTGTGAATGACGTCATCGCCGCGGACGGAGACCTGGTCATCCGGCGGATGCGCGATGACGTCGAGGATTACGAGCGGATCGTTGCCTGGCGGAACCGGCCGCACGTGCGCGAGTGGTGGGATCCGGACGATCCGCCGCTGACCCTGGAGGCGGCGATCGAGGAGCTCCGCGCCGAAACCCAGCCCTCTCATCCGACCGCCGCCTGCATCATAGAGGTCTCCGGCGCCCCGGCCGGCTACATTCAGTTCTATCCCTGGGATGGCGAAAAGACGTATCTCGAAGCGGTGGGTATCTCGCTCCCCGACGGCGCCTGGGGCCTCGACATCTACATCGGGGAGGTCACGCTGATCGATCAGGGGATCGGATCCCGGACCGTCAGGCTGCTCTCCGACCACCTCTTCTCGGACTATGCGGCGACCGCGGTGGCGCTGGTGACCGAGACGGGGAATACCCGGGCGCAGGCGGCCTACGTTCGCGCCGGCCTGCGCCCGGTGGAGCGCTTCCTGGACACCGACCTGCGAAACGGGCAGCGAGTCGAATCGATCCTCATGACCCGCGACCGGCCTGGCGGAACAGCTGCCGCGCGATGATCTCGCGCTGCACCTCGGACGCGCCCTCGTAGATCCGGATCCCCCGAACCTCGCGGTACAGATGCTCGAGGAGGTGGCCGCGCTCCAGGGCACGGGCGCCGTGAACCTGGATGGCGACGTCGACGGCCATCGCCGCGGTCTCGGTGGCGAAGAGCTTGGCCATCGCCGCGGCTTCGGTGATCGGCGTGATCCCCGCGTCGTGGGCGGCCGCGGCGGAGTGCACCAGCAGCCGCGACGCCTGCACCCTCGTGGCCACGTCGGCGAGCTGGTGGCTGACACCCTGGAGGGCCGCGAGCGGATGCCCGAACGCCTGTCTCTCGAGTGCGTGCGCCACCGCCGCGTCGAGCGCCGCCTGGGCCATGCCGACCGCCGCCGCACCGACGCTCGGGCGGAAGAGGTCGAGGGTGCGCATCGCCACCCCGAAGCCGTGGTCGACCTCGCCGAGGACGTGGCTGCCGGGAACGGGGACGCCGTCGAAGCTCAGGCGGCCGATCGGATGGTCCGCGATGAACGGGATCGGCGTGCCCGAGAGCCCAGGGCTGTCGCCGGGAACCGCGAAGGCGGTGATCCCGCGGGCACCGGCGCCCGCCGTGGTGCGCGCGAACACTGTGTAGATGTCGGCGTCCGGGGCGTTGGAGATGAACACCTTCTCCCCGGTGAGCCGGAAGCCGTCGCCGTCGGGCTCGGCGGAGAGCGCCAGCGATGCCGCGTCAGATCCTGCGTCCGGCTCGGTGAGCGCGAAGGCCGCCACCGCCTCGCCCGACAGCACGCGCGGTATCCATGTGCCGGCGACCTCGGGGCGTCCGGCAACCAGGATCGGGTGCGCCCCGAGCCCCTGCAGCGCGAAGGCGATCTCGGCCTCGGTCGAGAACCGGGCCAGCCCTTCACGGACGGCGCACAGGTTGAGTACCGGGATCTCGCCGCCCCTCCCGAGCACATCCGGCACCAACTCGTGTGCGGAGAGCGCCGCGACCAGGGGCCGGTTGACGGTGCCCGGCGCTCCGCTCTTCGCGATGGGCGCCAGAACGTCGCGGGCGAGGGCCTCGCTCCGCTCCAGCAGCGCGCGATGGACAGGGGAAAGGTGGGTGTATGCCGTGCTCACGCGAGGACCGCGACACCCACCAACTCGACCAGTGCGCGCGGGTCGAGCAGTTCGGTGACCCCGATCAGAGCCATCGCCGGGTAGCGGCGGCCGAAGTGCTGGCGCCAGACGCCTTTGAGGGCACGCGTGGACAGCCGGTAGGCGGCGAGGTTGGTGACGAAGACCTGGAGCGAGACCAGATCGTCAGGCTCGCCCCCAGCAGCGCGCAGGGCTGCGATGAGGTTGCGTGCGGCCAGATCGAACTGCTCGACGAGGGTGGCGCCCTGGATGGTGCCGTCGATGGCCTGCGCCGTCTGACCGCCCAGGAAGATCGTCCTTCCCGGTGGGGCGACCACCGCGTGGGCATACCCCGTTGGAGGGGCGAGACCCGGGGCGGTGATGATCTCGGGCTTCGACCTGCTCATCGTCCTTCCCATACCGGGGCCCGTCCCTCGGTCCAGGCGCGATGGTATTCGGCGTGGTCGTGGCTCCCCATCAGGAGTGCCTGGGTCATCGCGTCGAGCTCGAGCGCGGGCGCGAGGCCCATGTCGAGCTCGCGGGTGAGCAGCACCTTGGTCGTCGAGTACGCGAGCGCCGGTCCCTTGGCAAGTCGGCGGGCCAATGCCTGGGCGGCGGCGGGCAGGGCGTCGTCGTCCACGACTGAGGTGGCCAGCCCAATCTGGAGCGCCCGCTCGGAGTCGACGATGTCCCCCAACATGAGCAGCTCCGTGGCTCGCCCCAGGCCGATCACCCGAGGGAGTAGGTACGCGGATCCCATGTCGGCGCCGGCGAGGCCGACCTTGGTGAACAGGAACGCGAAGGTCGCAGAGCGCGCGAGCAGCCGGAAGTCCGAGGCCAGCGCGATGACCGCGCCGGCGCCTGCGGCGACCCCGTTGACGGCGGCGATCACCGGGAGCGGGCACTCGCGGAGCGCCCGCACCACCGACCCGGTCATCCGCGTGAACTCGAGGAGGTCCCCGGCCTGCATCGACTGCAGCGCGCCGATGATCTCGACGACGTCGCCGCCGGAGGAGAATCCCCGACCCCTGCCGGTGATCACCAGCGCGCGGGCGTCGCCGCGATGGGGCAGCTCGGCGAGCAGGTCACGGAGGTCGGCATAGACGGCGAAGGTCAGGGCGCCGAGCTTTTCCGGACGCGCCAGCGTGAGCGTCGCGACGCCTTCGGCAACGTCGAAATCGAAGTGCTGCCACCGCTGCGTGAACCCGGCCGACGCCCGGAACCGGGTCACTGCCGTGCGCCGCCTGTGGCCACGTCGCCCACCGGGGGCGCCATCGGCGCCTCGCGCAGGGCGGTTCGATCGATCTTGCCCGACCCGGTGCGGGGCAGGTGTGCCACGAGCCGCACCTCCCGAGGCACCTTGTGCGGAGAGAGACGCTCGCGCACGAACGCCTGGAGGCTCTGAGGGCTCGCGGTCGCGTCCGGGCGGATGACCACCCAGGCGCAGCTGCGGATCAGGCCTTCGCGATCGACGGCGACCACCGCGCACTCGACCACCTCGGGGTGCGCGGCGAGGCAACGCTCGATCTCGGCAGGCGCGACGTAGATGCCACCGATCTTGAGGAGGTCGTCGGCCCGGCCCCGATAGAGGAAATACCCGTCGGCGTCCCGCTCGACGAGGTCACCAGTCATGACACGGTCGCCGGCGAAGGTGCTCGCCGAGGCGTCCTCATCTCCCCAGTACATGAGCGCCGTGCTCTCCCCGCGGACCCAGAGCCGGCCGATCTGGCCGTCGGGCACCGCCTCACCCTCGTCGTCGACCACCTCGGCGCTGTAGCTGGGGACGACCTCACCGATGCTGCCCGGTCGCGACCGGCCGGGTCGATTCGAGATGTAGATGTGATACGCCTCCGACGAGCCGATGCCGTCGAGCACCTCCACGCCGAACGCATCGTCCCAGCGGCGATGGAGGGGTTCGGGGAGCGCCTCGCCGGCGGAGGTGCAGATGCGCAGGCAGCTGAGGTCCTGGCCGGCGGCGCTCGGGTGGTCCAGCATCGCCTGCATCATGGTCGGGACGTTGACGAGGATGGTGGGCCGGTGGCGGGCGATCAAGTCGAAGATCAGCTCCGCCGTGGTGCGCTCGGAGAAGAGCAATCCGGTCGCGCCGACCCCGAACGGGAAGAGCGCGGCAAGGTCGCGAGCGTAGCCGAAGAACAGTTTGGGAACCGGCAGCACGACGTCGTCCTCGCGTATGTCGAGCACGCCGCGGGCGTATGCGTTGTAGCTCACCAGCGGGCTGCGCACCATGTGCACGCACGCCTTCGGCTTGCCGGTGCTCCCGGTGGTGAACTTCCAGATGGCGATGCTGTCGGAGGTGGTCGACGCCGCTGCGAGGTCGCGTGACTGGCGCGCGACGATTGACTCGAAGTGCGCCTCTGCTTCGCGGAGTTGGGACCGGTCGACTCCGATCACCACCAGTATCGGGTGCTCGCGGGAGGTCTGCATCGCCGTGCGCATCCGCTCCACGGTCACACCGTCGACGACCACCACCGTTGCGCCGGTGTAGTCGACGTAGTAGGCGTAGTCCTTCGGTTGCAGGAACGTGTACACCTCGGCGGTCACCGCGCCGATCTTCTGCGCCGCGTACCAGGTCGCGACGAATTCGACCGAGTCGGCGAGCGCGAGGAGCACGCGGTCCTGCGGACGCACCCCAAGCTCGAGGAGCGCGTTGCCGACCTGGTTGGTCAGCGCGGCGAGCTCGGCATACGTGCACACCCGGGTGCCGTCGATGAGCGCCGTGCGGCCGCCGCGTCCTTCACTGAGATTGCGGTCGAGGAAGTAGGTGGCGACATTGCGGGCGGCCGTCAGGTCCGCCTGGGCGCTCACTGAACAGGCTCGGCGAGGACCTGTTCGCGGATCAATTCGACCAGCAGCGCCGCCAGGGTCCCGAGTGTCGCGTCCCCTTCGCGTGCGCTGGCCTCTGCTGGGGCGCCGCAGTAGGCGCGGTCCATGCCCATGGCGAGGAAATCGGTCTGGCCTGCCGCCATCGCGGCTGGCATGTTCACACGATGCGCAGGGAGGCGGCGCATCACCTCGGCCTCGATCAACTCGGGGCGGGTCGCGAGCACCAGCGAGGTCTCGTAGCGACCGGCATGGGCCGCGCCGCTGCGGAACTCCTCGGTCAGCTGCTCGGCGACCGCGCGGCGGGTGAGATCGAGAAACCCCACCTGCGCCTGCTCCGCGGCCTGGCGCAGGGTCGCCACGTGTGCCGGCTCGAAGTGACTGTTGACGATGACCTCATGCCGGAAGCCCTGAGCGCGAAGCGAGGCGCAGATCTCGACGACCAGCGCCAGAAGGGTGGTCTCACTGATCGTCACCGCCCCAGTGAAGGCAGCCGAATAGCGGGTGACACCGAAGTTGATCTCGGGGAGTACGAGCGCACGGACCTTGGCGTCGCCGGCCAGCTCGACCGCTGCCCGCTCGCAGACCGCGGCTGAGATGATCGAGTCGGTCCCCAGGGGCGCATGCGGCCCGTGCGGCTCCACCGCCCCGACCGGGAGGAGCAGCACCGGCACCGGCCCGGGATCGAGCAGGACCCGAGCGCGGGGCGACGTCAGATCGGCGAAATGGATCGATGCAGGCACGCTGACGACGCCACATTCACGACGGTCGACACTTTACAGTTGCGCTCGGACTCAGATGCGAATTGCGGTTGTCGGGGGCGGACCGGGCGGACTCTACTTCGCGGCGCTTGCTCGGCAGCTCGACGCGACCCACGAGATCACCGTGTGGGAGCGCAATGCCGCCGACGACACCTTCGGGTTCGGTGTGGTGTTCTCGGACGAGACGCTCGGTGGCATCGAGCACGCCGACCCGGCGATCCATCGCGCCATGTCGGCGGAGTTCGCGCGCTGGGACGACATCGACATTCATTTCAAGGATCGGGTGATCACGTCGGGGGGGCACGGGTTTGCGGCGATGAGTCGCAGGCGGTTGCTGCAGATCCTCCAGGAGCGATGCGCCGAGCTCGGGGTCACGCTCCGCTTCAACACCGAGGCGCCGCCGGTGGACGACCTCGCGCGTACGCACGACCTCGTGGTCGGGTCGGACGGGGTCAACTCGGCGATACGGACGCGGTACGCGCCGGCGTTCGGGCCGGACCTCGACGTGCGGCGCTGCAAATTCATATGGCTCGGCACCGACCTGGTCTTCGACGCCTTCAAGTTCTACATCGTCGACACGCCCCACGGGGTGATGCAGATCCATGGGTATCCGTTCGACGCCACCGGCAGCACCTTCATCGTCGAGATGAACGATGCGGTCTGGCGCAAGGCGGGCTTCAACGCCTTCGCACAGCGTGGGTTCGCACCCGGGGAGAGCGACCTTGCGAGCATCGCCGAGATCCGTGCGCTGTTCGGCGACATCCTCGACGGCCACGAGGTGCAGGCTAACAACTCGCGGTGGATCAGCTTCACGACGGTGCGCAACAACACCTGGCACCATGCCAATGTCGTGCTGCTCGGCGACGCCGCGCATACAGCGCACTTCTCGATTGGATCCGGCACCAAGCTCGCCATGGAGGACGCGCTCGCGCTCGCCGCCTGCCTGCACGAGCACGACGGAGTCGCCGCGGCGCTCGACGCATATGAGGCCGAGCGCAAACCCGTGGTCGTGTCGACACAGCGAGCCGCGCAGGCGAGCCTCGAATGGTTCGAGAACCTCGGGCAGTACGTCCACCAGGATCCCCTGCAGTTCGCCTTCAACATCCTCACCCGCAGCCGCCGGGTCACCTACGACAACCTGCGCCTGCGGGATCCGGAGTTCGTCGCCAAGGTCGATGCATGGTTCGCGGGGACGGTGCCGCGCCGGTCCGGAGAGCACGCCGAGTCCTGTACGCCGCCCATGTTCCATCCCTTCCGGTTACGCGAGCTCGAGCTCAAGAACCGCGTGATCGTGTCGGCGATGGACATGTACTCCGCAATCGACGGCGACCCCGACGACTTCCATCTCGTGCACATCGGCAGCAAGGCGCTCGGCGGCGCGGCGCTGGTGATGACCGAGATGGTGTGCGTGTCACCGACCGGGCGCATCACGCCGGGCTGTGCGGGCATGTATGCGCCGGAGCATGAGGTCCGATGGCGGCGCGTCGTCGATTTCGTGCACGACCACACCACCGCACACATCGGCCTGCAACTCGGCCACTCGGGGCGCAAGGGCTCGACGAAGCTGATGTGGGAGGGCATGGACGAACCCCTGCCCGAGGGGAACTGGGAGGTCTGCGCCCCATCGCCGATCCGGTACTCGGCCCAGAACCAGGTGCCACACGCGCTCACCGTCGCGGAGATGGACGAGATTCGCGATCAGTTTGTCCGGGCGGCGCAGGCGGGAGCACGTGCCGGCTTCGACCTGCTCGAGTTGCACTGCGCACACGGATACCTGCTCTCGAGTTTCATCTCTCCGATCTCGAATCAGCGCACCGATGCATACGGGGGAACGTTCGAGAAGCGGCTTCGATTCCCGCTCGAGGTGTTCGATGCGGTGCGCGACGTGTGGCCGCCGGGTAAGCCGCTGAGCGTGCGCATCTCCGCGACCGATTGGCACCAGGGTGGTATCGACATCGACGACGCGGTCACGATCGCGAGGGCTTTCGCCGCTCACGGCGCCGATGCCATCGACGTCTCGACCGGTCAGGTCACCAAGGACGAGAGACCGGCGTTCGGACGCTCGTACCAGACGCCCTTCGCCGACCGGATCCGCAACGAGGTGGGCATCGCCACCATCGCGGTGGGGGTCATCTCTTCATACGACGACGTCAACTCGATAGTGCTCGCCGGCCGCGCCGACCTCTGCGCGCTCGCGCGCGCCCACCTCTACGACCCGCAGTGGACGCTGCACGCAGCCGCGGACCAGGGGTACTCGGGAGCAGGCGCCGACTGGCCCGATCCATTCAGGGTCGGCAGCCGCAAACCGCAATCAGGGCGCACCGACGGGCCGAAGCCGAGACTGCAACTCATCCGTGAAGGAGCGCTGCGTACTCGGCACAGCCGGTGGCGTCCCCTCAGTTCAGGCTAGCCAGATCGCGTGTCGCCGGCCGTCGAGCCGGATCGTCCATCTATCGATGCTGTCGATCACAAGGTGCGTCTGGTCCCACGGGTCACGCGCGAGGGTCGTGCGACCTATCCGGCGAGGTCGCGCAGTCGAGTGGTCGTGTTCCAGTTTCGTGTGGTCGTCCGCAGCCCCAGCACCTTGTCCCAGTCGGGCAGGCGCGATCCCATGATGCCGTTCCGAAGCCGGAGGTAGATCACCCGCTTGCCGAGTGCGAACTCGTCCGGCGCGCATGCATCGCGGTCGACGGCGGCGATCTTCGCAGCGGCCGGGGCGGCGGCCAGGAAGGTCGCGTGCAGCTCATCCGCACTGACGCCTTGGGCCACGAAGGGATTCGCGTCCACCACCGATGCCAACTCGGCTGCGGTCCGGATGAGGACCGCCACGTCCATCCCGAACGACTTCTTGATGCCCGCCGACAGCTCCTGCTCGAGCGCTTCCGGCTTTCGCCGTTGCGCCGAGAAGATCGCGTTACCGCTCTGCAGGTGGGTGCGGATATTGGTGTAGCCGAGCGACTCCAGCATGGTGCGCAGCTCTGACATCGCGATCCTCTTGTTGCGCCCCACGTTGATGCCGCGGAACAGCGCCACCCACGTCGTGCTCATGACGTGAGCACCGATGCCCCGGTGTCGAGCGCAGTGCTCACGGAGTCGAGGAACCACTTGCGTTCCTTGAACATGAAGAAGCCGTGACCGCCGCGGAAGGTGACCAGCTCCGAGTTGGCAATCCCCCGGCGCAGCTCCTCTGCACGCCGCAGCGGGAAGATCTTGTCGTTGCGTCCGTGCATGATGGTTGCCGGCACCTGGATCTCGTGGAGGCGGTCGGTGCAGTCGAAGGCACGCGACGCCTGGCGCTGACGCGACTGCGCGTAGCGCGGCTGCGGATACTTGCGCCTGAAGAACAGGCTCCGCAGCACACTCAGCAGATCCATGCGAGTGAGCCCGGTATCGGGGACCTCCGCCGCCGACGTGCTCACCAGGATGAGTCGTGCGACGCGTTCCGGATGTGCCAGCGTCAGCGCCAGCGCGATGCGCCCGCCCATGGAGACACCGAGCACGGTCGCGTCGCTGATGCCGAGCGCCTCCATGAGGCCGTTGGTGTCGCCGGCCATCATCTCGATCGAATACGGAGCACCGGGTTTATCGGTGCGTCCCGCGCCGCGATTGTCGAAAGCGAGAACCCTGTGGGTGCGCGCGCACCACTGGATCATCCGCTCCGATTCGGAGAGGTCACCGCCGAGGCCCCCGATCAGGACGACGGGATCGCCCGTTCCATGCACCTCGTAGTACATGTCGATGTCGCCGACTCGCTGGACCGGCATGGTCAGCTCTCCACAACGACTGCAAGCCCCTGACCGACACCGATGCAGATGGCTGCTAGACCGAAGCCGCCGCCGCGACGCCGAAGCTCGTGCGCGAGGGAACCGATGATCCGCGCGCCGGAGCACCCGATCGGATGGCCGATGGCGATCGCGCCGCCGTTGGGATTCACCTTCTCGGGATCGAGCTCCGGCCAGTCGCGAAGACACGCGAGCGACTGCGCGGCGAACGCCTCGTTGAGCTCCACGACCGCCAGGTCGTTCCAGCCGATCCCCGCCTTTCGCATTGCGGTGTTCGCCGCCTCCACCGGCCCGATCCCGTACATCGGCGGTTCGACCGCGCTCACGCCGCGGGCGACGATGCGCGCCAGCGGTTCGCGACCCAGACGGCTCGCGCCGTCGCCGTCCGCGAGCAGGAGTGCGGCCGCTCCATCGTTGAGCGGGGAGGCGTTGCCGGCGGTCACCGTGCCGTCGGGTCGGAATGCAGGTCGCAGCCGTGTAAGGGTCTCGATCGATGCATCAGCGCGAATGCTCTCATCGCGTAGCAGGTCGAATGGTCGCCGACCTGGATGGCGCGGCTGGCGGCGATCACTGCCTCGAGCCCGGAACCGCAGAGCCGGTTGACAGTCGTTCCCGAAACCGTGGGCGGCACGCCGGCGAGCAGCAGCGCCATGCGAGCGACGTTGCGATTGTCCTCGCCCGCGCCGTTGCCGTCGCCAAGCACGACATCTCCGATCTCGGCCGGGTCGAGCGCCGGGGTTCGCTGCAACAGCGCTGCGATCACGTGCGCGGCGAGATCGTCGGGACGCTGACCGGCGAGCGCGCCGCCGTGCCGGCCGATCGGGGTGCGCACCGCGTCGAGGATGAAGACGTCGTCGCTCACTGGAGGCCCTTGGTCTCGCCGAGGGTCGCGTTCAGGCGGCGCAGCACCGTGAGCTCTTGTTCGCTCGGAGGCTCGGTGGTGGTCAGGTCATCCGAAACCGCGAGCGACCATCCTGTCGCGGCCTGCGCCTGCTCCGGAGTCACTCCCGGGTGCACGCTCACGAGAGTCAGCTCGCGCGTCTCCTGGTGTGGCATCAGGATGCCAAGGTCGGTGATGACAACGCGTGGACCCGACCCGGTCAGACCGAGCCGCTGCCTGTCGCCGGGTGCGTGACCGAATCCCACCGACGTGACGAAGTCGACTCGTTCGACAAACGTCCGCGCAGTCTGCCGGACCACCACCACCACGTCGCGGCACGACGCCGCGATCTCGGGCGCGCCGCCGGCGCCTGGGAGCCGCACCCGCGGGTGACGGTAGTCGGCGCCGATGACCGTGGTGTTGATGTTGGCGTAGCGATCGATCTGCGCGGCGCTGAGAAACCCTATGTCGATCCTCCCCGGCTGCAGCCAGTAGTTGAACACCTCCGGAACGCTCACGACCGTGTCCGCAGTGTCGGCGAGAATGCCGTCACCGATCGAGAGCGGGAGACGGTCTGGCTTGGCGCCCAGCGTCCCCGATTCGTAGATGAGCACCACGTTCGGCGCGTGAGTCATGCGCGCTAGGTTCGCCGCCGTGCTCGGCAATCCGATGCCGACGAAGCAGACCGTCCCGTTATTGAGCTGGCGTGCGGCCGCGACCGTCATCATCTCGTCCGCGCTGTACACCAGCGTCATGCGTTCAGGCGACCTGCTCGCCGCGCATGACGTTGTCGCGCATCCAGCTCAGAAACGTCTCTCGATCCCTGCTGATATCATCCCACGCGGTGTAGAAGGCGTTGTCCCGGAACGAATAACCCTGCGCGTACGACGGATGCGAACCGCCCGGCGCGACGGCGACGTAGCTGGTGGCGAATGACGGCAGAATGACCTCCTGCGGCCTGGGGTCGAGGCTGTCGACGATCTCCTCAACCGTGATCAGCGAGCGCTTCGCGGCGAGCACCGCCTCCTTCTGCACACCGATGATGCCCCACATCTGCACGTTTCCCCGCCTGTCCGCACGCTGCGCGTGGATGATGGTGACGTCGGGCGCCAGGGCCGATACCGCCGTCAGCATCTCACCGGTGAAGGGGCAGGCAATGGGCCGGATGGTGTCGGTGTGTGCCGGCAGGTCGGAGCCGACGTAGCCGCGCAGCACGGCAAAGGGCAGACCGCTGGCGGCCGCCTGGTAGCGGTTGGCCATGCCGGCGTGACTGTGCTCCTCCAGCTCGAGCGGGTGCGGCCAGGCGTTCTCGACCGCGTCGCGAAACCGGTGCAGCGAGCCGACACCCGGATTGCCCCCCCACGAGAAGATGAGCTTCGACGCGCAGCCCATACCGATCAACTGGTCGTAGATGAGATCCGGCGTCATGCGCACGAGCGTGAGGTTGCGGCGCCCCTGGCGGATGATCTCGTGCCCGGCGGCGAAGGGGATCAGGTGCGTGAAGCCTTCCATCACCACGGTGTCGCCGTCGTGCACGACCGCGGAGATGCCGTCGGCGAGCGACACGATCTCAGCCATTCGAGGCTATGGTACGGGGATGACAGCGCCCGACCAGACTGGTGCCGACCTGACCGCTCGTGCCGTCGACAGCATCGCCGGTTGCCCCGATCCCAGGCTGCGCGAGGTGCTCGGCAGCCTGATACGCAACCTGCATCATTTCGCCGTCGAGACGTCGCTCACCGAGTCGGAGTGGATGGCGGGCATCCGCTTTCTGACCGACGTCGGACACACCTGCACCGACCAGCGCCAGGAGTTCATCCTGCTGTCCGATACCCTCGGCTTGTCGATGCTCGTGGACCTCGTCAATCACGGCGCTGGAAGCAGCGCCACCGAGTCAACCGTCCTGGGGCCGTTCTACGTGCCGGACTCCCCCTGGCGCGCCAACGGCGATGCGGTCACCGACGACCTCGGAGCCCAGCCCCTGCTAGTCAGCGGGCACGTGCTCGACATCAGCGGAAACGCGCTGCCGGGGGCGGTCGTCGACGTCTGGCAGAACGCGACCAACCGGCTCTACGCGGTGCAGGACGAGCACCAGTCGCCCGAGAACCTGCGCGGCCGGTTTCGCAGCGAGGGCGACGGAGCGTTCCGATTCCGGACGGTCAGACCCGTGGACTATCCGATTCCCGATGACGGTCCCGTGGGGCGGATGCTCAAGGCCACCGGACGTCATCCCTGGCGGCCGGCGCACGTTCATCTGATGGTGTCGGCGAAGGGGTGCACCCCGGTGACGACGCACCTCTTCGACTCCGAGAGCAAATACCTCGATTCGGATGTGGTCTTCGGCGTGAAGCAGTCGCTGGTGCGCACATTCACGCCGCACGATCCTGCTTCCGAAACGCCGCCGCCAGGCATCGACGGACCCTGGTACACGGCTGACATCGACATCGTCCTGCAACCGTCGGCCACCGCGAGACCGAAGGATTAATCCGCCCGTCGCACCGTCAGTGGCGCACTTCCTCGGGCGTCTCGTACCAGCGCAGGCGCTCGCCGACGCGGCTGCGCAAGCGCCAGGCGCGAGATTTCGGCGCGTCCTCAATAACCTGCTGCAAGGTGCGGATCTGTTCCGCGACGTCATGCGCCGGTGCCGGCAATCGGTCCTGCGACCACAGCTCGGCGACCTTGCGCGCGTTGCGCTCGAAGGTGTGGCAGAACCCCCAATCCTTGCCGAGCACTGAGCGCACACGCGGCAGGCTGACGCCCTCGACATCGCCATCATCCTCGCTCAACGCGTGGTCGGCGAGCAGGCAGAGGGCATCCCCCAGGTCCTTGCGGTTGATCTCCCATACCTGGAGTTTCGTGAGCAGCAGATCGGCGAGCGTGATGGTCGGCGCCGGCCCGTCGAGGCGGCCGCGCAGATCGAGTTTGTGCGACATCGACAGCTCGTCGATGACGACGTCGATCGACCACCGTCCACTCGGGTCCTCGTAGTACAGCCGCGTGGCGCCGTGCAGGCCGTTGAAGAACTGGTCCGGAAGGTAGCCCTGGGTGACGAGCAGCGCTTTGAACTTCGCGCTCGCGGAGTTGCTGATCGCGAAATCCATGTCCTCGTAGTTCCGCACGAACGGGCCGGAATGGACGCTCGGGCAGCGAAGCCAGATCGCGAGCCCGCCGAGCAGCCGGGCCGCGATGCCCAGATCCACGCACGCCGTCGCCAGGCGCCGAGCCTCCTCGCGGACGTCGGAGAGGATCGTCGCTTCGCTCTCCGCCATCAGCGAGCCCTGCTCACCATGCGGACATAGTAAGGGCGGCCGGTGCAATCACCGGCCGCCCTCCGCCAAGGGGGGTCTTGCTCACTCCGGCGGGAGTTCCTTGTAGACAAATTTGACGTTGATGCCCTGGCTGGCACGGATGAAGCTGGGTATGTAATAGATGAGCGCGCCACCGACGATCAGTCCGAGCAGCCAGGCTGGGATCCACCACCAGTCGTCTCTGTTGCCGTTCATGACCGACAGTGGGTTGATGAACGAGATGGCGATGATGCCGGCGAATTCGATGATCGACAGTGTCCCGACGATGTAGAGCACGGGTATCCCAAGGAACTTGAGGTTCGCCGGCGAGCCCTGATAGAGGTCAGGTCGCCGCAACGGCAGCGCGATCGCCGCGATCCCGACGATGATGACTGCCAGAGAGCCGGCGAGCACGATCAGCCCGAGCACCAGTTGGAAGACGTTCGAGTACACGCTCCAGATCACCAGCGCAGCGATGATCACGTTGGCGACAATGATGGCATTGACAGGAGAGTGGGTCCGCTCGTTGATCCTCGCCAGGCTCTCCGGCATGAGCCGGTCGAACGACCAGGCGAAGAATGAGCGGATCGGCATGAACGTGTTGGCGATCATCGAGGGCAGCGACCAGAACAGGAATGAACCCATGATCAGGATCGTGAGCACGGGCGTGTTGAAGACCAGCGACGCGAGGAACGGGTAGAACGGACCCGACGGGATCTTGTACGCGCTGCTCGCGGCGTTGAGCGCGTAGACGAAGTTGTAGCCGGCGATGTGGAAGAGGAGCAGCGTTCCGATGATCAGCAGGATCGCGTCCCAGGCGAGCGCCCCAAACATGATCGACAGCTGGCGCCCCCGGTTGGAAGCGCTCTTCAACTCGCCGGACATGTACACCGACCAGAAGTTCCACATCATGAATCCCTGGATCGAGAACAGTGTCGGGAGCGTCGCGCTCCAGTTGCCGAGATTGGGGCCCGCCGTGGCCGCGCCGGGCGCACCGGCGATGACCTTCGAAACGTTGCCGCCGCCGAAGCTCGCGTTGAGCGCGTTGAAATGCGAGAAGAAGTCGGTCTGGCTGCCGATGCCGAGGATCACAAAGGCCAGCAGCGTGCCCAGCATGGCGATGAGGAACGAGTAGTTCTGCCAGCGGAAGGTCGACCTGGTGCCTCGAATCAGGATCACGGTCTGGAGGGCGACCATGAACAGCGACGCCCCGAGGATCCAGCTGTTGTTGGTCTGGAACGCGGTCCCCCAGTCGACGAGGTGGCTGTTGGTGAACAGCGTACCGAGGGCTACCAGCACGGGGCCGAGCGCCAGCAGCGAGAAGAACTTGGCGAAGAATGCAGCTCCGAGCAGTCCCCCGACGATCATGCAGAGATTGGAGATCAGCGCCAGTGGTGGCGAGAGCACCCGGCTCACCCACACGTAGTCCCCACCGACCCTCGGCATGCTCGACGCGAGCAGCGCGAACATGATGAGGACGGGGATGTTGATCAGCGCGGTGATGATGAGCACGCCGGCCACGTCCGCGCCAGGGAACGCGACGAGGGTGAAGAAGATCGAGTACGCGATGGTGGACCCGATCGGCGCGGAGATGACCGCGTTGAAGATCGTGGCGTCGAGGGCGGAGGCGGAACGCACCAGCCCCGTGCTGTTACGAACAAAGAGCCTGCTTGCGGTTGCCATTCCGACCCTCCGGCTGCCAGACCGACCCCAACTTGACACACGCGTGAAAAGCAGGCAGAGTTGAACACAATCGAACACGAGTGTCAAGCGACGCCGGACACGGAGCGACACATTTCCGGTCAAGACCTGACAGGGCGAAGGAGAGGCGCGACGTGCTAGCGGTGGAGCGACGCCTGAAGGTGCTGGAGCGCGTGGCCGAGGATCAGGCGATCGAGGTCAGCACCCTCGCGCGCGACTTCAAGGTTTCGGAGATGACCATCCGCCGCGACCTCCGCCGGCTCGAACGCGACGGCTTCGTGCGACGGACCTACGGCGGGGCCACCACGCACCTGGTGCGCACCTTCGAGGTGGGGGCCAACGCCCGCACCCTGCGCCACGCCAAGGAGAAGCGCCTGATCGCCAAACGTGCGGCCGAGTTGACCGTCGGCGTGCGATCGATGTTCCTCGGCATCGGGACCACCGTCGAACACTTCGCACGTCTCCTTCCCGCGCGAGAGGACCTGATGGTGGTCACGCCCTCACTCGCGGTGGCAAGCCTGCTGGGAACTCGCAACGTTCGCGTGATCATCGCCGGAGGCCTGGTCCGCCAGGACGAGCTCACCTGCATCGGCGCGTCCGCTGTCGAGGCGGTGCGCCGCTACAACACCGATACCGCCGTGATCGGCGCCGCCGGGCTCTCGGCGCGCCGTGGGGTCACAGAACTGGACGATCGCGATGCCGACGTGATCCGCGGCGGTCTCGAGCGCACCGAACGGATCATCGTCATCGCCGACGGATCGAAGTTCGGTGCCGTCGCGATGAGCACTGTCGCGCCGCTGGAACATGTGTCGGTGATCGTGACCGACGCATCGGCTGACCCCGCCGAGATCGAGCGCATCGAGCAGGTCGGCGTCGAGGTGATGGTCGCCACGCCGGAGAACGCCTCCTCGCACGCTCAGCGCAACGGAGGCCCACGAGCAGCGGACATCAGAGGGCGGGTGTGAGGCTCCTTCCTCGTCTGTTCGGCGTCGACAAGCCGATCATCGCGATGCTGCACCTTCCAGCGATGCCCGGACGGCCGCGTCACGATCGAGCGGCCGGGATGGAGTACCTCGTCGAGACGGTCGGGCGCGACCTCGAGGCCCTGCAACTCGCCGGGGTCGACGGATTCCTCTTCTGCAACGAGGCCGACCTGCCGTACCAGATCGGCGTCGGCCCCGAGGTCGCCGCGGGCATGGCAGCGGTTATCGGTCAGGTGCGGTCCCGCCTCTCGCGGCCCTTCGGCGTCGATCTCGTCTGGGACCCGGTCGCAAGTCTCGCGGTGGCGCGCGCCACCGGCGCCGCCTTCGTTCGTGAGGTGTTCACCGGCGTCTTCGAGAGTGACCTCGGGGTCATGCAGCCGGACTACGGCGCCATCGCCGCGTACCGCGAGCACATCGGAGCCGGCTCGGTCGCCCTCTTCACCAATATCACGCCCGAGTTCGCGAGCGGATTGGGCAATCGCTCGATTGCGACGCGGGCGAGGAGTGCAGCCTACCTGGGCATCGACGCGATCCTCATCAGCGGACAGATCACCGGGACCTCGACCAACCGCGCCGAGCTGGTCGAAGCCAAGGCCGCCGTCCCCGACCTGCCGGTCCTCGCCAACACCGGGGTGCGTGAGGACACCGTCGATGAGATTCTGTCCATCGCGGACGGTCTCTTCGTCGGGACCAGCTTGAAACGCGACGGGGTCACCTGGAACGCCGTCGACCCGGAGCGCGCGAGCCGCTTCATGACCGCAGCGCATCGCGCGCGGGTGGCGGTCCCGGTCTGAGATGGCGAAGACGAGGATCTACTTCGTCAGCGATCTGCACGGCTCGAGCGTGTGCTTTCGAAAGTTCATCAACGCAACCAGGGTCTACGAGCCGAATGTGTTGATCCTCGGAGGCGACGTGGCCGGCAAGGCGATCCAGTCGATCGTTCATGCGCCCGGTGGTCACTGGAAGTGCCGGTTCGTGGGGACCGACTACGACGTCGTCGAGGGCCCCGAACTGGTCGCGCTGGAGAAGCTGATCGCCGACCACGGCTACTACTCGTACCGCGCCGAACCTGGAGAGCTGGAGGCCCTGGAGGCCAGGGGAAAGCTCGATCCACTGTTCCTGCAGCTGATGCGAACGCGCCTCACCGAGTGGCTCGAGCTTGCCGACGCGCGCCTCCGTCCGCTCGGCATTCCCCTCTATTTCATGCTCGGCAACGACGACCCCGAGGAGCTCGGTGCGCTCCTCGACACCGCGCCCTGGGGCACCCACGACGAGGGCAAGGTCGTCTGGCTCGACGGCGAGCACGAGATGGTCAGCGTCGGATATTCGAACGTCACGCCCTGGCACACCTACCGCGAGCAGAGCGAGACCCAGCTCAAAGCATCGATCGATGCGATGGTGCCCGCGCTGCAGCATCCCGAGCGCGCGGTCTTCAACCTGCATGCCCCGCCATACGGCACCCAGCTCGACGAGGCGCCGCTGCTCGACTCGAACCTCGTCGTCCAGGCCTCGCTCGGTCAGGTGCAGATGGTTGCGGTGGGGAGCACTGCCGTCCTCGACGCCGAGCGGGAGTATCAGCCGATGCTCGGCCTTCACGGGCACATCCACGAGTCCTCGGGTATCCGGCGGGTCGGCCGAACCGTGGTCATCAATCCGGGCAGCGACTACTCGACCGGAGCCCTCAACGGCGCGCTGATCACCCTCGACGGCGACAAGGTCAAAGCGCAACAGCTGGTTCGCGGGTAGGCGCAGTGACGACCGCCGGCGTCGATGCACTCGTCTCCGTCGACGTCGGGACGTCGGGCGCGCGAGCCACCGCCTTCGACACCTCGGGCGAGCAGTTGCTGGAGGTGCGGCGCCCCTACCCCACACGAATGCTCCGTGACGGCTGGGCGGAGCAGGATGCGACGAGCTGGCGCGACGCGTCGCTCTCGGCCCTGGGCAAGTTGTTCGCCGATCTCGGTCCGCACCACACGATCCACGCGATCGGGCTCACCGGACAGTGCCCGTCGGTGGTCCCGATCGACGGGCACGGCGCCCCACTCCGGCCCGGGATCATCTATCGCGACAACCGTGCCGTGGTCGAGGCCGACGCGATTCGCGAGCAGTTCGGCGACGAGTACCTGCACACCTTGACCGGACACGTCCCGGCCGCGTTCCACAATGCCGCGAAGATCCTCTGGATCCGCGCCCACGAGCCCGAGGTGTTCAAGGCGGCGCGACTGTTCCTCGAACCCACCGACTTCCTGGCGCTTACGCTCACCGGCGAGGCGGCGACCGACTGGACCATGGCCGCCGCAAGCGCACTCCTCGATCTGCGCAAGCGCGTCTGGTCGCCCGAGCTCGTGGACGCGGTCGGCCTTGGTCTCGAGCAGCTTCCCGAACCCCACCCGTCGTGGACCGTGATCGGCGAGGTGCGCCCCGCTCTGATGCGACGGTTTGGACTCTCGCGTCCGATCCCGGTTGTCGCCGGCGCCGGCGACAGCATCGCCTGTGCTTTCGGTGCCGGTGTCGCCGCGCCCGGGCCGGCGAGTGAGATGGCGGGAAGCTCGACCTGCCTCAACACGGTCGTGAGCGAGCCCACCCGCGATCTCGCTGTGACTCATTACCCGAGCGCCGTCGCGGCCACCGGGTACGTGACCGAGGTCGGGATCAACACCGCCGGCGAGGCGGTGGACTGGCTCGCGGGCCTGATGTACGGCGGTCGCGCCGGCCGCCCGCGCCTCAGCGACTTCGAGCGCCTCGACCAGGAGGCCGCCTCGGTGCCGCCGGGATCCGACGGGCTGCTCTTCATCCCCGTGCTCGGCGACGGCGAACGCGACGACCCGACGCTCCGCGGCACCGCGGTCGGCCTGTCGATCCGGCACGATCGCAAGGCGTGGGCCCGGGCGACGCTCGAGGGTGTGGCGTTCGCCATCAGGGCTCACCTGGAGGGTCTCGGCCGCGCCAGTACCCCGGTTACTGAGCTGCGCGTGTCCGGCAGGCCCGCGTCGCTCGACACATGGAATCGAATCAAAGCCGACGTGCTCGGCATCCCGGTCGCTCGCGTTCCGGGGGATGCGACGTCGGCCGGCGTGGCGTTGCTCGCCGGGCTCGGGGTCGGCGTATACCCGAGCCCGGAATCCGCGATGGCCATGGCGTGCCGGCGTGACCCGCCGATCGAGCCGGATGCTGCCAATCACGACAGATACCAGCAAATCTACGAGCACTACCGAGAGGTCGTCGGATCGCCGGTGGTGCGGATGAGCGCTGCAGTGGCCACGGACGGGGCATCGGAACCGCAGCCGGGAGGCGAGGCATGAAGGTCCAGCTCGGTATCAACACGTGCTTCGCGCTCAAGCGCTGGCCGCGCCCGGCGGACTGGGCGTCGGTGGTGCGCAACGATCTCGGCCTCGACCTGGTGGAGCTCTCCCTCGACCTCATCGAGGGGACCGACACCTTTGCCGGTCGCCGCCACGCCATCGAGCGAACTCGCGCGGCGCTCGACGCCAACGGCCTCCGGTCCCACGCCACCTTCACCGGCCTCACCGCCTACTCACTCGACCTGCTCATGCATCCCGATCCGGCGCGCCGTGAAGCCGCGCTGGGCTGGTACCTCGAGGTGGTCAACCTGACCGCGGCACTGGGAGCCGGTGCGACCGGCGGACACGTCGGCGCCATGAGCGTGCCCGACTGGGCCGACCCGGAACGTCGCGCCGAACGCTGGGAGGGCATGAAGCGTGATCTCGCCACCATCGCGCGGCACGCCAGGAACGCGGGGCTCGAGTACCTCCTCGTCGAGAACCTCGTGGCGGTGCGCGAGCCGTCGACGATGGCGCAGATCGAGGACCTGCTCACCGACGGCGACGCCGACAGCGTTCCATGGCGCCTTTGTCTCGACGTCGGTCACCAGTGCGTGCCCGGGACGACCGGCGCGGAACGCGATCCATATGCGTGGCTGGATCGATTCGCGAGCCGGCTTGTCGAAGTGCAGTTGCAGCAGTCGGACGGTGTCTCCGATCACCACTGGGCGTTCACCGCGGAGCACAACAGCGGCGGCATCATCGACCCCGCGCGCGTGCTCGGGACCCTGGCCGGCGCCGGAGCCGGAGACGTCGATCTCATCTTCGAGATCATCCCGGGCTGGGAAGATCCCGACGAGCGTGTGATCGACGAACTCGTGTACTCGATCGACCTCTGGCGTGCCGCGATACGAGCTCATGGGGTCGCGGGATAGCCCGATGCCGTTTGCGCACTTCGACGGCCTCGACATTCACTACCGAGTCGCAGGGGCGGGACCCGACACCATCGTGCTCATCAACGGGGTTGGCGACGACCTCGAGGGTTGGGCGATGCAGGTCGGCGATCTCGTCGCGGCCGGGCTGCGCGTGGTCACGTTCGACAATCGGGGCTCCGGCCGCTCATCCCACCCACCCGGTCCGTACACCAGCCGCGCCATGGCTGCCGACACCAAGGCGCTCGCCGATGCCCTCGGCCTCGCGCCGTTCCATCTCGCCGGGGTGTCGATGGGCGGCCTGATCGCCCAGGAGTACGCGCTTGCGTACCCCGAGGACCTGCAGTCGGTGGTGCTGGCGAACACCTATGCCAAGCCCGACGCCTACACCCGTGCGGCCTTCGACGCCTGGGG
>DAITPY010000004.1:21212-27899 GCA_036833315.1 Candidatus Dormiibacterota bacterium
GTCCGCGAGCATGGCCCTGATGATGCGGCAGCAGGCGCCGTGGGTTTTCAGCCCCACTTTCTATGAGAAGCAACCGGATCGGCTGGCCGCATTGCTCGACGAGATGGAGCGCAGCGTGCAACCCGCAGCCTCGTTCGCGGCGCAGATCGCAGCGCTCCTGACCCACGACTGCAGCGCCCGTCTGGCGGGGCTGCGCACCCCGGCGCTGGTGATCGCGGCCGACGACGACATCATCATCCGGCTGTCGCTCTCACACCGCCTGTACGAGGAACTGCCGCGAGCAAAATGGGCGATCGTGCCCGGAGGGCATGCTGCATTCCTGGAAGATCCAGAACCGTGGAATCGGGCTGTTATCGCATTCATCGATCAGCACCGCGGCGCGGTGCGCTGAGGAGGTCCGAATGAGTCTCTCGCTGGCACAGCGGTTCGGCACCACGAGGCCGGTGATCGCAATGTTGCACTTCCCCGCGTTGCCCGGCCGGCCGCGCCACAATCGCGAGCTGGGGAGAGCCCACCTGGTCGACGTTGTCGGCCGCGACCTCGAGACCCTGCAGGAGGCGGGGGTGGACGGGGTGCTGTTCTGCAACGAGGCCGACATCCCGTATCAACTGGTGGTGGGACCGGAGATTCCGGCGGCGATTGCGGCGGTCATCGGCGAGCTCCGGACGTCGGTCCGGGTGCCGTTCGGTGTGAACATCCTCTGGGACGCCAAGGCGAGCCTCGCGGTCGCGAGAGCCACGGGAGCGAGCTTCATCCGCGAGGTGCTCACCGGCGTGTACGAGAGCGACCTCGGCGTGATCGCCCCCTCGATCGGTGACCTGGCCGGGTATCGCACGGCGATCGGGGGTGACGAGGTCGCGTTCTTCGACAACATCTCGCCGGAGTTCAGCAGCGCGCTGGGTACGCGCGGCATTGCGGATCGTGCCCGAGGGGCGGCATTCCTCGGTGTCGACGCGATCCTCATCTCCGGGCCAGCCGCCGGTGTCCCCTTCGCGATGAGCGACCTCCAGACCGCCAAGGAGGCGGTCCCCGACGTCCCGGTCTTCGCCAACACCGGCGTCAGCGCCGAGCGCCTCGCCGAGATCTTCGCCGTCGCCGACGGCGTCATCGTCGGCACGAGTCTGAAGGTCGGCGGTGTGACCTGGAGCCAGGTCGATCCCGCACGGGCGGGCCGTCTCATGGAGGCCGCGCGCACCATCCGGTCGAAGAGCGACTGAGCCCGGGAGGTTGCACGGCATGGACTTCAGGACCGCGCGCGACTTCCTGCTCTCGCATCGACAGGACTACGAGACCGCGTATCGCGACTTCGAGTGGCCAGATGCGGAGCACTTCAACTGGGCGCTCGATTGGTTCGACAGCTTCGCGAAAGACAACGACCGCCCAGGGTTGTGGATCGTCGACGACGACGGGAGCGAGACCATCCTCTCGTTCGCGGAGCTTGCGTCGCGCTCCGACGCACTGGCGTCGTGGCTTCGCGATCACGGGGTGCGCCGCGGCGACCGGACGCTGCTGATGCTCGGCAACCGTGCCGCTCTGTGGGAGTCGATCCTGGCGCTGACCAAGCTGGGTGCGGTGATCATCCCGTCGACGACGCTGCTGACGGCATCGGACATCGAGGACCGTGTGACCCGGGGGCACGTCGCGCACGTGATCGCCGAGTCCGCACAGGCGGGACAGTTCGCGGCGGTCGCGGGCGACTACACGCGCATCGCCGTCGGCGAGCCGGTGAAGGGATGGCTGTCGTACGACGACTTCCTCCGTGGCGGCAGCGATTTCCTCCCCGGCGGGCCAACGCCCGGCAGCGATCCGCTCTTCCTCTATTTCACCTCCGGCACCACCGCGAAGCCGAAGCTCGTCGAGCACACCCACGTCAGCTATCCGGTGGGCCATCTCTCCACCATGTACTGGATCGCACTCCAGCCCGGCGACGTCCACCTCAATCTCTCGTCACCGGGATGGGCGAAGCACGCGTGGAGCAACGTCTTTGCGCCGTGGAATGCCGAGGCGACGGTGCTCATCCTCAATGCAGCGCGCTTCTCGGCCACGCGGTTGCTGGACACGCTGACGCGCTGCTCGGTCACGAGCTTCTGTGCGCCGCCGACGGTGTGGCGGATGCTCATCCAGGAGGATCTGCGCGCATGGCGGCCGCCGTTGCGCGAGGTGCTGAGCGCCGGCGAGCCGCTCAATCCCGAGGTGATCGAGCAGGTGCAACAGGCGTGGGGCCTCACCATTCGCGACGGTTACGGCCAGACCGAGACCACCGCGCAGGTGGGGAACTCGTCAGGGCAGCGGGTGAAGGCGGGCTCGATGGGCCGGCCGCTGCCCGGCTACGTCATCGAGCTCATCGACCCGGCGAGCGGCGCGCACGGCGACCACGGTGAGATCTGTATCGACCTCTCGCGGCGGCCACTCGGGTTGATGGTCGGCTATCGCGACGACAGCGCGCAGACCGCTGACGCGATGCGCGACGGCTTCTACCACACCGGAGACGTGGCGGCTCGCGACGGCGACGGCTATATCACCTATATCGGCCGTTCGGACGACGTCTTCAAGTCGTCCGACTACCGCATCTCTCCGTTCGAGCTCGAGAGCGTCCTCATCGAGCACCCCGCGGTCGCGGAGGCCGCGGTGGTGCCGTCGCCCGACCCGATTCGACTCGCGGTGCCCAAGGCCTTCGTCGCGGTCGGGAGCGGCTATGCACCCTCGCGCGAGCTGGCGCGCTCGATCCTCGAGCACGCGCGTGCGAACCTGGCCGGGTACAAGCGGGTGCGCCGGCTGGAGTTCGCCGAACTGCCCAAGACGATCTCCGGAAAGATCCGGCGCGTCGACCTTCGCACCAAGGAGCACACGCTGCGCGAGCACGGCGCGGACCAACGCGCCGAAAACGAGTACTGGGAAGAGGACTTTCCGGAGTTGCAGCGCAGCGCGCCGCGCTGACCCGAGCTGTCAGAGGTAGAAGCGGTAGATCCCCTGGGCGATGCAGCAGGGCTTCTCACCGCCCTCGCGCTCGATGATGAAGTCCACGACGACCTGGATGCTGCCGTCCGCCACAGCGTCGACCGAGACGAGTGTCGCCCCGGCTCGGATCCGCGAGCCGGCCGGCACCGGCGACGGAAAGCGCACCCGGTTGAGGCCGTAGTTGACGCCGAGGCGGAGGCCGTCGAACTGCAGGATCTCGTGCCACATCGGCACCAGCAGCGACAGCGTCAGGAATCCATGCGCGATGGTGGTGCCGAACGGTCCCGCCGCCGCGCGCTCGGCGTCGAGATGAATCCACTGATGATCGTCAGTCGCGTCCGCGAAGGTTGCGATCCGCTCCTGCGATATCTCCCGCCACTCGCTGTAGCCGAGATGTTTGCCGACCAGGTCTTGCAGATCGGCGACGCTGCTGACGGTCGTTGTCACCGGTTTCCTCTCTTCGCGGTTGCGACTCGATGACCGTATTGGCTGCGGTGTGCCGCCGTCACGCGCGCGTGAGGACCACAACGGGGATCTCCCGCTCGGTTCGCTCCTGGTACGCGTCGTAGTCGGGCCAGGCCGAGGTCATGACCTTCCACAACTCGGGCTTCTCCTCGGCGTTCGCGGTGCGCGCGTGGGCTGCGAAGCGGTCGCCCTTCACCTGCACGTGCACCTCGGGATTGTCCTGGAGATTGAGGTACCACTGGGGTGGGGCTGGGGAGCCGCCCTTCGACCCGACCACCAGGAGGTCGTCACCGTGGCGTCCGAAAATCAAGGCGTTGCTTCGCTCTTTCCCGGTCTTGCGGCCGGTGGTGGTGAGGATCAGGATCTCCACGCCGTTGCGCCAGCTGAAACCTTCCTCGCCGTCGGTCTCGACGTAGCGGTCGACGTGCTCCTGGCCGTACAGCATCTGGGATCTCCGTGGGTCGTCATCCGCCTCGCGGCGTTGGACGGGCTTTCCTGTCTAATTTACTAGTGCACATCGAAGACGCGCTCTGCCGCGGACCGGGTTCGAGCAGCGGGATCGACCCCTGACGATGTCGAGAGCAGGCGGGTTGATCGACCGGACGGGAGCCCTCTGGGTGGCGGTGGCGGCGGCGATGTGGGCTGCCGACGCCTACTTCCGCCCGGCCCTGACGCAGCAGCTTTCGGCGAGCGCGATCGTCTTCGCCGAATCGCTGCTCATCGCGCTGTGCTTTCTGCCGGTGATCGGACGTGTGCGTCGTGAGCTGCGCAGCTTGCCGCTGCGCCAGTGGATCGCCATGGGCATCATCGCGCTCGGCGCGCAGGCATTCGCGACGGTGCTCTTCACCCAGGCGCTCGGCTACGCGTTCCCTGCGCACGCGGCCCCGGACTTCAACGTCGAGAACGAGGTTTACCTGCTCTACCTCCTCCAACCCGTCTTCGGCATCGGCCTGGCGCGAATCGTCTTGAAGGAGCGTCGCAAGCCGTACTTCTGGCCGCTGGCGGCTTGTGCGCTTACCGGCGTGTACCTGATCGTCTTCCCACAGAATCCGCTCGCGCCGTTCTCCTCGGTGCAGCACGGACAGTTGCTCGCCGCGATCATGGTCCTCGGGGCCGTGCTGCTCTGGGCCTCCGGCACCGTCTTCGGACGCTACAGCCTCTCCAATGTGTCGTTCGTCACCACCGCGGCGATGCGCTTCACGCTCGCGCTCCCGGTGCTCTTCGTGCTGGTGCTCGTCAACGGCGGCGCCGGTGCCCTCGGAGGCTATTCGGTGCATCAGATACCCAGCTTCATCGGGATCGCGCTGATCCCCGGTTTGCTCGCGATGTTGCTGTATTACCGTGCGCTCTCGAGCACGCCCGCGTCGATGGCCTCGATAGCCGAGCTCGCGTACCCGTGCGCACTGTTCCTGGTGTTCTCGCTGCCCTCACCCGTCGGCCTCGGCGTGCCCTTCTACGGCATCGAGATCGTCGGTGCCGTGGTGCTGGTCGCAGCGGTCACCACGCTCAACGTGCTCAAGCAGCGTGACGTGGTCGTCGTGCCGCGCCGTCCTGATGTCACCCTCGCCCGCGAAGGCGGCACCTAGCAGGCGATGCGTCCCACCCTCTGGATCGTGGTGCTCATCAAGGATTTCAGCACGGCCAAGAGCAGGCTCGCGCCGGCGATGCAACCGGCGATGCGTCGAGCGCTCGCGGAGATGACCGCGGCACGCGCCCTCGATGCGGCGCTCGCGCTGGCACCGACGCTCGCCGTGTGCGGCTCAGCGGAGGCGGCGGACCTCGCTCGCGCGAAGGGCGCGGCCGTGGTTGTGGAGCGGGAACCTGGCGGGCAGAATCCCGCCGCGCTGCTCGGCCTCGCGGAGGTGTCGCAGCGCGGTGCAGGCGAGGCGTTGCTGCTGAGCTCCGACCTCCCGCTCGTCGACGCGGATGGTCTGCGTCGGTTGCTGGCGCGCGCGGACGACGACGGGAGTGTCGTCGTCGCCGCACCGGCCGTCGGGAGGCAGGGCACCAATGCGCTGTTCCTGCGACCGCCTGGGGACTTCGACCTGCACTTCGGGGAAGCGTCTCTGCCCCTGTTCGCCCAGGAGGCGCGGCGGCGCGGCCGCCGGTTCATCCTCCACGACGACCCCGGGCTGGCCCTGGATCTCGATGAGCCGCCGGATCTCGTCGCCTGGCGACGCCTCGAGCCGACCGCGTGAACATCGAGCTGCACGCGGTCGAAGGCCTGCCGGAGATCCGTCCGGGTGACGACCTCGCCCAGCTCATCGTCGGTGCCGCCCCGCACCTGCGGAACGGCGATGTCGTCGTGGTCGCGCAGAAGGTGGTGTCGAAGGCGGAGGGACGGCTTCGAGACCTCGCCGACGTCAACCCGTCGGAGCGCGCGCGGGAGCTGGCGCGGCGCCTTGCCGCTGATCCCCGCCTCGTCCAGGTGATCCTCGACGAGAGCACCCGGGTGGTCCGTGACGATCGCGTGCTCATCGTCGAGACCCGACAGGGATTCGTGTGCGCCAACGCGGGCGTCGATCGATCCAACGTCGCGGGCGACGACACGGTGTGCCTGCTGCCGCTCGACTGCGACGCCAGCGCGCGCTCGCTGCACGAGCGCATCAATGCGTTGTCAGAAGCGCGCGTCGGCGTCGTCGTGAGCGACACCTTCGGGCGTGCATGGCGCATGGGCCTCGTCAACGTCGCGCTCGGCGTCGCCGGGATCCCGGCTGTCCTCGACTATCGCGGCCGTCCCGACGACTTCGGCATGCCGCTGCAGGCGACCGTGGTTGCACTCGCCGATGAGCTCGCCGCTGCTGCCGAGCTGCTCATGGGGAAGACCCGGCGCGTGCCGGTCGTGGTCGTGCACGGCCTCGAGGTGTTCGAGGGCCCGTCAGGCAGCGGTCAGGAGCTGGTGCGCCCGGAAGAGCTCGACCTGTTCCGTTGAAGGTTGCGCTGCTGTCCGGAGGCACCGGCGGCGCCAGGCTGGCGGCGGGTCTGACCGCCGTCCTTCCGGCAGGCGATCTCTCGATAGTGGCCAACACCGCCGACGACGACGAGTTCTGGGGTCTGCTCGTGAGCCCCGACGTTGACGCGATCCTGTACCGGCTGGCCGGTCTCTTCAATGAGGCCGCGGCCTTCGAGGGTGGCGAGCAGCCGCCATGCGGTCGCTCGGTTGATGCCGCACTGGGCGGCGAGCGCAGCCACGGTCTCGCCCTGCGGCGCCGCGGCGGCCACGCCGTCCAGCAGCCTGAGCGCGCGATCCACCGACTGGACCCG
>DAITPY010000004.1:27909-67256 GCA_036833315.1 Candidatus Dormiibacterota bacterium
ACGAGACGACCGGCTTCGGCGTTCGCGACGACACGTTTCACACCCTCGAGATGCTGCGCACGCTCGGCGAGGACACGTGGTTCCAGCTCGGGGATCGGGACATCGGCATCCACCTGCTGCGAGCCACGCTCATGCGCCGCGGTCTCCGGCTCACCGAGGCGGTGGCGCACATCGCCGCGCGGTTGGGCATCCAGGTCCCGGTGATTCCCATGAGCGACGAACCGGTGCGCACGCGCGTGCTCACCGACTCCGGTGAGTTGAGCATGCAGGAATGGTTCGTGAGAGAGCGCTGCCAACCCACCGTGCGCGGCGTGCGTTTCGCGGGCGTGGATGCTGCGCGACCGGCGCCGGAAGCGCTGACCGCGGTGCTCGATGCCGATGCGGTGATCATCGGTCCGTCGAACCCGGTGCTCAGCGTGGATCCGATCCTCGCGGTGCTCGGCGAGGATCTCGCTCGCGCGCGCGTCACCGTCGTGTCTCCCATCGTGGGCGGCCGCTCGCTCAAGGGGCCGACCGTCGACATGCTCCGCGACCTGGGCGACGACGCGACCGCCGTCGGGATCGCGCGACGCTACGCCGGCATTGCCGCGACCATCGTCATCGATCGGACCGACGCCGACCTCGAGGACTCGATCCGCGCCCTCGGCGTGCGCGTGCTCGTCGACGAGACGGTCATGCCCGACTCCGATGGCGAGCGTCGCTTTGCAGCTTCGCTCCTGCAACGTCTAGAGTCAGGCGATGGCGCATGAGGCTGCCCTCGACTTCATTCGAGCGCACCATCGCGGGGTGCTCGCGACCTATCGCAAGGACGGCCAGGCGCAACTCTCGCCGGTCCTGGCAGGCGTCGACAGTGAGTCGCGGGTGGCGATCAGCACCCGTGAGGGAGCCATCAAGACGCTCAACCTGCGTCGCACCCCCCGCGCCGGTTTCTGCGCTCTCAGCGAGCGCTTCTTCGGTGCCTGGTACAGCGTCGAAGGCAACGTGGAGATCCTGAGTCTTCCCGAGGCGCTGGAACCGCTCGTCGACTACTACCGTGAGGTCGCCGGCGAGCATCCCGACTGGAAGGACTATCGCGACGCGATGGTGCGTGAGCAACGCGTGCTCCTGCGACTCACCGTCGATCGCAGCGGCCCGACGACGCAGGGATAGCGCCGCCGGCGCTGCGGTGGCTGTCAGCTGGTTGCGCGCCGCAGCCGGGGCAGGATGTCGCGTGAGTACAGGTCGAGGAAGCGACGCTGGTCGGTGCCGGGCGCGTGGAAGATGAGGTGGGTGAAGCCGAGTTCGAGGTAGGGCCGGATCTGGTCCACGTGCTCATCCGGATCGGTCGACACGATCCAGCGGCCGGCTGCTCTGTCCGCCGTCAGCGCATCGGCGAGACGTTCCATCTCCATGGGATCGTCGACACCCATCTTCTCCTCCGCCGACAATGCAAGCGCGGCCCAGTGCCTGGTGTCCTCGCGGGCCCCGTTCGCGTCGGTGTCGTACGACACCTTCATCTCGATCGCCAGGTCCAGCTCCGCGGGATCCCGTCCAGCGGCTCGTGCTCCTTCGGTCAGCGCCGGCAGCAGGGTTTCGGCGTAGAGCTCCATTCCCTTGCCACTGGTGCAGATCAGCCCGTCGGCGACACGCCCGGCGAGTCGCGCTGCGGCCGGACCTGAGGCCGCGATGTACATCGGGATCGGTGTCTCGGGTCGGTCATAGATGGTCGCATCGCGGGTGCGATAGAACGCGCCGTCAAAGCTCACTCGCTCCTGCGTCCAGAGGGTCTGGATGAGCGTGACCGCCTCCTTGAGCCGCGCGAACCGTTCCTTGCTGTCCGGCCACTCGACGCCGAGCGGAGCCTCGTTCAATGACTCGCCGGTGCCGACACCGAGCCAGACACGGCCGGGAAACAGGCAACCCAGCGTGCTCAGTGCTTGCGCGACGACGGCCGGGTGGTAGCGGAATGTCGGTGTGAGCACGCTGGTACCCAGCTGGATCCGGGTGGTGGCTTGTCCGGCGGCGCCCAACCATGCCAGCGAGAACGGCGCGTGCCCGCCGCTGTGCCGCCAGGGTTGGAAATGGTCGCTGATCCCCGCGGTATCGAAGCCGCATTGCTCGGCGGCGACGGTGAAATCGAGCAACTCCGACGGGCCGAATTGCTCGGCCGAGACCTTGTATCCGAAGCGAAGCGGGTGAGGCATCCGGCCATTCTCGTCGAAGCGGGGTCTTGGACCTCTGCCGCGAATCGGCGACCCGTGCTCTCAGCCGCCGACGGCTACTGCGGTGGAATTCGTCGAGCGTCCCACGGCATCGTCCGACCCGCGTATGACACCGCCGGCCGAATCGATCTTGGCGAGCAACGCCTCAGGGGCGAACGGCTGACCGAGGTATTCGCACTCCAGGTCGTTGGCGCGGTTGAGGACTTCGGCGCTGTCAAGTAGTCCCGTCATCACCACGATCGGCGTCCGCGCGTGGTCGTGGCTCTCGCGGATGAACTTGATGAGACCCCAACCGTCTCCGTCCGGCATGCCGATGTCGATCACCATCGCATCCGTAGGCTTCGAAAGCTCCGCCATCGCTTCCCTGACGGTCTGTACCAGCACCGTGCGGGCGCCACTGGCTTCGAGAATCCGGCACGCGGTCGTGCCGACATCCTCGTCGTCGTCGACGACGACGACACGCCTCGGCGTCTGCCGTAATGCAATCGGCGCTTTCGCACCCGCAACCGGAAGCAGCACGGTCCCCCCGGTGGGCTGCGCATCCGCCAGCGCTCGCTCAATGGCCGCCGCTGCCATCGGTCGTGCGAAATGGTAGCCCTGGCCCAGATCGTAGCCCGAGGCGCGCAGGTGCTCTGCCTGGTCGGCCCGCTCCACGCCTTCGATCACGGTTCGCAACTGCAGAGCCCTGATCATGCCCACCACCGCGTCCAGCACGCTGCTCGCGACGTGTCCGTCCGGAACATGATCAACGAGTGACTTGTCGATCTTGACCACATCGACCGGGAGGCGGCGCAACCTCGCCAGCGACGATGCACCCACTCCGAAGTCGTCGATGGCCAAGCGCACGCCGAGGGCCTTGAGACGTCCGAGGATTCTGATCGCGCCGTCTATGTCCTCGGTCATCGCTGTCTCGGTCACCTCCAGGATGAGGCTGTGCGGCTTGATGCCCGAACTGCGCAGCGCTTCGGCGACGATGTCCACGAGATCGTCGGAGTAGAGCTGGCGCGGAGAGACGTTGACGCTCATCGTGAGTTCCTGAGTGCCGGCATAGTCGCGCTGCCAGTCTGCGAGGCGCTGGCAGGCTTCGTGGAGCACACGCGCTCCGATCGGGATGATGAGTCCGGTCCGCTCCGCTATCGGTATGAACACGCTCGGCGGCACCACATCGCCGTCCGGATGCTTCCACCGCGCGAGGGCTTCGACTGAGACCAACCGGCCATCCTTCAGGTCGACGATCGGTTGGTAGTGCACGATCAGATCACCGGTGAGCCACGCGGTCCGGAGCGCGTTCTCGACGCGGACCCGCTCGGCGACCGCCGTGTGCATCGCCGGCTTGTAGAGCGCATAGCCGTTGCCACCCGTGGCCTTGGCGGCGTACATCGCGAGGTCCGCATTGCGCAACAGTTCGTCGGCGGTATCTCCAAGGCCTCCCGTGGCAATCCCGATGCTCGCCGCGACACCGACGGTGGTGATCCGCAGCGGCAGCGGCAACTCGAGCGCAGCCAGAAGGCGGCGAGCCAGCGCCATCGCATGTTCCTCGGAGCCCTGCGCGAGCAGGACGGCGAATTCATCACCGCCGAGCCGCGCCACCGAGTCGTGCTCACGAACGCTAGTCGCCACCCGCCTGGCAACCTGCACCAGCACCTGGTCACCTGCGCTGTGGCCGAATGTGTCGTTGACCTCCTTGAATCCGTCCAGGTCGAGCATCATCAGTGTCACGTGCTGATGCGATGTCTCGATCGCGGCGAGCGCGCGCTCGAGCCGCCGCAAGAGCAGCGTCCTGTTTGGCAGTCCTGTCAGCGAATCGTGCGATGCCTGATGACTCAGCGCGGCGCCGAGTCCATGGTTCATGTAGAGCGCGAGGTACATGCGCAACAAGACCAGGCCGATGAGCGCGAGCATCACCCACACCAGCGCGCGGGCGACCCGAGGGTCCCCCGCCTGCAGCCCGACACCGATGCCGCAGGCCAGGGCGACGGGGAGGACCGGGACCAGGAGGACCGCCCTGCTCCTCGGGGTGCCCGCCAACGTGGACTCCGCCCGGCGGCGGAAGCACACCGTGTACAGAGCGGCTATGCCGAGGCAGAGCAGCCCCGCGATCCAGCCATTTGCGAACACCGAGCCGGGTGCGGTGATTCCGAGCCCAACATGGCGCGCCAGCTCGGCGTCTGATACCCCGATCCCGACGATTGCCGCCCCAATCAGCAGACCCACCGGACGGGTCTTCCGGCCAACTCGCGCAACAACCGCAGCCATGAGAGTCAGCGCGACGACATCGGTGACCGGCCGCGCCAGGGTGATCATGCTGACGAGGAGCGAGGTCTTTCCGTTGAGGAACGACCCGTATCCGGTGGCCATGCCGATCAGAAGCACCCCACCCCCCATGAGCAGACCGTCGCAGTACGCAACCGTGACTGCCAGTCGCGGCGCGACCACGCGCATGAACATGACCGCGGCGATCAGCACCAACGGCACCTGCGCGAAGATGGCGACGTCGGACCATGAAGGGAAGAAGGTCGGCGTATGGGCTGCGAGCACGTCCCAGTCCGAAACGCCTTCGAGCAGTGCGTAGGCACCCCAGCAGAACCACGAGGTCCGCCGCCGGCCACGAGACCTGACCGCCGCGATGCATGCGACCCCAGCCGCGAAAAGCCCCGCAACCACCTCGGCGAGGTTGTGGATCCTGTCCTCGAAGACGGCGCCACCGAGCCCCAGCAGTGAAGCCGCGATCAGGACGACGATGAGGACCGCGGCGAGTGCGGTAATCATCGTGAATAGCCGGCGGAGGGACACGGAGCAGTGTATGCACGCGCTTGCTCGATAGCATCGCCAGAGCATGCGTCGTCGACTCTCGTTCAACACCGTCACAAACGTCATGACCGGGATTGATGATTCCGCAGTCGTGCGGTGGGGGAAAACCGCTTTTGTATCAGCGCTGTGTTTGACTGACAGAGGCGGCCTGACTAGACTCCGGGAATGGCGAAATGGGTGGTGCTCCACCTCAACAATGGCGACGCGTCCACGTATATCAACGTCGACGAGGTCACTCAGGTTCGCCAGGTCTCTCCGGGCAGCACCAGGATCTTCTTCACGGATGGGACCGACGTCGCGGTTCGCGAGGATGCCCCGATCGTGATCGCAGCATTCCGGCGCGACTCCATCTAGGCAGGACGCGGGGGGACGACCATCGACGATTTGCGGGTGGCCATCGTCGGATATGGCCTGGCAGGACGGGTGTTCCACGGCCCGCTCATCGCGGCAACCCCTGGCCTGCGTGTCGACGCGATCGTCACCGCCAACCCGGAACGCCAGGCTGAGGCGCGGCGCGACTTTCCCGATGCGGTCGTGCTCCCTGCGCCGGAGAACCTCTGGTCGAGCCGAGACGGGTACGACCTGGCGGTGATCGCGACGGCCTCCGGTTCACACGTGACGGTGGCCGCGGCTGCGATCGACGCCGGGATCGCAGTCGTCGTCGAGAAGCCGATCGCGACCTCCGCGCCCTCGGCTCGATCTCTCGCCGAGCACGCCTCGGCACGCGACGTGCTCCTGGTGCCCTTTCTCAACCGGCGCTGGGACTCCGACCATCTGACCCTGTGCGATCTCCTGGCCGAGCGCCGCCTCGGCAAGGTGCTCCGGTACGAGTCGCGCTTCGAGCGCTGGCGCCCCACCCCGGCCTCGGGGTGGCGGGAGAACCGCGGCGCCGAGATGGGTGGCGGGATACTCCTCGACCTCGGCGCCCACCTCGTCGACCAGGCGACCGTCCTCTTCGGCGCGGTGGACCAGGTCTACGCGGAGGTGCAATCGCGCCGTGGCGGAGCTGACGACGACGTCTTTCTCGCGCTCCATCACGAGTCGGGGGTGCTCTCGCATCTGTGGGCGAGCGCGCTGGCCGCGGCACCGGGCCCGCGGCTCCGCGTGCTCGGCGATCGCGCCGCGTTTGTGGTTGAGCACCTCGACGGCCAGGAGGATGCGCTACGAGCCGGGAGCCGGCCCGACCAGGATGGATTCGCCATCGACCCACCGGAGCGCTGGGGCCGGCTGGTTCGAGGTGGCGCCGGCGAGCCCGTCCCCACCATTCCCGGACGCTGGGCGGACTTCTACGCCGGGGTGGTCCGCAGCCTTCGCAATGGAGCCCCGCCGCCGGTCGATGTCGAGGATGCGGTGCGCGGACTCGAGATCATCGACGCGGCCCGCGACAGCGCCAGAGCGGGTGCGCTGGTGCGCCCCAGATCGACAACGGCATAACCGGCGGGGATCTCGGACAGCGACATCGCGCGTGTGCCAGCATGGGGCGGCTCATGACGACGCCGCCGCTGCTCATGATCCCCGGGCCGACGCCGGTGGCACCCGACGTGCTCGCCGCACTTGCCGAGCCGGTGCGCAGCCATACCGGACCCGAGAACGCCGCGACCCTGCTGCGCATCCAGCGCGGAGTCCGGCGTCTCATGGGCTCGGCGGATGCACGGGTCCACTGTTTCGCGGGCGCGGGTACGCTGGCCATGGAGGCGGCACTCGTGAACCATGCGGCGGCCGGGGAACGCATCGTCGTGGTGAGCCATGGCTTTTTTGGTGATCGCTTCACCGAGATTGCGGGCGCGCTGGGATTGCGCGCCGACGTGCTCGACGTCGAATGGGGTGCGCACGCCGATGCCACCAAGCTGCGCGAGCGGATTCTCGACGGCGACGCCCCGGCGCTGGTGTGCATGACTCACGTCGACACCAGCAGCGGTGTGCTCGCAGATTGCGCCGACCTTGCGGCGGCGGCGCGGGCTGCCGCACCCGATGCGCTCATCGTGGTCGACGGAGTCTGCGCAACCGGCGGCGTCGAGGAGGCGATGGACGACTGGGACGTCGATGTGCTCCTCACCGGTGCCCAGAAGGCGCTCAGCGTTCCGCCCGGTCTCGCCCTGCTCGCGGTGTCGGAGCGCGCGCGGCAGCGCCGGGAGTCGCTCGGCGAGATCCGCGCGTACTACGCGGACCTGCGCCGCTGGGATACGTCAGTGGACGACCCACGCACATACTTCTCGACGCACGCCGTATCGCTGCTGCGCGCGCTCGAGGAGTCGCTCGAAGGCATCTTCGCCGAGGGTCTGCCGGCACGTTTCGAACGTCATCGCCGGGTCGCCTCGATGGTTCGCGACGGGATGAGCGAGTTGGGCTTCGTGCCGCTGACGCAACCCGCGCACCTGGCACCCACGTTGAGCGTGCTCGCGCTGCCGGACGGGGTTGACGACGCGCGGTTCCGTGCCGGGATGGCCGAGCGCGGCGTGATCATCGCCGGCTGTCTCGGTCCGTGGGCGGGGCGCGGCGTGCGCATCGGTCACATGGGCACGACCGGCGAGTATGAGGCGGCACGGACCATCGTCGTCGCCGCAGCCGTGCTGGAGACATGACCGGCGTGCTCGATGACGCGCTGCTCCAGACCCTGCGTGCCGCCGTGGGCGACGACGGCATCATCACCGCGCCGGCGGCGGTGCGCACCTATGCGTGCGACGGGCTGACCGGACGGCGGGTGTCCCCTGCGGCAGTCGTGCTGCCGCTGACGACAGGGCAGGTCGCCGATGTCGTGCGCGCCTGCGCCGGCGCCGGCGTCCCGTTCGTGGCGCGCGGCGCCGGAACAGGATTGTCGGGCGGAGCGCTTCCGGTCGCCGACGGCGTGGTCGTGTGTCTGAGTCGAATGCGCTCGATTCTCGACATCGACCTCGACAATGCCCAGGTCACCGTGCAGCCGGGAGTGACCAACCTCGAGGTCAGCAAGGCGGTGCGGCCCGTGGGGTATTTCTACGCGCCGGATCCCTCGTCGCAGCAGGTGTGCACCATCGGTGGCAACGTCGCCGAGAATTCGGGTGGGGCGCACTGCCTGAAGTACGGGTTCACCACCCATCACGTGCTCGGTGCGACCTTCGTGACCGCCGACGGGCGTATCGCGCACCTCGGAGGCGCGGTCCGCGACGCCGCCGGGTACGACCTCCTCGGCGTCGTGATCGGCAGCGAAGGGACGCTCGGCATCGTGACCGAGGTCGTGCTTCGGATCGTGCGCGTACCCGAGTCCACGCAGACGATCCTTGCCGCGTTCTCGAGCATGGGGGATGCCGGCGAGGCGGTGTCGCGGATCATCGCCGCAGGCATCACCCCCGCGGCGATCGAGATGATGGACCGGCTCGCCATCCGAGCGTGCGAGGAGACCGTGCACGCCGGGTACCCGGACTGTGGCGCCGCGCTCATCGTCGAGCTCGACGGGCCCGCTGTCGAGTCCGATGCCTTCCTGCGCGAGGCCATCGACACGTGCACCGCGAGCGGTGCGACCGAGATCCGGGTCGCTGCCGGCGACGCCGAGCGGGCGCTGATATGGAAAGCACGCAAGGCCGCGTTCGCGTCGATGGGACGGATCAGCCCGAGCTACTACGTGCAGGACGGCGTCATACCGCGGACGCGGCTGCGCGAGGTGCTCGAGCAGATCGGCGCACTCTCCGAGTCGTACGGCCTGCGCGTCGCCAATGTCTTCCATGCCGGCGACGGCAACCTCCATCCGCTCGTGCTTTATGACGATGCTGAACCGGGCGCCGGGGAACGCGCGCTCGAGCTCGCGGGGCACATCCTCGAGGCGTGCATCGCCGCGGGCGGTTCCATCACCGGTGAGCACGGCGTCGGCTCCGACAAGGCCTGCTACATGCCGAAGATGTTCAGCCCGAGTGCGATCGAGGTCATGGGCCGCATCCGCGACGCCTTCGACCCGAGCGATCTTTGCAATCCCGGCAAGGCATTGCCGACTCCCCGCCTGTGCGGAGAGGTGCCCGGCGTGTACCGGCCACACTCTGCAGAGCTGGCCGGTCTTGCGGCACGGCTGTGATGGTCGCGACCGCTCGCGACTCGAGCGTTTTCAGCGACATCGTCGGCTCGGATCACGTGCGCGATGCGAGCCCCGCCGATGCGGTGCGCGGCGTGTCGCCGAGCGCGGTGGTGTCACCGGGCGACGAGGCCGAGGTCGCGGCGGTCCTGGCCGCAGCCACCGCGCATCAGCTCGCTGTGGTCCCCCGCGGTGGCGGCACCAAGCTCGACTGGGGCAGGCCTCCGGCACGATGCGACATCGTCCTCTCGACCTCACGCATCGAGGGAATCGTCGAGCACGAGCCCGCCGACCTGGTGTGCGTCGTGCGCGCGGGCACGGCCCTCGTCGCACTCCAGGAGCGACTGGCGTCGACGCAGGGGTTCCGGCAGCGGCTCATGCTCGATCCACCGCAGGGCGAGGGCGCGACCCTCGGCGGCGTGGTCGCAACAGCCGCGAGTGGCTCGCTGCGCACCCGGTTCGGGACACCTCGCGACCTCGTCATCGGCGCCAGCTTCGCGCTCTCGGACGGCACCATCGGACGCAGCGGGGGCAAGGTGGTGAAGAACGTCGCAGGTTTCGACGTCGCCAAGCTGCTGGTGGGTTCACTCGGCACGCTCGCGGTCATCACCGAGATCGCCTTCCGCCTCCATCCATTGCCGTCCGCATCGCGAACCGTCGTCCTCGAGTCTCGATCGGTCGACGAGCTCTGTGCGTTTGCGCGCGCCGTCGGCAGGCTCCAGGTGACGCCGAGTGTCGTCGACGTGCACTGGCCCGAAGGGGTCGTGGTTGTGCGATTCGACAGCTCGGAGGAGGGAGCCGGCGTGCAGGCCGACCGGGTCACCCGAGAGGCCGGCGGACGCGTCCTCACCGCGCAGGAGGAACCGGCGACGACCACCGAGCTCACAGGATCCGCATGGCGCGGATCGGGCTCCATCGGTGCACTGGCGGTGCTGCCATCCCGGATCGGCGCATTGCTGACATCGATGTCCGGAGGAATGTGCGACGCGCTCGTGCTGCACCCACTCCTCGGGACAGGGGACGTACGGTTCGCCCCGGACGCAGCCGGCGCGGTTCGAGCCGCCGTACGGGGCGCCGGCGGTCGTCTCGCAATCAGGCGCGGCGACGATGATGCGGTTGATGACGGTGATGCTGTAGCGCTCGACCTGATGCGCTCGGTGAAGCGCCGGCTCGACCCCGCCGGGACGCTGAGCCCGGGACGCCAGATCGGTGGCATCTGAGGTGAGCGTCGCCGGCACGGGACCACCACACACCCTGGGGCATCCACGCGATGCGGCGTCGAGCATGGCTTTCGACGATCAGCGTCCCCCCGACCCGGCGTTGATCGCGGACTGCGTCCACTGCGGTTTCTGTCTGCCCGCGTGCCCGACCTACATGCTGTGGGGCGAGGAGATGGACTCACCTCGAGGCAGGATCCTGCTCATGGACCTCGCCGCGCGAGGGGAGATCGGCATGGACGCCGAGGTCGTCCGCCACTGGGACTCCTGCCTCGGATGCATGGCCTGCGTGGACGCCTGTCCCTCAGGCGTGCAGTACAACCGGCTCATCGAACAGGTGCGTCCACAGGTCGAGCGACGCTTCTCACGCGACTGGCGGTCGCGGGCCATGCGCTCCGCACTCTTCGCGGTGCTGCCGTATCCCCGGCGCATGCGCGGCGTCGCGACAGCAGTCGCGGTCACCCAGGCGATCGGGTTGCGCCGAGCAGTGCGGAGCAGATCATTACGACGCCTCGTGCCGCGCGCGGTGCGCCGGCTCGACGGCATGGCGCCGGAGCTACGCCTCGCCGACCTGCGGACGCGGACACCGCGCCGCGTCACCCCGAACGGGACCGCGACGCTTCGGGTTGCGCTGCTCACCGGTTGTGTGCAGGACGCGTTCTTCGCTCACGTCAACCGCGCCACCACGCGCGTGCTCGCGGCCCACGGCTGCGAGGTGCTGGCACCGCCCCTGCAAAGTTGTTGCGGTGCCCTCGAGATCCACGCGGGCCGCGAGGGACCCGCGTTGCAGCGTGTGCGCGCGCTCATCGCCCAGACGGAGCGGCTGCGCGTCGATCACATCGTCGTCAACAGCGCCGGTTGTGGCTCGGCGATGAAAGAGTATGGCCAGTTGCTGGCTGACGATCCCGCCTGGTCGGCACGTGCCGCCGCGTTCTCCGCCACGGTTCGCGATGTGATGGAACTGATCGCGAGTCTCGACGTCGAGCTACCGGCGCGCCTCCATCCCCTGCCGGCGCGGGTCGCGTACCACGACGCCTGTCACCTCGCGCACGCGCAAGGGGTGCGCGCCCAACCGCGCGCGGTGCTGCACCGCATCCCCGCACTCGACCTCGTGGACATCACCGAATCCGATGTCTGCTGCGGAAGTGCCGGGATCTACAATCTGGTCGCGCCGCAGGCGGCTGACGATCTCGGCAATCGCAAGGCGGCCAACGTCGCCGCCAGTGGCGCGGACCTCCTGACCGCCGGCAACGGCGGCTGCCTCCTCCAGATCCAGGCTGCGCTGCGTCGCGTCGGGTATCCGCTCCCGGCGGTGCACCCGGTGGAACTCGTCGACGCGTCCATCCGGGGTGTCCCCCTGGCGATGGTCCGCGACGCGACGTATCGCTGAGCATGCCTGAACGGCGCGGGGCGTCGGTGGTGGTTGTCGGCGCCGGCGCCATCGGGCTTGCGGTGGCGCTCCAGCTTCGCAGAGCCGGGGTCGACGATGTCGTCGTGGTGGACCGCAACTCGTCCCCCGGCATGGGTTCCACGAGCCGTGCCAACGGCGGGGTGAGGGCGCAGTTCACGACACCTGTCAACATCGCCCTCTCCCGCTTCACCATCGCCGGGCTCCGAGAGCTGCACGAGCAGACTGCAGGTCGAGTCGGCTTCCGCGCCATCGGATATCTGTTCATGACCGGGACCGCGGCGGGCGAAGCGCGGCTGCGTGGCGCCCGGGACCTGCAACGCTCAGTTGGGGTCGACGTCGACTGGGTGTCGCCCGACGATGTCGCGAGGCTGGCGCCCTTCGTGCACCTCGAAGGCCTGCGCGCCGCAACATTCGCCGCCGGTGATGGTGTGATCGACCCTCATGGGGTCGCGAGCGCGCTCTGCGACGAGGCCAGGCGCCTGGGCGCGTTGCTGCTCTGCGACACCGAGGTCATCGACATCACCCGCGCCGGCGGCGGCGCGCTCGTGCACACCACCACCGGCGACATCGATGCCGCGTTCGTCGTCAATGCCGCGGGCCCGCATGCGGCGTTGCTCGCTGCGATGGCCGGCATCGATCTCCCGATCACTGCTCGCCGCAGAAACATCGCATGCACCGAGGCAGTCGCGGATATGCCGGACACCTGCCCGATGTGCGTCGACACCGACACGGGCGTGCTCATCCGCAGGGAGGGAGCCGGCTTCATGATCGCCTACTCCGATCCCGACGACGCACCGAGTTTCGACACCAGCTTCGATCCGGCGTTCCTCGACGCGATCGCCGCCCGCGTCGGCAACCGCTTTCCGTTTCTCAGCGATGTTCCCATCGATCGCCGCAAGTGCTGGGCCGGTCTGTATCCAGAGACCGCGGACCACCATGCCATCGTCGACGCGCCGGAGGAGGCCCCCTGGTTCATGCAGTGCGCCGGGTTCGGCGGCCACGGCATCATGCATTCGCTTGCGGCAGGCCAAGCAGTGACCGAGCTGATCACCACCGGCCGCTGCACGACCTTCGACCTCGGCCCGTTGCGGCTGGACAGGTTTGCAGGAACCGGGGGCACGGTCGAGACCGCCGTGCTCTGAAGCTCAGCGCGAAGAGGCAGCGGCGGCGAGCAGGGGTGCTATCTCACCCTCCGGGTCTTCGACGAGGTGTCGCAGCGCCTCCCGCTGCGAATCCGTCAGTGCCGGCAGCGGCGCCCGCACCGCGTCGTCGATCGCGACTCCACGCAGGCGGAGGATACATTTCAGCGCCGCGTGAAACGGCGCGACGTCGAGTGAGGCCCGGACCCGCGACGCGCGTGCGCTCGCCTCGGCGGTGCGGCTCGTGACCGCGCCGATGGTCAGCTCGGGGAGCGCCGCGGCAAGGCCCGACACTGCGCCCACTGCTCCCAATGCCATCCCCTGCGCAATCAGGCCCTCGGCGCCGATGAACACGTCCAATCCGGGAACCAGATATGGCTGGACGCGATCGAATGGAGAGTCCGACACCTTGAGGCCCGCAAGGTTGGGCGCGGTCGTCCGCAGGCGGTCGACCACCTCGATCGGGACCGCGTAGCCACTGCGCGGGGCGAACTCGTACACATAGAACGGAGTTGGAGCGCAGGCGTTCGCGGCCGCGTCAAGATGCGCCCAGATGGCATCGCCGTCGAGCAGGAAGTACGGAGGCGGGATCACCGCGACGCCGGCCGCGTCGATGCTCGCGGCGTGCTCCGCAAGCGCGACCGTGTCGTGCGTGGTCTGTGCCCCGCAGTGCACGATGACCGCGAAACGGTGATGGGCCGAGCTCACGAACTCGTCGGCCGCGCGGCGTCGCTCATCGAGCGAGAAGAGAATCCCCTCGCCGGTGGTTCCGAGCGCGAGAATGCCGTCGAGTCCCGAGCGCACATAGAACTCCACGACGGCGCCGATCCCGTCCTCGTCGATGCGACCGCCCTCGCCCGTCAACGGCGTCACCGCGGCGGCGAGGGCACCGCGCACTCGCGTCTGTGGTGCCATTGCCGTTCGAGTGTAGTCCCGTTGCCGGATCCCGTCGCTCATGAGCGCGCGATCGAGGCGATGTCGTAGCGCTCGCGCCCGATCGATCGCCGGATCAACAGATCCGCGACCAGGCCGGTCCATCCGGTCTGATGTGACGCCCCGAGGCCGATGCCGTTGTCGCCATGGAAATACTCGTGGAATGGGATGACGCCGGCCAGGTCAGGGCGACGATACAGGGCTGTGGCTGCGACCGCCGGCCGCACGCCGTCGGCATTCTCGAGAAAGATCGCAGCGAGCCGGCCCGCTATGTCATCGGCGATCGTGCCGAGGTGCTCCTGACGTCCGGAGCCAGTCGGATACTCGACTGTCCACTCGTCACCGAGAAATCGGTGATAGACACGCAGCGCTTCGATGATGAGGTGATTGACCGGAAACCACACCGGTCCACGCCAGTTCGAGTTGCCGCCGTAGAGGCGCGACGTCGACTCGGCGGGCTCGTAGTCGAGCCGCGCCACCGTGCCCTCGATGTCGATGTCGAGAGGATGCGCCGCGTGAAACCGCGACAGCGCGCGCAACCCATGAGCGCTGAGGAACTCGGACTCGTCGAGCACGTAGGCGAGGATGCGCCGCAGGCGGTCAGGGTCGACAATCGCGAGCAGGCGGCTCTCGCGCTGGTCCGGCTCGACCGCGAGCGACACCGCCGCCGCATAGCGCGGTTTGAGCTGGATGAACCGCCGCAGCCGCTCGGCGAAGTCGGGGAGCAGCTGCAGCGTTGCATGACCCAGCGTCGTCGCCGCGCAGAGCGGGATGAGGCCGACGATCGACCGCGCCTGAATGGGGATTCGCGCGCCACTCGTCAGTCGCAAGCTGTCGTAGTAGAAGCCCGCCTCCTCGTCCCAGAGCCCCTGCTCGTTCATCGCCGTGGCGATGGCCGCGAAATGCTCGAAGAACTTGGTCGCCACGTCTTCGTACGTCCGGTCGTGCACAGCGAGGATGAGCGCGATCTCGAGCAAGTTGAGCGAGTACATCGCCATCCATGCGGTGCCATCCGACTGCTCGAGGCGGCCGCCCAGCGGCAGGAGCGCCGACCTGTCGAAGGGGCCGACGTTGTCGAGCCCGAGGAAACCTCCTTCGAAGATGTTGTTGCCCTCGGCGTCCTCACGGTTCACCCACCACGTGAAGTTGATGAGCAGCTTGTGAAAGACGCGGGCGAGGAAGGCATGGTCCGTGGCGCCGTCGATCTCGAAGACTCGCAGCGCCGCCCACGCGTGCACCGGCGGGTTGACGTCGTCGAACGACCACTCGTATGCCGGTAGCTGGCCGTTCGCGTGCATATACCACTCGCGGCAGAGCAGGATCAGCTGCTCCTTGGCGAACGCCGGGTCGACGTGCGCGAGCGCGGTGCACTGAAAGCCGAGGTCCCAGGCCGCGAACCACGGGTACTCCCACTTGTCGGGCATCGAGACCACGTCGACGTCGTCGACGTGACGCCAGCCCGCGTTGCGTCCGGTGAGCCGCTCGACAGGGGGCGGCGGTCCCGCCGGGTCGCCGTCGAGCCAGCGCGCGACGTTGTAGTGATAGAACTGCTTCGACCAGAGCATCCCTCCGAGCGCCTGCCGGGCCACCAATCGCTCATCCGTCGAAAGGGTGCTGGAGAGCACACCAGCGTAGAAGGCGTCGGCCTCGTCGCGACGGAGGTCGAGCATATCGCCGGCGCCATCGGACATGGCCGCATCGCGCTGACCGAACCGAAGCCTGATCGCCACGGTGCCGCCGGCCTCGACGCGCAGCATGTAGTGGAGCGCGGCCTTGGTCCCCGTCTGCGCCGGATTCACGGTCGCGTCGCCGTGGATCACGTGGTCGTTGATCCCGTCCTTCGGAAACGCGCTCCGCGGCGGCGATCCCCACAGCCGTAGCGCATTGCTCTCGTTCTCGCAGAAGAGCGCCGTCGGGCTGCCGTCACCGGCCAGGTGGTGCCGGCCGAGGACCGCGTGGTCGGCGACGATCCGGCCATTGTCGACACGCAGCGCTGGGACTGTGTCGTTGATGCCCCAGGCCCAGGTGTTGCGGAACCAGACCGTCGGCAGCACGTGCAGGCTCGCCGCTGCAGCGCTCGCATTGCGCGCGCGGAGCTCGATCACGAAATCGTCGGGGGACTCCTTCGCGTAATCGACCGTGATGTCCCAGAAGCCCGCATCGAGCACGCCGGTGTCGGCAAGCTCGTACTCCGGGTCCGACGTCGTCCGGCGCGCGTTCTCGTCGATCAGCTCCTGATACGGGAACGCGACCTGCGGATAGAGATAGCGCCAGCGCATCCAGGAATGCGTCGGTGTCGAGTCGAGGTACCACCAGTACTCCTTGGCGTCCTCGCCGTGGTTGCCCTGAGGACCGGTCAGGCCGAAGACCCGCTCCTTGAGGTCGGGTCCAGGCCGTTCCAGAAGGCGAAGGCGAGGCAGAGCAGCTGGTGGTCGTCGCAGATGCCGCCGAGCCCATCCTCACTCCAGCGGAATGCCCGCGACCGAGCGTGGTCGTGGGGAAGGTGGTTCCAGGCATCGCCGTTCGCGCTGTAGTCCTCGCGCACGGTTCCCCACGCACGCTCGCTGAGGTACGGTCCCCAGCGCAGCCAAGCGGCACGATCCTCACCAAGCCGTGAACGCTCCGCGTCATCAGTGCTCATGCCTGTTGCTCCATCAGCCATAGCCCGCGGCATCCGACGCGACCCGCTGCGCGAGGTAGACAGGGATCGCAGACGCGATGATCACCCCGAGCGCCACCGCGTTGACGATGGGCAGCTGGTTGGGACGTGACAGATTGGCGAAGATCCAGATGGGCAGTGTCTCGTTGAAGCCGGCGGTGAAGGTGGTGACGATGATCTCGTCGAACGAGAGAGCGAACGCCAGCAGCGCTCCGGCGATCAGCGCGGACCGGATCACCGGCAGCGTGACGAAGCGAAACGTCTGCCACGGATCCGCACCGAGGTCTGCGGAGGCCTCGACCAGGGATCCGGGCGTGCGGCGCATCCGGGCGATGACGTTGTTGTAGACGGTCACCACGCAGAAGGTCGCATGGCCGACGATGAGCGTGAACAGGCTGAGGCCGCCGAAGATCGTCCGGAAGGTGGTGTTCAACGCGATCCCGGTGACGATGCCGGGGAGCGCGACCGGAAGGATGACCAGGAAGGACACCACGTTGCGACCGAAGAAGCGATGACGGTGCACGGCGGCCGACAGCAGGCTGCCGAGCACGAGCGCGATGGCGGTCGCGACCAGACCGACCTGGACGGAGAGCAGCAGCGCGCTCCGCGCGCCCGGATTGCCGATCGCCGCCTGGATCCATTCCAGCGTGAGCCCGGTGACCGGCCATTTCTGGCTCTTGGACGGGTTGAAGGCGTACAGGACGATCAGCAGGATGGGCACGTAGATGATCACCAGCAGACAGCCCGACGAGCCCAGGAGCACAACCCGGAGACGTCGCGAGAGTTGCATGCCTAGAGCGCCTCGAAGGCGCCGGCCCTGCGCGCGAGCAGCAGGTAGACGACCATCACCAGGACCGGGACGGTCGCGAACGCTGCCGCCAGGGGCAGGTCTCCCGCCACGCCGAGGTTGGCGTAGATGACGCTGCCGATGAACTGCGTGCTCGACACCTGGCTGACCGCGATGTAGTCGCCGAGTGTCAGCGAGAAGGTGAAGATCGATCCCGCGACCAGCGCCGGGAACACCAGCGGCAGGACCACTGAACGGAAGGTCTGCCACGTACGCGCACCGAGATCCGTCGACGCTTCGAGGAGCGAGGTGGGCACGCGCTCGAACCCCGCCGCCAGCGGCAGGATCATGTAGGGGAGCCAGATGTACGACAGCACGAGGTACACGGCGACCTCTCCGAAACCGGGCCCGGACAGGTGCAACGGCTTCAGCAGCCAGTTGAGCACCCCGCCGTCCGAGAGGATCAGGCGCCACGCGAGGATCTTCACGAGATAGCTCGTCCAGAGCGGCATCAACACGAGCACCCCCAGCACCGATCGGAGCCTCGGGCCCGCCAATTTCCCCATCACGAAGGCGATCGGGAATGCAAGCACGGCGTCGGTGATGGTGACCAGCGCCGCGATGAGCACCGTGCGCCCGGCGATGGCTCGATAGACCGGATCCGAGAGCAGCGCAGTGAAGTTCTCGAAGCTGAAGGTCTTGGTGATCGTGAATGTGATGTTTGCGTCGTAGTGCCAGAAGGCCGCGGCAAACAGCACGGCGAGCGAGCCGAGATAGAAGACGAGCAGCCATCCGACCGGCGCGGCGAGGAGGCCGGCGACCCGGATCCTCGGCCAGCGGGCGAGGATCCGGGCGATCCGGCGGGTCAGCGTCGGCCGGTAGGTCGACAACTGGCCGGCAGACATGTCAACACCTGGCGCTGATCGCTATCCCTTGATGTCGGTCCAGGCGTGCAGCCATGCTGCATATCCCATGCAGACGTTGCCCCTGCTGTCCCCACAATTGGTGAGCGGCACCTTCCAGAGGGCGAGGTTGTGCAGGTAGATGGCGTCGCCGACGTGGTATGTCGTGCAGAAGGTGGGATCGGTCTTGGCGATGATGTCGCATGCCTTGAGATTGGCCGGCGCCTCGCCGAACCACTGCGCGACCTGTGACTGGACCGCGGGCGTGGTGATCCAGTTCATCCACAGGTACATGCAGTTCGGATGCGCCGCATGCGAGTACATCATCCAGGTGTCGGACCACCCGGTCGATCCCTCCTTGGGGACGGTGACGGAGACCGGCGTCGGGTTCTTGTCGGTGAGCAGCAGATTCGCGATCACCTGCCACGTGGTTCCGACCACCGAGTCCGCATTCGCGAACGCGGACTGCTCCTTGGTGTAGTCGGACCAGTAGGTGCCGATGATGGTGTGCTGCACCTTGAGCAGGGCTACCGCGGCGTTGAACTGGGCGGTGTTCAACTCGTACGGGTCGGTGATGTGCAAGTCGGGACGCGCGGACTTCAGGTAGAGCGCCGCGTCGGCGATGTAGATGGGGTCGTCGTACGCGGTGACCTTTCCCTTGTACGGGGAGTTCGCGTCGAACACCACGCCCCACGAGTCGGGGGCCGGCTTGACCTTGTCGGTGCGCCACATCAGCAGGTTCGCGCCCCAGCCATGCGGCGCCCCGTAATGCACACCCTGGTAGGTGTTGTAAGGCTGATCCTTGAGGCTCGGGTTGATGTCCGGGTAGTTGGTCAAGAGGTTGACGTTGATCGGCGCGACCGTGCCACCGGCCATGAGGCGGAGGGTTGCATTACCCGACGCCGACACCCCGTCGTACTGGCCGGTGTCCATCAAGGCGACCATCTCGTCCGACGTGTTGGCGATCTTCGCGTTGACCTTGCATCCGGTCTGCTGCTGGAATGGTGTGACCCAGTCCACCGTGGGATCGTCCTGTCCGGCCTCGGCGTACCCGGCCCAGACGATGATGTTGAGCGCTCCCTCACCTTTGCCGATGCTGGTCAACATGGCGGGCCCACTGGGACCGCTGCTTGCTGACCCGCACGCAGCGATGCCCAGGGATGCGCACGCCGCGCCGACCCATATTCGTGACCTGCCAGTGATCATGCTTCTGCCTCCGATTGCGTGCCTGCCGGTGAACCCGAGCTGAGAGCCATGGTTTGATCGCGCTGCCACACGAGCCGGACCTCACGACCCTTCAGCGCCTGCGCATCCGTGGCGGTGACATTCTGGGTGACGACGCGCAGCGTGCGATCGGCTGACACCGCAACCAGATACTCCGTCTGGGCTCCGAGATAGACGATGTCTCGAATCGCGCCGACAGCTGTGCAGTCACGGTTGTCGACCGGCTCGTCGAGCCCGACCATGCGGATCTTCTCGGGACGGATCATGAACCGGCCACGCTCGCCGATGATGCGCGCAGCGAGGTCGCCTTCGATGAGGTTGGACGCGCCCACGAATCCCGCCACGAACGGCGTCGACGGGCGCTCGTAGATCTCCGCGGGGGTGCCGACCTGCTCGATGCGGCCGGCGCCGAACACTGCGATGCGATCGCTCAGCGCGAGCGCCTCGTGCTGGTCGTGCGTGACGAAGATGAAGGTGATGCCCACCCCGCGCTGCACTTCCTTGAGCTCTCCCTGCATCTCTTCACGGAGCCTGGTGTCGAGTGCACCCAGCGGTTCATCGAGCAGGAGCACGCGGGGACGGTTGATCAGCGCGCGCGCCAGGGCGACGCGCTGACGCTGGCCGCCGCTGAGCTCCGACGGCTTGCGCGCTTCGTAGCCGCCGAGTCGCATGGTTTCGAGGGCTTCGGCCACTCTGGTGGCGCGTAGCCGGCGGGGCACACGGCGCACTCGCAAGCTGTAGCCGACGTTCTCCCCGACCGTCATGTGCGGGAAGAGCGCGTAGTCCTGGAAGACGGTGTTGACGTCACGATCGAACGGTGGGACGTTGGTGACATCGCGTCCATGCAGCCAGACGCGGCCTTTGGTCGGTCGCTCGAAGCCGGCGATGAGACGAAGGGTCGTGGTCTTGCCCGACCCGGACGGCCCGAGGAGCGAGAAGAACTCGCCATCGCTGATGTCCAGGCTGATCCCGTCGACGGCGACGGTGTCGCCGAACCGCTTGGTCAACCCGGTCACCGAGATTGCCGCAGGGGTCGTCGCTCCTGTCGCCGCACGCTCGCGACTCTCCGCAAGGTTCTCTCGAGCCAGCACAGATCTTCCTTTCGGTCAGCGCTCGCGACGGATTCCGCGACCCGATTCGCGAGGGTGTCGGCGAGATGCTAGCGCCTGAGGCGGCATCACGTGGGCGATGAGACCGGCGCCGAGCAGCGCCACGTGGAGGGAGAGGCATGACCGACCCATTCCACGACCTGCCAGGGCCCGTCGGGGGGTCCGATGCCGGCGGCGGGGAGGAACTCTCCCCAGTTGAGGAGGCGTGCGATGTCGGCCGGCTCGTCAACGTGCACCCAGCGGACCTGAAGCACCGCTGGACGAGGGCTTTGCCTTGTTCAACGACGCTCTCGCTGTCGCGACCGCGCAGTCAATACCTGATAAGGCAGCATTGGAGGGTGACCGATTCCATTGTCGGTGTCGTCGAGGACCAGCGGCCGAGCATTGAGCTGTTGAGCCCGGCGCCAGGAGTTAGCTACAGCTTCATCCAACCATCGTCACCGCCGCCGGACGGCGCGCTCGATGTGGACGCGCTGTTCATCTGGAATGTGCGCAGCCGCTTCCTGCGTGACAACTGGTCGGGGTTGCACCGTCTGCGCTGGGTGCACGCCGCAACCGCGGGCGTCGAATGGGTGCTCTTTCCCGAGCTGGTCGACAGCGACGTCGTGGTCACCAACTCGCGGTTCATCTTCGACCGGGCGCTCGCCGAATACGTGATCGGAATGATGCTCGTGCTGAGCAAGGACTTCCAGACCACATTCGTCCACCACGTCGAGCACCGGTGGGAGCAGCGCGAGGGTGACACGCTGGACGGGAAGGTCGTGGTCGTGGTCGGTGTCGGCCCGATCGCGCGGCGGACGGCGCAGCTGGCAAAGGCCTTTGGCATGGTGGTCCGCGGCATCGGGCGCACGGCGCGATCCGGTGACCCCGACTTCGGTGACATCGCCTCCGCGGCCAGCCTCCATGCCCTGTTCGCGGAAGCCGACTACGTGGTCATGGTCCTGCCCAACACACCGCTCACCGCCGGTCTCGTCGACGCGGCGGCTCTCGCCGCGCTCAAGCCGACAGCCGTACTCGTCAACGTCGGTCGTGCCGCGACTCTGGATCAGGGCGCATTGGTCAGCGCGCTGCGCGAGGGTCGTCTCGCGGCAGCGGCTCTGGACGTGGTCACCCCGGAGCCGCTGCCACCCGACAACCCGCTCTGGGACGTACCGAACCTGATGATCTCGCCGCATATGTCGGGCGACTTCCGAGGCTGGAGGAGCAAGATCGTCGAGCTGTTCGAGCGAAACCTCGAGAGCTGGCTGCGTGGCGCACCTCTGATGAATGTGGTCGACAAGCACTTGGGCTACGCACCCGGGTCACCTGGAGGAGAGTGAACATGGAGATTCCGCGCAGACTCATCGACGAGGTCGTGGTGGTCGCCGGAGGTCAGATGGCGCGCTGATGAAGATCGGGGTCGTCGGTATCGGAAAGATGGGAGCGCCGCTGGCGGGGCATCTGCTCGCGGCCGGTCACGAGGTGTCGATCTGCAATCGCTCACGCAACGCGAGAGTCGACTCGCTGGTCGCGAGAGGCGCGGTCGTGCGTGCATTGCCCGCCGACCTCGCAGCGCATGCCGAGGTGATTCTCACCGCGCTGCCGACCGAGGACAGCGTTCGCGGCGTCTACGCGCAGATGTCGGACGTCGCTGCCGCAGGACAGCTCTATGTCGACCATTCCACGGTCAGCATCAACCTCAACCGCTGGTGCGCGGACACGCTCGCCGCGAAGCACGCCGCGTTTCTCGACGCGCCGGTGTCAGGCGGGCCTGCCGGCGCCGAGGCTGGGACGCTGACGGTGATGGTCGGTGGTGATGAGGAGACCTTCAACCGAGCGCTGCCGGTCTTCGAACAGTTCGGGGGCACCATCCGGCTCTGCGGACCGGTCGGCGGCGGCCAGGCGGTAAAGCTGGTCAACCAACTGCTCGTGGCGGTGCACACGATGGCCGCGTCGGAGGCCGCCGCACTGGCCGTGCAGCTCGGCGCCGACCTCGCGACGGTGCGCGATGTCATCGGAACATCGTTCGGCAGCTCGGCGATGCTGCTGCGCAATCTTCCGCGGTTCATCGAACGTGACTTCAGCCCAGCCACCCCGGTGGGCTTGATTGCCAAGGACCTGTCGATCATCCACTCGGAGGCTGTGAATGCCGGGGTGCCCCTTTTTCTCGGGGGCCTCGTCGAGCAGTGGTTTCTCGAAGCCAAGGCGAGGGGATGGACTGGCGAGGACATGTCGGCGCTCGTGAAGTTTTGGGACAGGCCGGACGCTTCGCCGGCAGCATCGGGTCAGGGCGGCTGATATGCCGCGCTTCGCGGCCAACCTGAGCATGCTGTGGCAGGAGCTGGGTCCTTACGAGCGCTTCGCCGCGGCATCAGCGGCGGGCTTCAGCCAGGTCGAGATGCTCTTTCCGCACGAGCTCGACGCCGATCGCCTCGAGGGGACGCTCGACAGGTTCGACCTCCAAATGGTCGACTTCGATCCCGCGCCGGGCAACTGGGCCGCCGGCGAGCGCGGGCTGCTGACGCTGCCGGGGCGGGAGATGGAATTCCTGCACGCGGTGCGTGAGGCAATCCGGCTCGCCGGACAGATCGGCACCACCCGCCTCAACTGCCTGGTGGGCGTGCCGCCTGCCGGTGTCGGCAACGATCAGGCGCGCGCGACCGCCATCGCGAATCTGACCATGGCGGCTCCGCTGGCCAAGGATGCCGGGATCACCCTGCTCGTCGAGGCGATCAACAACGTCGACATCCCCGGCTACTGGGCGGGAACCGTCGCAGCTGCTGTGGCGCTCGTCGAGGCCGTCCATCATCCCAACGTGCGCTTGCAGCTCGATCAGTACCACGCTGCCATGGCAGGTGAAGATGCAATCGAATGCCTGCACGCGCATCTTCCACTGATCGCGCATGTGCAGATCGCCGACGTTCCGGGCCGGCACGAGCCGGGCACCGGCTCGCAGCCCATCGAAGCGTTCCTTGACGACCTCGACCGCGTGGGGTATGAAGGGTTCGTCGGTCTCGAATACCGGCCGCTCACGGACACGCGATCATCGCTGCGATGGATGAAGACATACGAGGCGAACAGGGCCTGAGATGACCGAGCGCCAACATCAGCACGAATTTGCGTCAGTCGACGATCTCGCGCCCATCGCGCTCATGGATGGCATCCGCGTCCGTGCCGTCGACGGAGAGCGCATCACGCTGGCGGTCTTCGAGCTCGAGCCGGGTATGCGCATGCCGGAGCATCGACATCCGAACGAACAGGTCGGCGTCGTGCTGCGTGGCGAGTTCACGTTCAACGTCGGCGGTGAGAGCCGGCTGCGCCGCCCCGGCGACATGTGGGTGATCCCCGCTGAGGTGCCGCACACCGTCGAGGCCACAGGCCCCGCCGGATGCACCATTGTCGAGAGCTTCTCTCCACCGCGCGCCGACTGGGCGGAGGTACCCCGCGGTAATCCCGGTCCGGGTCCGTGGCCTCCGCGCTGACCTGCCTACGTGTTCGGCCTGTCAACCCGCCGCCACGACGAGCCGCTCAACGTCCAGACCTGCACCGGTTGCGGTCCTGATTGCGTGTCCGCGACCGGAGAGCCGAGCAGGAGCAGCTGATGCCGCTCGGCGTCGGTGATCTCGACACCGTGATCAACCGGGATTGCGCCTGCGGCTATCGATTCCCAGGCGCTCCCGTCCCATTGCAACAATCGGGGCTCCGCCGGCAGCGAACCGCACGCGCACAGCACGATTGAGCCGGTCGCGGGGTCGAGCGCCATGGTCGACGCGTCGACCGGCGACTGGCTCGGCGTGGCCAGCAGGCTCCACGTCGAACCGTTCCAGCGCCAGGTCGTGTTCACGGCACCGGTCGACGGCGGTGGGCCCTCGCAGCAGCCGACGGCGAGCAGCGACTTGGTCTTCGGGTCGAACCACATCGGGGTGTAGAAGGCTCCGGCGGGCAGGTGTGCGCCGGCGGGGTGGCGCCACTGCGTCCCGGCCCAGACCCACGTGCTTGCAGGCTCCCCAAGGACACCCGACTGCGTGGTCAGCACCATCTCATGGAGCGCGTCGTCCCACGCCATGTCCGAGCCGGTGCCCGGTGCCGGCCCTCCGGCACCACTGTCGAGCGCTTGCCAGTCGGTCCCGTTCCATCCCCACGTGTCATGGATGGGCATCCGCGGCTCAGTGCGACCACCGAAGAGCAGGACCGTCCTGGTGTCGGGGTCATACGCGGCGGAGGCGCCGAAACGGCCCGGCGGGCTCGTCGACGGGTGCGCCTGCCTCCAGCGGATGCCATCCCAGAGCCACGTGTTGGCGTAGTTGCCCACGCCGCCGAAGAGCACGACCTCATGGGTTGCAAGGTCGTCCGCGACACTGAAGAGCGCGCCGGACCTGGGTCCGCGGGCCACCGTGCCGGACGTTGACTGCAGCGTCGGAACGGAGGCCGGCGGCGACGCCCGCCCCGTCGGCGTGTGCCGGCTCAGCGAGACGGCGATGCCGATTCCCCCGGCGACGGCGATGATGGAGAGGAGCGCGACCAGGCTCGAGCTCAGCGCGCTCCATCCCCGCTCGCCAGGCTCATCCCCAGGTCGCTCTTCCATAGATGGTGCGCCCGGTACTGTCGCACGCACTTCGTGGCCGGTGACGCGGCCCGGTCACATGTTGTGCAGCAGGTCGTGCATGTCCTCGAGCATTCGGTCGGCGAGCCTCAGGAATGTCCGGGCACGCCAGGCGGTCTCGATCGACTCATTTGAGCCGACGAGCACGGGAATGACCGCTTCCTTGATCTCGATCAGCTGACGCTCCAGGTCACGCATCAGGTTCATGACGCGCGCCAACGCGTCCTCATGTTCGCTCACTGAATCCCCCCCTGGTGCCGGCTGGCACCGTCCGCCATTTTCGCACAAACCTGATGCGCTTGGCGCGTTTGATCTCAGGGACACCAGGGCTTCTACCGCCGACACCCTGTTGTCGCGGCCCGGTCCCACCGTCGGCTCATGGCCTTCACCAAAGACGACGCTCGAAGCTACATCGCCAAGGTGCGCTGGCAATTCGCCGCGACGATGGCCCAGTGGCCGCACGAGTACACGGTGCTGAAGTGGCGGCAGGACCTGGAGCAGGAGTTCTTCGCTCTCGTCTCGCTGATTCGCAGCGACGGAGTGGTCAAGCCCTGGCCTCCCGACTCAGCCAGGCCCCGCTACCACCACCACTACCTCGAGTTGGACGGGTCGGAGTACTGGACCATGGACGCCGTGATCGCCGACACGCAGCTCATCAACCGAGCTCGACTCGAGGAACCGACCAGCGCGTAGCGATCGCCAGGCGCTCGTGCCCCTAGTCCCCTATCTCGACCGGCGCGTCCGGAAGCCTCCCTTCCAGGAGAGGCACCAGCAACTCGGCGAGCCGCATCGGTGAGAAGAGTTCCGTGCTCGACGCCATGTCGGCGGGTGCCCACCACCGATATTCCCTGACGACCGCAGCCTCGCCCGCGTCCAGACCACTGATATCGACCGCATGTTCGCCGATCCTGATCAGGAAGAACCGCTCGAGATGCCGCTCGTCCTTGTCCTGCCATCGAAAGATGTAGTCACGCACCCACACCGGCGGCCGGAGCGTGTCGACGTCAACGACCAGGCCCGTCTCCTCCGCGACCTCGCGGACGACCGCCTGCTCGTCGGTTTCGCCCGCGTCGACTCCACCTCCAGGCGCGTACCACCACGGCAGACGATCCGGCAGGTCCGCGCGAAACAGCAGGACTCGACTGGAGCTGTCGACGATGAGCGCGCGAACCGCTTGGCGGACGGGGACCACAACGCTCCGGGTGGTCAGAGGTTGCCGCGCGCCGCCTGTTCGCGCTCGATCGACTCGAACAGCGCCTTGAAGTTGCCCTTCCCGAAGCCTTTGCAGCCCTTGCGCTGGATCACTTCGAAGAACAGCGTCGGACGGTCGCCGACGGGGCGCGTGAAGATCTGCAGCAGGTAGCCGTCGTCGTCACGATCGATGAGGATGCGCAGGGCGCGGAGGCGGTCGAGATCCTCGTCGATGCCGGCGGCGCGGTCACCCAGGGCGTCGTAGTACGCACCCGGCGTATCGAGGAATTCCACGCCGCGGTCGGTCATCTGCTGCACGGTGCCGACGATGTCGTCGGTGTGGATGGCGATGTGCTGAATGCCGCTGCCCCGGTAATAGTCGAGGTACTCCTGGATCTGCGACTTCTTGATGCCGACGTGGGGTTCGTTGATCGGCATCGTGATCTGCGTGCGGGGGTCGCGCGCAACCTTGGAGCGCAGCGAGCTGTACTGGGTCGCGATGTCCTGCTCGTCGAATTCCTGGAACACGGCGAAGCCGAAGACCTCGGAATAGAACGAGACCCAGTCGTCCATCTTGCCCAGCTCGACGTTGCCGACGGTGTGATCGATGAAGCGCAGACCGACACCGTCGCCGCCGCGGTTGTCGGCTCGATATCCCGGCCAGAACACGCCTGAATACTCGTCACGCTCGACAAAGGTGTGAATGGTGTCGCCGAACGTGGCGATCGAGGCCGAGGTCACGACGCCATGCTCGTCCTCGGCGCGACTTGGTTCGGCAACCCCGCGCGCGCCACGCGCGGTGGCCGCCTCGTATGCGGCCGCGGCGTCGGCGACGCGCAGTGCTATGGCGCGAACGCCGTCTCCGTGCAAGCGCAGGTGGTCTGCAACCGGACCGTCCGGTTGCAGCGGCGCGGTGAGCACCAGGCACACCTTGCCCTGCTGGAGGACGTAGCTGGCTCGGTCGCGCACGCCGGTTTCCGGCCCCGCGTAGGCGATGACGTCGAAGCCGAACGCCTTGCGATAGTGATAGGCCGCCTGGCGCGCGTTGCCGACCCACAACTCGACGTGGTCGGTACCCTCGAGCACCGGCACCGCAACATCGGCAACCTGAGTCATTTGCGGCTATTGTCGCCCCTTCGCTCCGACGCCGTCCAATCCTGGTCAGGAGCATTCCCGGCCTCCGGGCGCCCGGGTCCGGCTGTTTGGATGCCGCCGTACAATGGAAATGGACTATTTGAGTTGATGTGAAGCTGAGGGATACAGGTGCCTGAGATCGTCGCGGATCCGCTCGAGGCGGAGTTCCAGCGGCTCATCGACGCCGATCAGCGCATCGAGCCGCGCGACTGGATGCCCGACGGCTACCGCAAGTCGCTCATCCGTCAGATCGCCCAGCACGCCCATTCCGAGATCATCGGGATGCAGCCCGAGGGCAACTGGATCACCCGCGCGCCCTCGCTCCGGCGCAAGGCGATCCTGATGGCCAAGGTCCAGGACGAAGCCGGCCACGGCCTCTACCTCTACTGCGCGGCCGAGACGCTCGGCATCGACCGTGCGGAGCTCATCGATCTGCTCCACGCAGGTCGCCAGAAGTACTCGAGCATCTTCAATTACCCGACGCTCACCTGGGCGGACGTCGGCGCCATCGGATGGCTCGTCGACGGCGCTGCGATCACCAACCAGATCCCCTTGTGCCGCTGCTCGTACGGGCCCTACGCCCGGGCGATGGTGCGCGTGTGCAAGGAGGAGTCGTTCCATCAGCGGCAGGGCTTCGAGTTGCTCTACGCGCTGTCGCACGGGAGTCCCGAACAGCACGCCATGGCCCAGGACGCGGTGAATCGCTGGTGGTGGCCGTCGGTGGAGATGCTCGGCCCGCCGGACGCGGAATCGACACACAGCGCGCAGTCGATGGCCTGGGGGATCAAGCGTTTCTCCAACGACGAGCTGCGTCAGCGCTTCGTCGACATGGTGGCGCCGCAGGCGGTGGTGCTCGACCTCACTCCCCCCGATCCGAAGCTGCGCTGGAACCCCGAACGCGGCCACTACGACTTCGGTGACCCCGACTTCGACGAGCTCCGGCGGGTGGTACAGGGCGACGGTCCGTGCAACCGGCAGCGGATCGCGCATCACATCAAGGCGCACGAGGATGGGGCATGGGTGCGAGACGCGGCCGCGGCGTACGCAGCCAAGCACGTCGTCACGGAGCACGCGGCGTGAGCAATGACACACGCCTGCCGCTCTGGGAGGTCTTCATCAGGAGCAAGCGCGGGCTCTCGCACAACCACGTGGGCAGCCTCCACGCCGCGGACGCGGAGATGGCGCTGCGCAACGCGCGCGACGTGTACACGCGGCGGATGGAGGGCGTCAGCATCTGGGTGGTCCCGTCATCGGTGATCACCGCGTCGTCCCCGGACGAGAAGGACTCGTTCTTCGATCCTGCCGGCGACAAGGCGTACCGACATCCCACCTTCTACTCGATTCCCAAGGAAGTCCAGCAGCTGTGACCCTCGTGGTCGCCGACGCGGCGGCCGTCTACACGATGCGCATCGCCGACGACTGCCTGGTGCTCTCCCACCGGCTGGCGCAGTGGTCGTCATACGCGCCGACGCTGGAAGACGACGTGGCGCTCACCAACATCGCGCTCGACCTGCTCGGGCAGGCGCGCTCGTTCTACGCACGCACCGCCGAGCTGGATGGGACCGGACGCTCGGAGGACGACTACGCGTACCTGCGCGACGAGCGCGAATTCGTCAACTGCCTGCTCGTCGAGCAGGAGAACGGTGATTTCGCCACCACGATCGTGCGCCAGCTGCTGTGCTCGACCTACCAGCTCGCCCAGTGGCAGGCGCTGGTGACGTCGGCCGACGCGCAGGTTGCGGCCATCGCAGCCAAAGCGCTGAAGGAGGCGACGTACCATCGCGACCACGCCACCGACTGGACGCTGCGCTTGGGCGACGGGACCGACGAAAGCCACCGGCGCATGGAGACCGCGCTCGCGGCGTTGTGGCCCTACACGCACGAGCTCTTCGAAAGCGACACAGTCACGCGGGACGTCGTCGACACCGGTATCGCCCCCGACCCGGAGCGCCTTCGCCTCCAGTGGGATGCCCACGTCAACCGCGTGCTCGCCGAGGCGACGCTGACCAGGCCGGAGGGGACCTGGGAGCCGACCGGCGGCCGCCAGGGACTGCACACCGAGTGTTTTGGGTACATGCTGGCTGAGATGCAACACCTCCATCGCGCGCACCCGGGGCTCACATGGTGATCGACGTCGCCGGCATCCGCCGTCTCACCGGCGAGATCCCCGACCCCGAAATGCCGGCGCTCACCATCGCCGACCTCGGCATCCTCCGCGATGTTCGCGTGAACGACTCCGGCGGCGTGGTCGTCGACATCACCCCGACCTACTCGGGGTGCCCGGCGCTCGACGTGATCCGTGAAGACGTGGAACGATCCGTTCGCGCGCAAGGCTATCGCGACGTCACGGTGCGGGTGGTCCTCTCGCCCGCATGGACGACCGACTGGATGACCGACGAAGGGCGCCGCAAGCTGCACGAGTACGGCATCGCCCCCCCGCGCGCCCGCGACCCCGGCCTGCAGTTGCTCCAGCTTGCGGTCACCTGCCCGATCTGCGACTCGGCGCACACCAGTGAGGTGTCGCATTTCGGGTCGACGCAGTGTCAGGCCGTGCGCACCTGCGCCGAGTGCGGCGAGACCTTCCCGCATTTCAAGGAGCACTGAAGGGTTGACTGTCTCGTCGCCGGAGGCGCCCGCGGCGCACCGGCGCGCGACCATCCATCCGCTGCGCGTCAGCGCTGTGGAGCGGCTCACCGACGACGCGATCGCGATCGAGTTCGCAGTGCCCGCGGAACTCGCGGACGACTATCGCTTCGCACACGGCCAGCACGTGTCGCTCCGGTCACTCGAGGCCGGCGACGACATCCGGCGCAGCTATTCGATCTGCAGCGCCGCGGGCTCCGGGCGGCTGCGCGTTGCGGTGAAGCGCCTCTCCGGAGGCGTCTTCTCGGCATACGCGCACGACCACCTCAAGGTCGGCGACATCATCGAGGTGGTGACGCCGATCGGGCGCTTCAACACCGCGCTCGATCCCGGACACGCCAAGTCGTACGCGATGGTGGCGGCAGGCAGCGGCATCACCCCGATCCTGTCGATTCTGACGACCATCCTCGAGACCGAGCCAGACAGCACCGTCACACTCATCTATGGGAACAGGACCGTGCAGGACATCATGTTCCTCGAGGAACTCGAGGACCTGAAGAACCTGCACCCGGAGCGCTTCGCGATGTTCCACGTGCTGTCGCGCGAGGAACAGGACGTCGCGCTCTTCCACGGCCGCATCGATCGCGAGCACCTCGACCAATTCCTTGATCAGCTGGTCCGTCCGGAGGACGTCGACGAATGGTTCCTCTGCGGCCCTCGCGAGATGATCGACGGCGCGCGAGCACTGCTCATCGAGCGCGGCACCGACGCGAGCCACGTCCATTCGGAGCTGTTCCACGCTGACGACGCACCCCGTCCCGTCCAGGCCCGCGAGGCCGCCTCACCTGAGCCCGCAGCCGAGGGCATCAGCGAGGTGACGATCGTCCTCGACGGCAGGAGATCCACGTTCCCGCTTGCGCGCGACGGTGAACGCATTCTCGATGCGGCGCTGCACGTGCGCTCGGACGCGCCCTATGCGTGCAAGGGCGGCGTGTGCGGGACCTGCCGGGCGAAGCTGGTCAGTGGGAGCGTCGAGATGGAGCAGTGCTTCGCGTTGGAGCAGGGCGAGCTCGACGCGGGCTTCGTGCTCGCCTGCCAGTCGCATCCGACCTCGGAGAAGGTCGTCCTCGACTTCGACCAGTAGCGCGGTCTCAGCCGGGGACGGGCTCCGGCAGTGGCAGCGGGGCTGGGGCGCGCAGGATGCTTTCCAGCAATCCCGGGTAGGCCTCGTTGAGCTCAGCGCGGCGCAGGCTGGTGAGCTTGCGGGTCCCGTCGACACGCATCAGGATGATGCCCGCCTCGCGCAGGACTTTGAGGTGGTGGCTGAGGGTTGACTTGGTCACCACCTGCACCAGGCTGCCGCAGGGGCGTGGCTCGGTCGACTCCGCGAGATCGCGTACCACCGCCAGGCGCACCGGGTCGGCGAGCGCCTGCAGGAGTTCGGTGATCGGGGCGATGGGGTGCGGCGCCAGGACGCTCGCGTCGTAGGAGTGACCCTCGGGAAGCTCCGTTACCCAGCCCATTGTTTGACACCCATCGAACTATTGTTGTACGATCCACGTCGAACATTACCACACGGAGGCCCCAAGATGAAAGCACTCGCACTCGGTGAAACCCTCAACCCGACCGGCCGGGGGTCCGTATGACCCTGGGCTCGACTGCGACACGGCGCTGGATCGCCCTGGTCGTGCTCTGCGTGGGCCAGCTGATGATCGTGCTCGATGCAACGGTGGTGAACGTCGCCCTGCCGTCGATCCAGCGCGACCTCCATGCCGACCAAGCATCGCTGGCCTGGATCATCAACGGGTACCTGATCAGCTTCGGGGGTCTGCTCCTGCTCGCGGGCCGCCTCGGTGACCTGCTCGGACGCCGGCGTCTCTTCCTCATCGGCGTGGCCCTGTTCACCGCCGCATCAACACTCTGCGGACTGGCGCCCACCGAGGCGACCCTGACCGCGGCGCGATTCGTGCAGGGTATCGGCGCGGCGGTCGTGTCATCGATGGTCCTCGGCATCCTGGTCACCCTGTTCGAGAGCCGCGAGGAGACCTCGCGGGCGATGAGCATCTACGCCTTCGTCGCCTCCGCGGGCGGGTCGATCGGGCTCCTCGTCGGCGGTGTGCTCACCGACGCGGTGGGTTGGCACTGGATCTTCTTCATCAACGTGCCGATCGGTGTGGCCGCGCTCGCCCTCGGCGCCGTTCTCATTCCTTCGCACACCGGCACAGGCCTGCGCAGCGGGGTCGACGTCTGGGGTGCCCTGCTCATCACCGCCGCACCGGCGCTCGCCGTGTACGCCATCCTCGAGGCGGCGAGCAATGGGTGGCTCTCGGCGCGGACGCTCGGCATGGCCGGCGTGACCGCGGTGCTGGTTGCCGCCTTCATCCTCGTCGAGTCGCGCGCCCGCCATCCGCTCGTCCCCCTGCGCTTCTTCCGGTCGCGCAATGTCGCCGGTGCGGTGCTGGTTCGTGCCCTGTTCCCGGTGGGCATGTTCGGCGCCTTCTTCCTGGGCGCGCTCTACCTGCAGCGCGTGCTCGGGTACTCGCCGGTGGGCGCGGGCCTTGCGTTCATGCCGATGAATCTCTGCGTCGCGCTGTTCTCGCTCTTCGTCACCGCGCGCCTGGTGGGGCGTTTCGGCGCCAAGGCGACGCTGATGCCAGGGCTCGTGCTCATGACGGTCGGGCTGCTGCTGCTGGGTCGCGCCCCGGTGAATGCGGCCTACGTGATCGACGTGCTGCCCGCGCTCCTGCTGATGGGCACGGGCGCCGGCCTGATATTCATGCCGAGCGTCCTCCTCGCCATGAGCGGCGTCGACGGGACCGACTCCGGCCTGGCGTCGGGTGTCGCCAACGTGGCCATTCAGATGGGCGCGGCGGTCGGAGTCGCGGTGCTCGCCAGCGTCTCCGCGGCCGATACCAGCGGACTGCTGTCACGCGGCGTGGTCCTCGATGGCGCGCTGACCTCCGGCTACCACCTCGGCTTCACGGTCGCGGCGGGGTGTGTGGCGATGGCCGCGCTTGCCGGGGCGGTGGTGCTCCGCGGTGCTCGCCCCGCGGTCGTGCCCGAGACCGAGGAGGAGTTCGGCCAGGTCGGCGTCGAGCTCGCTGCCTGACCATGCCGCCCGTGGCCTTAGTCAGATGATCGGCGTCAGCCAGCCGGCGTGGCGCTCGTCCTCGCCCTTGCACGCCGCGAAGTAGCGATCCTGGAGCTGCCGGGTCACCGTGCCCGGCTCGCCGTCGGCGATGCGGCGCCTGTCGATCTCGATAACTGCGGAGACCTCGGCGCCGGTGCCGCAGAGGATCACCTCGTCGGCGATGTACAGCTCACTGCGGTCGATGCGCCGTTCGACGACCTCGATGCCGAGGTCGTCACGCGCGAACGCCATCAGCGTTGACCGTGTCACACCCTCGACAATGTTCTCCGACGGCGGCGGGGTGATCAGCTGGCCGCGGCGCATGATGAAGATGTTCTCGGCGCTGCCCTCGCACACCCGCCCGTCCTGGGTGAGCAGGATCGCCTCGTCGAAGCCGTTGAGATAGGCCTCGGTCTTGGCAAGCGCGCTGTTGATGTAGATCCCCGTGGCCTTCGAGCGCGGCGGCGCGACGTTGTCGTCCATGCGCCGCCAGCTCGAGACCTGACAGCGGATGCCGCCAGTCGTGTCCACGTACGCGCCGAACGGCACCGGAACGATCATGAAGCCGTCGCGCAGGTTGTGGAAGCGGATCCCGATCTCTTCGTTCGCCTTGTACACCAGCGGCCTGATGTACACGTCGGTGCGAAAGGCGTTGCGACGCATCACCTCGACGGTGATCGCGCACAGCTCCTCGATGCCGTGCGGCAGCTGCATGTGCAGCATCTGCGCGTTGCCGGTCATGCGCTCGAAATGCTCGGGCATCTTGAAAACGTTCATGCGGCCCTGGCGCTCGCTCCAGTAGGCACGGATACCTTCGAAGCACCCTGTCCCGTAGTGCAACGCATGGGTGAGGAGCCCGAGGTGCGCGTCGCCGTACCTGCACAGCTCGCCTTCGAAGTACACCCAGGTGTCGGCCTGGGCGCGGCGAAGGTCGGACTTGGCGACCGCTGCGCGGGTTGGCGTTTCAGTCATCTGTCAGCGCCGCGTCGGGTGATTCAATGAGATCTGCGAGGTGACGGATAAAGCCGCCCGTGACGCCGCCGTCAGCGACGCGGTGGTCGAAGGCGAGCGAGAGCTCGACGATGGATCGCGGTACGACGTAGTCGTCGACAACCCAGGGCCGGGTCGAAATCCGCCCGACTCCAAGGATCGCGGCTTCAGGGGGATTGATGATCGCAATGCCACCATCGACCCCGAACGCACCGAAGTTCGACACCGTGAAGGTACTCCCGTGGAGATCGGCAGCATCGATCGAGCCGTCGCGAGCAGCGATCGCAAGCCGCTGGAGGTCATCAGCCATGCCCCGCAGTGACTTGCTCTGCGCGTCGCGAATCACGACCACCACGAGCCCTCGATCCGTCTGCACCGCGACGCCGAGATGGATCGGCGCGAAGGTCACGATCTCATTGGCCTCGGTGTCGAAGTGCGCGTTGAGGCGGGGGAACTTTCGGAGCGCCACCACGCACAGCCGCGAGAGCATCGCGAAGGGCGTTATGTACGCATCACTCGCTCCAGGAGGCAGTTCCGCACGCAACTCCATGAGCCGGGTTGCATCGGCTCTGAGCCATGCGGTTGCCGTCGGAGCGTCGCGGTGAGACTTGGTGAGCCGCTCCGCGGCGATGCGATCGACACCGGTGAGTGCCTTGCGCACCGCGCCGGCCGGCGCAGCGGGCGTTTCGGCCGGAGCGTGCGCGCCATCCGGCTTCCCGGCACGCTCGAGGTCGGCTCGAGTCACGATGCCGCCGGGGCCGCTCCCCGCGACGGTGGACAGGTCGAGTCCCAACTCCGCGGCGAGGCGGCGCACCAGCGGCGACGCCGGTGGGGCGGTGGTCGGCCGGGACGCGGCGACGTCGGCGGGCGGCGCATCGCCATGCGCGGGCGGCGAAGCGACACTGCGCCGCGCCCGTGGCGCGGCCTCGCTGGTGCCGTAGCCGACCAGCACGTTTCCCGATGCCGCCTCCGACGTCGTCCCTCCAACCTCGATGCTGATCAGCGGCGCGCCGACCGCGATGCTGTCGCCCTCCCCGCCGTGCAGCGCGGCAACGCGCCCCGCGAATGGGGTCGGCACCTCGACGACCGCCTTCTCGGTGGTGATCTCAGCGATCGGCTGGTCGACGGCGACGACGTCACCCTCGGCGACGAGCCAGCGATTGATCTCCCCCTCCGTCAGCCCTTCCCCGAGGTCGGGCATCAGGAAGTCGCGAACCGTGGCCACCGATCAGTACTCGAGCAACCGCGCGACTGCATCGAGGATGCGGTCGGCGTCGGGGAGAAAATGGCGCTCGATCTTGGCGGACGGGTAGGGGACGTCCCACCCGGTGACTCGCAGCACCGGCGCCGCGAGGTAGCCGAAGGCACGCTCGCTCACCTCAGCAGCGATCTCCGCGCCAAAGCCGGCGAACCGCGACGCCTCGTGGACGACCAGAGCGCGTCCGGTTTTGGTGGCGCTCGCCACCAGCGTGTCGATGTCGAGCGGGGACAGCGTCCGGACGTCGACGACCTCGAGGTCCCAACCGCTCTCCTCGGCCGCGCGTGACGCCGCCTCCATCGCGGTGGTGACCATCGGCCCGTAGGCGATGACTGTCGCGGTCGCGCCCGCACGGCGGACGACCGCCTCGCCGATCGGCGGCGCCGTCACCGGCAGATCGAGGTCCTCCTTCAACCAGTAGCGACGCTTGGGCTCGAGAAAGATGACCGGGTCGTCGGTGGCGATCGACGCGCGCAGCAGCGCGTAGGCATCCGAGGGCGTCCCCGGCGACACCACCGTCAACCCGGCGGTGTGCACGTAGTACGCCTCGGGGCTCTCGGAGTGGTGCTCGACCGCGCCGATGCCCCCGCCGTAGGGGATGCGAATCACCATCGGCAGCCCGACCCGGCCGCGCGTCCGGTTGCGGTACTTGGCAACGTGGCTGATCACCTGGTTGAGCGCCGGGTAGGAGAACCCGTCGAACTGCATCTCGACCACCGGGCGCATGCCGTACAGCGCCATGCCGAGCGCGGTGCCGGCGATGCCCGACTCCGCGACGGGGGTGTCGAAGCAGCGGTCGCTGCCCATCTCAGCCTGCAAACCGTCGGTGATGCGAAAGACACCGCCGAGTTTGCCGACATCCTCGCCATACACGACAACCGAGTCGTCCTCGCGCATCGCGTCGCGAAGCGCTGCATTGAGCGCGCCCGCCATGGTCAGCTCCATCACGCTTCCTCGGCGGCGGTCAACTCTTGCTGGAGGAGGGCGCGCTGCGCGTCGAGTTGTGGTGTCCGTGTCGCATACACGTGGTCGAACATCTCGCGCGGATCGCCGGCGGGAGCGTCGAAGAGTGAGTCGCGCATCCGCGCTGCGACCGCCTCACCCTCGGCGTCGACCTCCGCCAGGAATGCATCGTCGACGACCTGCCGCTCGCGCAGCACCCGCAGGAACAGCTCGACCGGGTCGCGTGCCAGCCACGCCGCAGCCTCGTCGTCGCTGCGATACCTGCTGGTGTCGTCGGCGGTGGTATGCGCCTCGAGGCGATAGGTCACCGCCTCGATGAGCGTCGGTCCGTCCCCGCGACGCGCGCGGTCGACGGCGGTGCGCACCGCGCCGTACACGGAGATGACGTCGTTGCCGTCGACGCGGATCCCCGGCATGCCGACGCCCGCGGCGCGCAGTGCGATCGACGACGCCTTGGTCTGCAGGCGATACGGGACGCTGATCGCGTAGCCGTTGTTCTGGACGACGAACACCACCGGAGCGGCAGACACCGCCGCGATGTTCAAGGCCTCGTGGGCGTCGCCCTCGCTGGCCGCGCCATCGCCGAAGAAGGTGAGCGCGACGATCGGATCGTGCCGGATCCGCGCCGCCATCGCGAGGCCGGTGGCGTGCAGCGCCTGGGTGGCCAGTGGCGTGGTCAGCGGGGCCACGCGATGCTGATATGGATCGAAGCCGCAGTGCCAGCTTCCTGAGAAGAGCGCGAGGATTTCGACGATGTCGACGCCGCGGGCGAAGGTGGCCACGGTCTCGCGGTAGGTCGGGAAGAGCCAGTCGTCGGCCTCGAGCGCGTAGACCGCCCCCACCTGTGCGGCCTCCTGGCCGTGGCTCGACGCGAAGACCCCGAGCGCACCCTGGCGGGTGAGGTTGATCGCCTGGCGGTCGACACGCCGGCTCAGCGCCATCAGGCGGTAGAGGCTCCGCAGCTGCTCGGTGCTGAGATCGACGTCGTGCTGGATCGACTCGCCGAGGGATCCCTCCGCAGCCACCTCCTGCCAGGCGGCCTTGGTCAGTGACGCCACACCCACACTCACGTTGATCGATCCTACCCCTGCGGGCCGCGCCCGACGAAGTCAGGGGCGCGCTTGGCCCGTCGCGCGGCGACGCCCTCGGACACGTCAGGACCTGTGAAGCCGAGGAACTCGAGGGCCAGCGAGCTGTCGAAGATCGGCCCCGCCGCCCGCAGCCAGTTGTTGAGCGCGTACTTGGTCCAGCTGATCGCTGTCGGCGAGCCGGCGGCGAGCTTGCGGGCCACCTCGAGGGCCTTGGTGTGGACCTGGTCGTCATCGACGCAGAGCGAGACCAGGCCGATCCGCTCCGCCTCCTCGCCGCTGACGGGCTCGCAGAGCAGGAGGTGGTATTTCGCCTTGGCCATGCCGCAGAGCAGCGGCCAGATGATCGCAGCGTGGTCGCCGGCGGCGACCCCGATACGGGTGTGACCGTCGATGATGCGGGCCGAGCGGGCCACGACGGAGATGTCGGCGAGCAGTCCGACCACCAGCCCGGCCCCGACCGCGACGCCGTCCATCGCCGAGACGACGGGCTTGCTGCAGTTGATGACGTTGTAGACGAGGTCGCGCGCCTCGCGAAGCACTCGGGTCCGCGCCGCGAAGTCGGAGGCGATCTCCTCGATCAGGTCGAAGTCGCCTCCCGAGGAGAAGGTTCCGCCCGCGCCCCGGATGATCACCGTGCGGGTGTCGGTGTCGGCGTCGACGGCACGCCACACCTCGGCGAGGTCGCGATGCATCGCCGCATCGGCGGCATTGAGACGGCCCTCGGCCCGCATGGTGATGACCAGGATCCCGTCCTCGGGGCGATCGAACCCAAGGCTGGGAAATGAGCTTGCGAGGTCGGTCATCGGAAAGCTGTCACCGCCCGGTGAAGGACGGCTTGCGCTTCTCCTGGAAGGCCGAGATGCCGTCCTGGTAGTCGTGGGTCCGCGACGCCCTCCCCTGCGCCTCGGCCTCGAGCTCGAGGACGTCCTTGAAGGACGACTGCTCGTCGAGGACGGTGCGCACGATCCGTTTGGACTCCACGAACGCGGCGGTCGGACCGGTCGCGATGGCGCTCGCCAGCTCGCGGGTCCGCCGGACCAGGTCCGCGCCGGCGACGCTCCGGTTGACGAGCCCCCACTCGGCCGCCTCGCGCCCCGAAAGCAGCCTGCCGCTGTAGATGAGCTCGAGCGCCCGATGCGGGCCGATCCTCGCGACGAACGCGGCGTGCGCGCCGCTGTCGAGCACGGCGCCGATCCGCGCGAACGGGGAGCCGATCCGCGCGTCATCGGCCGCATAGATGACGTCGCAGGCGAGCGCGAGCCCAAGCCCGGTGCCGAGGCACGCGCCGTGGACCGCGGCGATGGTGGGAATCGGACAGTCCGCCATCCGCTCGATGAGCGGGTTGAAGATGTCGCGCAGGATCGCTGCACCGTCCTCGTGCAGGGGGTCGGCATCGGCCAGGTCGCGACCGCTGCTGAAGGCGCGTCCCTCGCCGCGGACGAGCACGGCGCGTGCACCGCCGGCCTCGGCGTCGCGGAGCCCCTGCACGAAGTCATGCACCATCGCGAGGTTCATCGCGTTCATCTTGTCGGGGCGGTTGAGCACCAGCTCGGCGACGCCGCCATCGATGGTCAGCAGGACGGGGCGGCTGCTCTCAGACGCCGGCATAGGGGGCACGCTCCTTTGCGGTGAGGATCTTCAGCTGACTCGCGCAGACGGTGACGCCGTTCTGGTTGAGGATGTCCCAGCGGTACGACACCAGTCCCGCCCTCGCGTCCTTGTCGGATTTCTCGACGACCTCGACGTCGAGGTAGATGGTGTCGTTGATCCACGTGGGCGCGGTGTAGCGCAGGCGGTCGGTGCCGTAGTTGGCGAGGATCGTGGTCGCGTCGGCGGGGACGCCGAGCCCGGTGCCGAGCGCGAAGACCATGATCCCGGGAGCGACACGCTGGCCGAACATCGAGCGCTCCGCCGCGACCCTGTCGATATGCGGGTAGAACCAGTCGCCGGTGAGCGAGCACCAGTTGACGATGTCGGTCTCGGTGATGGTGCGGCC